>WGGC01000165.1 GCA_015491905.1 Bacteroidales bacterium | reverse complement strand
TTTTTTAATGCAGCCATTCTGAGCAATGGCCCGCTTGCATACCCTCCGGTTCCAATAACAACATCGGGGAAAAAAGTGTTAATAATTTTTCGTGCTTTATATAAACTTGATGCCAATTTAAAAGGAAAGGTAATATTCTTTAGGGTTAATCTTCTTTGAATACCACTTATCCATAAGCCTTGAATAGGATATCCGGCTAAGGGAACCTTTTCCATTTCCATTTTTCCTTTGGCTCCTACAAACAGGATATTAGAATCAGGGATTTTATTTTTCAATCCGTTGGCTATGGCAATAGCCGGAAAAATATGTCCTCCGGTACCACCACCACTAATTAGAATTTTATATTTTTTATTCATGTGTTAATTCTAACAGTTCTGATTCATTATTATTTTCAACATCACGGCTCACACTAAGTAAAATGCCAATAGTCAGGCTTGTAAAAAGAATTGACGTTCCACCCATACTCACCAAAGGTAAAGGTTGGCCGGTAACAGGTAATAAATGAACAGCAACAGCCATATTTATAAAAGCCTGAAAAACCAAACCGAAGCTCAATCCTATTGCCAGGAAAACCCCAAAATTTCGAGGTACTTTAATTACAATCCTAACCGCCCTAAAAAGTAAAATAAGATAAAGCAAAACAAGAACAGTTCCTCCAACCAGCCCATACTCTTCAACGATAATAGCAAATATAAAATCGGAATAAGGATGAGGAAGAAAATTCCTCTGTGTACTTTTCCCGGGCATTTTACCAAGCAAACCGCCGGTTGCTATAGCAATTTTCGCCTGCTCAACCTGATAGTTTTCAGCCTTTTCCCCTTTTGAAAAGTTCTCAACCCTTGCCTTCCAGGTATCCAGCCTCCATTGCTTTCCTTTAGGCATAAGGGATAAAACACCCAGGGTAGCACCTCCCAACATAATAACTAAAGCTATCATTGCCAAAATATAAGTAATCTTTACCCTTCCGATAAACATTAATACAATACTAATAGAAAACAATAAAGCTGCTGTAGAAAAGTTGGCAGGTAAAATTAACCCGCAAATAGCAATAACAGGTAAAAATAAATACAGCAATACCTTATTAAAATCTTTTAATTCCTGAGTTTTTTTTGTTAACATTCTTGCAAGATAAACCACCAAAGTTAACTTTGCCAGATCTGAAGTCTCAAAACTGAGGTTAAACGGTAACGGCAAAGCTCGTCTGGCATCGTTTAGATTCAGGCCATAAAACAAAGTCAATAATAGTAATGGAAGTGCTATGTAAAAAGCAATCTGGAATATTCTTGAGTAATATGTATATCTTAACAAATGAGCAAAATACATTAATGCTAATCCTAAAAGAAGAAATACGCCATGTCTTATCATATAATGTGTTGTATTTCCACCTTGGTATTTATATGCCAGAGTTCCTGTTGAACTATAAACAGCAAGGAATGATAAGATGGTCAATATAAAAACAATTGCCCATATTACACGGTCTCCTTTTATTTTTCCGAGAATAGTTCTCATTATATTAAATATAAAGTTTTATAGTTCGTTAACTGCTTGTTTAAACTGTTCACCACGATCTTCATAATTCTCAAACAAATCGAAGCTGGCACATGCAGGGGATAATAAAACAATATCTCCCTTATCGGCAAGATAATATGCCATATCAACAGCTTCTTTTGCTGATTCGGCATCAACAATTGTTTTCACATGATTTTCAAAGGTTTTATGTATATTGGTATTATCCAACCCAAGGCAAACAATGGCTTTAACCTTTTCATCTACCAATGGAATAATACTTTCATAATCATTACCTTTATCAACACCGCCAACAATCCAGACTGTTGGCTTGTCAACATACTCAAGCGCATACCACGTTGCATTCACATTAGTAGCTTTAGAATCATTAATAAAACTTATTCCATGAATACTGGCAACAAATTCAAGGCGATGGGATATATTTTGAAAGTTGGAAAGACTTTGCTTGATAGTATTCTTTCTTATATCCATAAGATGCCCTGCAACTCCGGCTGCCATAGAGTTTTTCTGATTGTGCTTTCCCTGTAAAGCTAATTGTTCCAATGTCATATTAAATTTATTTTTACCGTTATTAAAAACTATTTTATTCTCATATAAAAAAGCTCCTAAAGAGTTCTCCACAGGAATATTTCCAAAAGGAACTTTAATTGCCTCTATATTTCTTCTTTTTAATTCGTTTATTATTACCGGATCATCCGCATTGTATATGAAATAATCCTTTTCTGATTGATTTTGAATAATCTTAAATTTAGAGTTTACATAAGATGAGAAATCATTGTTATATCTGTTAAGATGATCTGGGGTAATATTTAATAAAACAGCTATATCAGCTTTAAATTTAAACATGCCATCCAACTGAAAACTACTAACTTCCAACACATAAACATCATAATTTCGAAAAGCAACCTGTCTGGCAAAGCTTTTTCCCATATTTCCGGCAATACCAACTTTTTTTCCGGCATTTTTCAAAATATGATATAACAACAAGGTAGTTGTTGTTTTGCCATTACTGCCGGTTATGCATATTTTTTTTGCATTGGTATATCTAGCAGCAAATTCAAGTTCATCAATAACCGGGATATCATAATTTTTGATATTCCTGATTAGAGATATATTATCAGGAATCCCAGGACTTTTTATTACTTGATTTGCTTTAAAGATAATTGCTTCGGAATGTTGCTTTTCCTCAAAATCAATTTTATATTTTCTAAGAACGCGTCTATATTTACTTTTAATTTTCTCTTTATCAGAAACAAAAACTGACAGACCTTGTTTATGGGCTAAAAGAGCAGCACCTGTACCACTCTCCCCGGCACCAAGAATAACTGTATGATATTTTTGCCTCATTTTCCATTTTCTTTTATCTGACTTTTAACGTCATAATTGTCAAAACAGCAAGTGCAATTCCAATAATCAGGAACCTAACAACAATTTTAGGTTCAGGAAAACCCAATTTCTGAAAGTGATGATGCAACGGAGCCATTTTAAATATCCTTTTACCTTGTCCGAATTTCTTTTTGGTATATTTAAAATATCCTACCTGCATCATTACAGATAAACTTTCTACTAAGAAAATCCCGGCCAATAAGGGTAACATTAATTCTTTTCTGATAATGATGGCAAAAACAGCTACAATACCTCCAATAGCCAAACTACCTGTATCTCCCATAAAAACCTGAGCCGGATAAGTGTTAAACCACATAAATCCAACAGTTGCTCCTACAAATGCACTAACAAAAACTGCAAGTTCACCAACATCTGGTAAGTACATAATATTTAAATAATCAGCAAAAATGATATTACCAGATATCCATGCCAGTATCCCAAGAGTAGCACCTATTATGGCAGATGTTCCTGCAGCGAGTCCATCCATACCATCGGTGAGATTTGCACCGTTAGAAACTCCTGTAATAATTAATATTACAATAGGAATGAATACCAAAAATGCATATTTTTTATAATCAGGACCAACCCATTTCAATAAATCAGCATAATCAAATTCATTGTTTTTAAAAAAAGGAATAGTAGTTTTTAAAGAGTGAATGTCTTCTTTAACATAATGGGCAACAGGTTTCGGTTCATTAATCATTTTATATACAACACCTGTTGGTTCTTTAATCCTTTCACGAATTACAACATTCTTATTAAAATACATCACAAGTCCAACAACAAGACCGAGAATAACCTGACCGATAATTTTATACTTACCGGAAAGACCTTCTTTATTTTTTTTAAAAACTTTAATATAATCATCTATAAACCCAAGACCACCTAGCCAAATAGTGGTAAATAACATTAAAAGGATATAAACATTATCAAGACGGGCAAATAAAAGGGCAGGAATAATAACTGCAGAAAGTATAATCAACCCTCCCATTGTTGGAGTTCCTTGTTTTTCCATTTGTCCTTCCAAACCAAGGTCTCGCACAGTTTCTCCAACCTGTTTTCTGTTTAAATAATGAATCCACCTCCCTCCGAAAGCCATTCCAATAAGTAAGGAAGTCATCAAAGCTAAGGCTGCACGAAAGGATAAATACTGAAACACACCAGCACCGGGAACAGCATAAACATCGTGCAAATATTTAAACAAATGAAAAAACATAATTAACTTTTATTCAAATAATTTTATTAATATTTCTTTATCATCAAATGGGTATCTAACTCCTTTTATTTCCTGATATTTTTCATGGCCTTTTCCTGCAATAAGAATAATATCATTAGTGCTTGCAAATTGCCATGCTGCTTTTATTGCCTCTTTTCTATTACTAATAACTAAGGCACTTTTTTTTTCAACCACATCAAGGCCGTCCATCATATCTTTTAAAATATTTTCAGGATTTTCTGATCTGGGATTATCAGATGTTAGAATTAACCTGTCGCTATATTTAGCCGCCACTGAGGCCATTAAAGGCCTTTTTTTCTTATCCCTGTCCCCTCCTGCACCAACAACGGTAATAATTTGTTCATTACCTTTTCGTAGTTTCTGAATAGTTTGCAAAACATTCTTTAGTGCATCAGGGGTATGGGCATAATCTATAATTCCTGTAACTCCATTTTTTGCCCGCAAAATTTCAAATCTGCCATCAGCACCTTTTAATGTGCTTAATGCTATTAGCACCTCATCTTCATCTAACCCCAGAAGTACTGAAGTTCCGTAAACTGCTAATAGATTGTATGCATTAAATTCACCTATTAAAAGGGAAAAAAGTTCATGATTATTTATTTTAATTTTAACCCCCTCCAGTTCATTTTCTAAAATGACTCCTTTAAAATCAGCCATATTTTTTAAACCGTAAGTATATATTGCAGCCTTGGTATTTTGCACCATAACCTGTGCATTCCTATCGTCAGAATTAACAATGGCAAATGCATGATCGGTAAGTTCATCAAAAAATTTTTTCTTAGCTTTTATGTATTCTTTAAAAGTTTTATGATAATCAAGGTGATCATGGGTAATATTTGTAAAAATACCACCGGAAAAATTTAATCCGGCAATTCTATTTTGTACTATTGCATGTGAACTAACTTCCATAAATGCAAATTCGCAACCCGCTATAACCATATCATTTAATAAACGATTTATTGAAACAGGATCGGGAGTGGTATGAGTTGCAGCGACCTTTGTATTTTCAATTTTATTAACAATGGTTGAAAGCATCCCGGAAGGGTATCCCAAAGACATAAAAAGACTGTGCAGCAATGTTACAATAGTTGTTTTGCCATTGGTACCTGTTACACCAATTAATTTAAGTTTAGATGAAGGATTGTCGAAAAAATTAGATGATATTATTCCCAGGGCTCTCGAAGTATTTTCAACCTGTATGTAACAAATGTTAGTTAAAATATTTACAGGCATTTCTTCGCAAACCACAGAGGTTGCACCATTTATAATGGCTGTTTCAACAAAATCATGACCATCAGAATTTACACCTCTAACTGCAACAAAAACAAAATTGTTACTTACTTTTCTGGAATCAAATGAAATACCCAACACAGGTTGATTTGTATTCCCTTTAATCTCAAGGATATCAACATCATGCAATATGTCACTTATAGTTTTCACCAATTTTAATTAATTTTTGTTAATCTAAGTTGTACCAATTGGCCTTTTTTATAATAGGCTCCCGGCTTTAATGATTGTGAGTAAACAATTCCTATCCCTTTTAAATCAGCCTTTAAGCCCATTTTTCCCAAGATATATACTGCATCTATTGCTTTCATGCCTTTTAAATTAGGAATGACTTTCGGCTTAAAATCCACAGGTTTAAAAACAACACGGTTATTTTTTTTGTCCGGTAAAACCACAGCCCAACTTTCATTGGCCAGATAATTTTGTTGGTTCACCTGCAAATAGCTATAAATTGTTTTTAAATCCGGATACCATGCCGGATGATATATTGCAGGGAGACTTTTTTCTTTGCTGCTTGTATCACTATATGTTTTTTCAAATGCCAGGGAAGTGGCATAAACCTTATCAGCAATTTCTTTAAAAACAGGTGCAGCAGCAGCCGAACCATAATATCCGTTTTTAGGCCTGTTAATAACAACAATACAGCTGTATTTTGGATTGTCAGCCGGGAAATATCCTACAAATGTTGCATTATATGCATTTATATACTTCCCATTTTCTGAAATTTTTGCTGTTCCTGTTTTACCTGCAATAGTAAAATGTTTATTTTTCAAGTTTTGAGCAGTTCCGCGAAGAACAACACCCTCAAGTAACGACCGCACTTTTTTTATTACTTCACTTGAAGCAATTTGAGAATTACGTACTCTAACAGGAAATTTCTTTACAACTGTTCCTCCTTCTGTAATTTCCTTTACAAAACGAGGTTTAACTTCCACTCCATTATTTGCTACCGCATTATAAAAGGTTAAAATTTGTAATGGCGTTAACTCTAACTCATATCCTACCGACATCCATGGAAGAGATGTTAAATACCAATATTTTTTATCCTCAGGAGATTTGATATATGGCCGGGCTTCTCCAGGTATTTTTATACCCAGAGGTTTATTTAAAGACATTTGATAAAGCCTTTTAATAAATTTTGCTGGATTCTTTTTATAACTGTTATAAATTATTTTTGAAATACCCACATTTGAAGAATGTTCAAAAGCTTCCCTTACAGTAATTCTGCCATCTCCCATTGCATGAACATCTCTTAACGTTCTGCCGTAGTAAACAGCATATCCCTTTCCAACGGAAATTGTATCTGATAGTTTAACCTTGTGATCCTCCAAAACTGCAATTATTGAAGCTAGTTTAAAAGTAGACCCCGGTTCATATTTTTTTCCAACAGCCATATTATAGACTTCATCATATTCTCCATTGGAAGGATTATAAGAAAGGTTTGCAATAGCCTTTATATCACCAGTTTGCACCTGCATCAATACAGCACATCCCATTCTGGCTTTATGTTTAATCAACTGCTTACGAAGAGCATTTTCAGCAACATCCTGAAGGTTTACATCAATTGTGGTAACAATATCTTCACCATTATGAGGCTCTTTTTCATTTTTTGAATGAATTGGTATCCAAGCATTATGATTTAATCTTCGTCTCAACTGCTTACCATCCACGCCAGTTAAAATACTATTGTAAGCACCTTCAATACCTACTTTTAAATTTTGAGATTTAATTTCATAACCTATGGTTCTTGCTGCCAGCATTCCAAAAGGTAACTTCCTTTTTGTTTGCTGAAATGTAATTAACCCTCCCCGTATTTTTCCTTTTCTTAATATTGGAAACTGTCTGATTCTTTTTAATTGTTCATAGCTAACCCGTCTTTTCAATAAAAGAAACCGGTTTCCTTTTTTTCTGGCTTTAACTAACAATCTTTTGTAAAACCTTGTAGAATGTTTGCCAAACAAATTATGCAAACTCACGGCAAGGGAATCAACATTAGAATAAAAAGTATTATCACTTATATATGGCGAGCCTACATCCATTCTCAATTCAAAAACAGGAACTGATGTGGCCAGCAATTCTCCATTAGCAGATAAAATATTTCCTCTGTCAGCTTTTAAACTAAAAAGCCTTATCTCCTGCTTTTGCGCTTTTTCTGCAAGTTGAGGGCCCTCTTTAACTTGAATATATACCATCTTTACAATAATGGCTATGCCAAAAAGAAACATCCCCAGGTAAACCAGGTAAACTCTCCACAATATGTCCTTTTTCTCGTTTATCAAGTTTATTTTTCTTTTGATTGAATCCTAATCACTTTTACCGGCTCTTTATTTTCTTTAATCCCCATTTTCTCCAATCGCTTTGCCAATTGCGATTGCTTACTGATATTCATTAAATTAGATTTAACAGAAACATACTCATAACGTAGTTCCATCAACTCTTTTTGAAGTTTTCCTATTTTTCTAACTTTACTTTCTATTATATAATCATTGGTGATATATAAAAATGCCAACAACGTTAAAAACAGAATAAATGGAATCCATTTTACTGTCTCTTTTTTTTCAAACACATCACCAGCCAGGATTTCCTGGGTTGCTTTTCCCAACTTCCTGTTTTTTTTATTCTTTTTCTTTACTTTTTTATCTTTCTTCTCCGGTTTATATTTATTTGTTTTCATTTTCACCTATATTTATAAATGTTTTCTTACGCCATGAGTCTATATACAGGTGGCAATTACAGTTTTTCTGCAATTCTTAATTTTGCCGATCGTGCTCTGGAGTTTTTATTTATTTCGTCATTATCAGGCACTATTACTTTATTTAATACCGGCTTCATAGCAACCAGATTATTTCCAAAAAAGTCCTTTTTTATCTGTCCCTCAAAATTCCCTGTTTTCATAAAGTTTTTTACTAACCGGTCTTCTAACGAATGATACGATATTACCACCAATCTTCCGCCGGGCTTCAAAACTTCTTGTGACTGTATCAGGAATGTTTTAAGCACTTCAAGCTCTTCATTTACCTCAATTCTTACAGCTTGAAATAACATTGCAAGAATTTTATTTTTTTTTGAATCAGGAACGCATGACTCTACAGCCTTTATTAATTGAAAAGTAGTTTCAATTTTATTATTATTTCTATATTTAACAATGGCTTTAGCCATACATCTGTAATTCTTTATTTCCCCATAGAGTTTTATAATTTGTTGTAATTCTTCTTCTGAATATTCATTTATTATTTCTCTTGCAGATTTTTCCTGACTTTTTCTCATTCTCATATCCAGCGGGCCGTCATGCCTGATAGAAAAACCTCTTTCGGCCTCATCAAACTGATGTGAACTAACTCCCAAGTCAGCAAGAATACCATCTACCGGAATAAAATCATATAATTTCAAGAAGTTCTTCATATACCTGAAATTTTGAGGAATAAAAACTACTCTGTTATCCAGCGGAAGATTCTTAACAGCATCCTCATCCTGATCAAATGCAATCAATTTTGCATTTTCACCTAAAAGTTTCAGTATTTCAGCAGAATGTCCTCCCCCTCCAAAGGTAGCGTCCACGTATATTCCATCAGAATTAATATTTAAACCTTCAATACTTGATTGAAGCAAAACAGGATTATGATACGACATAATTTATTCAGTTTCGGATTCACCCATTACATCTTCAGCCAATTTGGCAAAATCATCCGGATCGTAATTCACAGCATCTTCATATGCATCCTTATCCCAGATTTCAATTCTGTTTACAACTGATGAAAGCACGATCTGCTTAACAATTCCCCCATAATTCAGGAGGTCTTTTGGAAGTAATAATCTGCCATTTCCATCCAGCTCTACCGGCTTCACTCCAGCCATAAACTTGGTGGCAAACTCTGCGTTTTTTTTATTGAACATGTTTAACCTGCTAACCATTGATGACTCCTGATTCCACTGCTCCATAGTAAAAAGTTCAAGACATTTTTTAAAAATACTTCTCTTTACTACAAACCCCTTTTTAACCTCATCCCCCAACTGCAACTTGTAAGCTGCTGGAAACATGAGCCTCCCTTTGGCATCAATCTTAGCTTCATATGTTCCTATTACGTTGAGCATTAAACACAGTTTTTATGGTGTAAATATACATTTTATTTACCACATTTTAACATATTTTACCACAATTTACCACATTGTTAACAAAAAGCATTGTATTTCCCCTAAATATCAAATTTTAAATAAGGGTAACTGCCTGTATATCAACTTATATGTTTAACCTGCTTTTCGTGATAAGATTTTTTCAACAATACGTAAAGAAACAAAATGTTAATAACCCTATTTTAGTAAATTTGATGCATAAAACCTTATAGAGAATAAATATTTATTTTTGCAAATAAAAAAAATAAAGATGGGAGATGCTTCTAAAACAGATAAAGTATTCCAACCGGAATTAATTGATATTGAAAAAGTAATACAGCGAAAAAGTCCATCATTAAGAAAAGTACTTCCATGGTTTGTTATTAGTTATTTAAGAAGAATTCTCCATCAGGATGAATTAAATGAGTTTATAAAGTTATACGGTCATTTACAGGGACTTCCATTTATTGATGGGGCATTAGAATTTATGAATACCAAGGTAACAATTATTGGAAAAGAAAATATCCCTGAAACTAGTGGAGCAATTGTAGCCTCCAATCATCCTTTAGGAGGATTAGACGGGTTAGCTCTTATGCAATCGGTAGGAAAAATAAGAAAGGATTTGATTTTTCCGGTAAACGATATTTTAATGAATGTAAAAAACCTGGAACCATTATTTATTCCGATAAATAAACATGGTTCCAACATAGAAAATATCACAATAATAAATGATACTTTTTCATCAGATAAAATAATTTGTTACTTTCCTGCCGGACTGGTATCAAGAAAACAGCACGGGAAAATAAAAGATTTAGATTGGCATCCTACATTTATCACTAAAGCAAAAAGATTTAAAAAAGACATAATACCAACATTTATTAGTGGTAGAAATACTAATTTTTTTTATAACATAGCTAATCTGAGAAAACTACTTCATATTAAAAGTAATATTGAAATGCTTTATCTGGTAGATGAATTTTCCAAGCAAAAAAATGAAACCCTTACAATCACTTTTGGCAAACCCATTTCGTATAAATTTTTCGATCATAGAAAAACTAAAACCGAATGGGCAAATGCTTTACGAGACTATGTTTATTTACTTAAAGATAATCCGGAAATATCCTTTTTTCAGGATTGATTACGTATCTTTGCAAAAAAGAAATTAAAAAATGGAAACAATTGTTCCTCCAATTGATAAAAGAGTTTTAACTAAAGAGTTAACTAAAAACAAATTACTACGTTCTACCAATAATGGCCACAATCAAATTTACATTATTACAGCTGAAAACTCACCTAATGTAATGCAGGAAATCGGCAGGCTAAGAGAAGTTACATTTCGAGATGCCGGAGGCGGTACAGGAAAAAGTACTGATATAGACGAATATGATTTAGGGTCAAATTCATTCAAACAAATGATTGTTTGGGATCCTGATGAAGAAGCTATTGTTGGCGGTTACAGGTTTATAGACTGTAAAAATTTAAAAGTAGAAAACGGCCAGGTATTTTCTCCAACTTCAAGGCTTTTTAACTACTCGGAAAAATTTATCACAGATTATCTACCGGAAACAATTGAGCTGGGAAGATCATTTGTACAACCTTTATACCAACCTACTTATAACCTGAGGCGCGGACTATATGCATTAGATAATCTTTGGGATGGTATAGGGGCACTAATAGTTGACCATCCTCATATTCAATATCTTTTTGGAAAAGTAACTATGTACCCTCAATATAACAGGTTTGCCAGAGATTTAATTTTATTCTTCATGAATAAATATTTTAAAGATCCTGAACATTTAATTACTCCACGAACCTCATTAAAGCTTGAAACTGAGGAAAATGTACTTGAAAGCATTTTTTCCGGAAACAGTTACGAAGACGATTATAAAACTTTGGTTAGAACCGTTAGAAAATTAGGTGAAAACGTTCCACCTCTAATCAATGCATATATGAATTTATCTTCAACAATGCGAATTTTTGGAACCAGTTTGAATGATCATTTTGGCAATGTTGAAGAAACCGGAATTTTACTGACTATAAAAGATATCTATCACAAAAAGAAAGAACGGCATGTAAACACCTATAAAAAAAGAATTACCAAATTCTTTTCCGGTAAATAAATTTTTATACACACTAACTTTCGTTAGGAGATTTTATAATGAAAATAAAAGAAGCCATATTTTTAACGAGTTCAACAAAGACCTCGCAGTGTCCTAAACCGGAAAAGCCTGAATATGCTTTTATAGGCAGGTCAAATGTAGGCAAATCTTCTTTAATTAATTTTTTAACGGGGAGGAAAAAATTAGCAAAGATATCCACAACCCCCGGCAAAACCATTACTATAAATCATTTTGAAATTAATAATGAATGGTATTTAGTAGATTTACCTGGATATGGTTATGCTAAGCGATCAAAAACAGATCGAAAAAACTGGGAGAAAATGATACGGGATTATATTTTAACCCGTTCCAATTTGATGAATGTTTTTCTACTTATAGATAGCCGTCATAAACCTCAGAAATCTGATTTAGAATTTATGAAATGGCTTGCTATATCAGAAATTCCATTTGTGTTAACATTTACTAAAACAGATAAGTTAAACCGTAATAAGTTAGAAAGTAATTTATCTTTTTATAAAAATGAGCTAAAGCAATCATGGGAAGTATTACCTCCAATAATTGTAACTTCAGCCCATTCAGGTATAGGAAGTGAAATCCTTCTAAATTATATTGACAACACTAATCAACTCTTTTAAACGGTTAATAAAATTCAATTAAAAGTTGATTCTTAGCAACCATTTCTCCGGCTTTAACCCATATTTTTTTTATTTTACCGGATTGTGGGGCATAAACTACATTCCTCATCTTCATGGCCTCTAAAATTAATAAAGGCTGTTCTTCCAATACTTTATTATTATTTTTAACAAAAACTTCTATAATTGTACCGGGAATAAAAGCTTTAATTAATTTAGGGTTATGCTCTTCATATTTTTTTCTGTTAATAAATTTCTTAGTAAGGTGGGTTTTATAATGCAGGCCACCTATTGAGAAATCAGAAAATTCATTTTGATCCTTATTTTCAGTACTCATAACAAATATCTTTAAAATGGTGGTATTCCATGTTTCTTTTTAGGCAATGCAACTTCCTTATCAGTAGAAATTTCCAGAGCTCTTATAATCATTTTCCTCGTTTCACCAGGTTCAATAACAGCATCAATATAACCATAAGCTGCAGCTACATATGGATTAGCAAACTTCTTTTTATATTCTTCAACCTTTTGCTTACGAAATTCATCCGGATTTTCTGCAGCCGCTATTTCTTTTCTAAAAATTATATTTGCTGCACCTTCAGGGCCCATAACAGCAATCTCAGCAGTAGGCCAGGCAAAAACAAAATCAGCTCTAAGATGATGGGAACACATCGCAATGTACCCACCTCCATAGGCTTTCCGCATTATCAAAGTTATTTTCGAAACTGTAGCTTCGGAATAAGCATACAAAATTTTAGCTCCATGCCTTATAACTCCAGCATATTCCTGATCAGCACCAGGTAAATATCCAGGTAAATCAACTAGTGTTACCAAAGGAATATTAAACGCATCGCAGTAACGAATAAAGCGAGCTGCTTTATCAGAAGAATCTACATCAAGGACTCCAGCAAGAACAAGTGGCTGATTAGCAACAAATCCAACAGTAGCACCATCCATCCTGCCAAAACCAATAACAATATTCTGCGCAAATAATTCCATCACTTCCATAAATTCAGAATCGTCAGTTAAAGCTTTTATAACATCTTTAACATCGTAAGGTTCTCTGGGGTCGACAGGAATAATATTTTCTATATTATATTTTTTAGTTTTAGGTTTCTTTTTTGGAAAAGGCATAGCTTTTCTGGAATTATTCCAAGGAATATAACTGATAAGGTTTTTAATCTGGTCAAAACATTGCTCTTCTGATTCAGCAAAGAAATGTGCATTACCGGTAGTTTCGCAATGTACCCTGGCACCTCCTAATTCTTCCATAGTTATTTCCTCTCCTAAAACTGTTTTTATTACCTCAGGCCCGGTAATAAACATTTTTGATATGTTTTCAACTACAAAAACAAAATCGGTAAGGGCCGGAGAATATACGGCACCACCTGCACAAGGACCAAGGATAACGGATATCTGGGGTATTACTCCTGAAGCAAGGGTATTTCTATAAAAAATCTCCCCATAACCTGCCAACGAGTTTACTCCTTCCTGAATTCTGGCACCTCCTGAATCATTAATTCCAATTAAAGGAACTTTCAACTTTAATGCATGATCCATAATTTTTGTAATTTTCTTAGCATGCATCCACCCCAAAGATCCACCTGCAACAGTAAAATCTTGTGCATAAATACAAACAGGTTGCCCCATTATCATACCTGTACCCGTGATTACACCATCACCCGGAAGGTATTTTTTATCCATGTCAAAATCTCTGGCTGCATGTTCCACAAATAAGTCATACTCATGAAAAGAATTTGCGTCAAGCAAAGTTAAAATACGCTCTCTGGCCGTAAGTTTTCCTATAGCTTTTTGCTTTTTAATAGCCTTCTCTCCGCCCCCCATTAAGGCACTGCGCATCCGGCGCCGAAGGTCATTTTTTTGTTCATTATTTCTCATTGTTTGTGTTTTGTAGTATAAAAAAATAATTAAGAAAAAAATAGAGATAAGCTCACATAGAATGATTTTTTTATTCCCGGCAAAACTTATCTCACAGGCAAAAGTAAATAAATATTAAAACAATAACATTTTTTCACGGTTATAAATCAATATTTCTGACTTTTTTTGAATGTAATCATATAAAAAGAAACTATAATTTATTTATATCAGTAAAAAAGAAACTATTTAAAAGTTCTTCCTTATTAATAATTAATTTTTCAATAACTTTTTAAATAAAAGAATTGATAATGCTGGCAATTAAATTCCTACATATTTAAATCACATTTACTAAAAAATAATATTATTGAATAATTAATTACTAATATTTTTAAGGTAAAAAACAGAAAAGACATGTTAAGGTTAATAGATTATTCAATTATTCATCCCAAATTTTTAATTTCTTACTATATGCAATTTTTTACACTTTTTTATATTATAAACCTATCTTAAACTTAACAAATAAATTAAATTCATTAAATTTTTAAAAACTTTCTTGAATTTTTAGTACAAAAGCCTATTTGGTAAGCCAACAAAGCATTTCAATCGTTTGCAAACAAAAATTACGTTAATTTGAAATAACTTAGACATTTAAGTCTTATACAGGCTACCGATTTAAATTTCAATGGTTTGCATGGTCTTCTTTTTTTTGTAAAAATTCTAAATAACAAACGTTTTTCACAGTAGAGTTATTTTAAATTAAATTTGCTTTAAACAGAAATTAACACCTGTTAACGTTATAAACTATTTAAGTTGTAGTTATTAGAGCATAATTTAAAGATAATTTTGGTTTAGGTGTTAAAATTATGTAAATTTAGGAACCGATTTTAAACATTAAAAATAAATGAAATTTTTTGCAATTATTTAATTTAAACAACACGTTATGATAAGAAAATTTATTCCTAGTTCGTTGTTGTTAATTCTTCTTCTTTTTGGAGGATTATCAACAGTATTCGCTCAATCCGGGACGGTAAAGGGCGTAATTACGGATGCATCAAATGGTTCTCCGTTGCCAGGGGCAACGGTTGTGGTAAAAGGAACCCTTACAGGAACCGTTGCTGACATGAATGGAAAATATTCCATTACAGTTAAACCAGGTGCAACACTTGTTTATTCTTACATTGGATATGTTTCACAAGAAAAGCAAGTTCAACCAAACACCACAGTAAATATTCACTTAAGGCCAACTGCTGCCAACCTAAACGAATTGGTAGTAATTGGTTATGGAACAGAAAAGAAGAAAGATGCTACCGGGGCGGTTGCTGTTGTTAACGATACCAAATTTAACAAAACAGCAAATGCTAACCCTATGGATTTATTAGTAGGGAAAGTTCCAGGTGTAAGTATTACAACTAATGGTGGTGCTCCAGGAGCCGGGGCAACCATAAGAATTAGAGGAGGCTCATCATTATCAGCAAGTAATGCTCCTTTAATTGTCGTTGATGGAGTTCCTCTTTCAAATGAAGGGGTAGCCGGAATGAGAAACCCCCTGAATGCCATTAATCCTGAAAACATTGCCAGTTTTACAATATTAAAAGACGCATCTGCAACTGCAATTTATGGTTCCAGAGCATCAAATGGTGTTATTATTATTACCACTAAAACCGGTCGTATAGGAGAATCGCTAACAATAAATTATAGTTCCAAATTTTCATACTATAATGTCCCTAGGTTAATTAGTGTTTATGATGCGAAGAAATTCAAATCATTAATAGAAACCCGCTATGCCGGTCAATCTAATGTATTAGGGTTGTTAGGTAACAGTAATACAAACTGGCAGAATGAAATTTTTAGAAATACCATAGGAACTAATCAGTTTGTTAGTGTTTCCGGAGCATATAAAAAAATTCCTTTTAGATTGTCTGCAGGATACACAAACCAAAATGGTATCTTAATAACCGGAAATTTACAGCGAACAACTTTAACAGCCGCTTTAACACCTACCTTTTTTAACAACAGCCTGAAAGTTTCATTAAATGTTAATGGCTCATTTGTTAAAAACAAGTTTGCAGACCAGGGAGCAATTGGAGCAGCTATTCAAATGGACCCTACACAACCTGTTTATTCTAATAAGGTTTATACTGTTCATTATACCAATACTTTTAATCTTCCACAAACTACATCAACTAATTATGGAGGATATTTTACCAGAGTGCAATCAAACGGGATGCCCGTAACATTAGCCACAACAAACCCTGTGGCACTATTAAACCTAACCGACAATACTTCAAAGGTTAATGGAATAATAGGTAGTCTTAAATTAGATTATACTTTTCCTATAGAAGGTTTAAGTGCTCATACCAATATGGCAATAGATCATTCCTACAGTAAAGGATCTCTGGTTATTCCACAATATGCATCATGGACTTATGACCCTGTTCATGGTGGTGGTACCCTTAATAATTACACCCAGGAAAAGAAAAATGATTTGTTTGATTTTTACATGAATTATGAAAAAGATCTAAACAGCATTGGAAGTCATATTAATGTAATGGCCGGATATTCATGGCAACATTTCTGGTTAAAAAATTATTCTTTAAATGGAAACTATACTCATGATTATAATATGGATACAATAAATGCTCCTACTGAAAATTATTTAGTTTCATTTTTTGGAAGAGTAAATTATTCATACAAAAATCGCTATTTACTTACTTTTACATTAAGAGATGACGGAACTTCAAGATTTTCACCAAGTACCCGATGGGGAATATTTCCAGCTGTTGCTTTTGCGTGGAGAGTAATTGATGAACCATGGATGAAAAGTAATAAATTATTTTCACAACTTAAATTAAGATTAGGTTATGGAGTAACAGGACAACAAAACATTAATCAAGGTAATTATCCTTACCTTGCAAGATATGAGTTTAGTCAAAGAAATGCTATGTATCAGTTCGGTAATTTATTTTATCTTACTTTACGTCCTCAGGGATATGATGCAAATATAAAATGGGAATCAACAGCCACCTATAATGCAGGTCTTGATTATGGATTTTTAGAAGATAGAATTTATGGATCATTAAATGTATATTATCGTAAAACTACAGATTTGTTAAATTTTATTCCTGTACCTGCCGGTTCTAACCTTACCAATTATTTGTTAACAAATATTGGTGACATGGAAAACCGGGGAGTAGAGTTTTCAATCTTCGGAAGAGCTATTGCTAAAAAAGATATGCATTGGTCTATAGGATTTAATGTTGCTCTAAATAGAAATAAAATAACAAAATTAACAGCAACCAACGACCCAAATTATTTAGGTGTTCAAGTTGGTGGAATTTCCGGAGGTGTTGGAAACACTGTTCAGATTCATAGCGTTGGTTATCCGGCATATTCATTCTTTGTATATCAGCAAGTATATGATACAAAAGGTAAACCAATTCCGGGTTTATATGTTGACAGAAATGGTGACGGAATCATTACAAATGCAGACCGTTACCACTACCATGACCCATCACCGGCTGTAACTTTTGGCCTATCTTCAGATTTCAATTATAAAAGTTGGACATTCTCCTTTTCAGGAAGAGCTAATCTGGGAAACTACGTTTATAATAATGTAAGTTCAATGAATGGCGTTTACAGAAGACTTTACAGACCTGAAGGTCCTTATTTAAGTAATATCACAACAAGTGTTACTAATACGAATTTTGTAAATCCACATTATTTATCAGATTATTATGTACAAAATGCCTCCTTTTTCAGGATGGATTATGTAACTCTGGGATATACTTTTCCTAATTTAAATAAAAACAAGGATGGTGCCCCAATTAATTTAAAATTGTCATTAACCTTAAACAATGCATTTGTAATTACAAATTATAAAGGACTTGATCCGGAAGTATTTGGTGGTATTGACAACAATGTTTATCCAAGACCGAGAGTTTTGGTATTTGGACTTAATCTTCAATTTTAACAGAAAAAAAATAAAGTTATGTACAAAATATTTTCAAAATTACTGTTAATTGCAAGTCTTGCGTTCATTGTTTCGTCATGTACGAAAGACTTGAACACAGTGCCGTTGAATCCCAAAACAATTACATCGGCTACTGTATTTAATGATACAGCAAATTATAAACTGGCACTTGCAAAACTATATGCAGGTTTAACCATGTCAGGACAAACCGGACCTGACGGAAACCCTGATATTAGAGGAATTGACGAAGGTTTTGGTGAATATCTTCGTGGTTTATGGTATCTTCAGGAACTACCTACTGACGAGGCTGTTATTGGATGGAACGACCAGACAATCCAGAATTTTCATAAACAAGCCTGGGGATCCAGTGATGTGTTTATTACTGCTTTTTATTACAGAGTAATGTATCAGGTATCTCTGGTAAATGAATTTTTACGTCAAACTACTGATGCAAAACTTGCGGCAAGAGGACAAAACAATGATGCTAAATTAATGGCTAACATAAAACATTACAGAGCTGAAGCTAGATTCTTAAGAGCTTTAAGTTACTGGCATGGGTTAGATAATTTTGGAAGCATGCCTTTTGTTACAGAAAAGGATCCTGTAGGAGCCTTTTTTCCTAAACAAATTTCTCGTGCCGATTTATTTAAATATATTGAATCAGAATTAAAAGCTATTATTCCTGATTTAATTCCTGCTCGTCAAAATGAATATGCAAGAGCTGATCAGGCTGCTGACTGGACTCTATTATCAAAATTATATTTAAACGCTAAGGTTTATACCGGACAGGAAAGATATACAGATTGTATTACCTATGCCAAAAAAGTTATTGCAGCTGGTTATTCATTAGATCCCAAATATCAGAACCTTTTTCTTGCTGATAATAATGTTAATAATCCGGAAGTAATTTTCCCAATTGATTTTGATGGTATCCATTCAAGAACTTGGGGAGGTACTACTTTTATTATTCATGCAGCTGTAGGAGGAAGTATGAATCCAGCTGATTTTGGAATAGATGGCGGTTGGGCAGGCACCAGAACAACAAGTGCCTTGATAAAAAAATTCTATCCTAACGGAGTAATACCTTCTGCTGCTCCATTAATGAAAAGTGCTACAGCTACTTATCCTGAAATTTATGTTCCGGGAGGATACCAGGGTTGGGATCCCGAAACAGCACCAGCCTTGGCATCAGTGCAAAGCAACAATCAATATGAAGGTTATGTGTATATGAAAACTGCAGGAGAATTTAAATTTACAAGTGCCCGCGATTGGAGTCATACCAACTACGGAGCAGGCGCAACACCTGGTACTTTAAGCACTACCGGGCCTAACCTTTCTGTTCCTGATTCAGGTTATTATAAAATTAATGTAGATACACAAGCATTAACATGGTCCGACTTAAAAACCACATGGGGGTTAATAGGTTCTGCCACCCCTGGACAATGGTCTACTGATACCCCAATGCATTATTCACCAGCTACCGGCTTATGGACAGTAACTGTTGATTTGACAGCAGGCGAAATTAAATTCAGAGCTAATGGAGGTTGGTCATTGAATTATGGAAGTAATAATAACGATGGAACTCTTCAGGAAGGTGGTGCTAATATTCCAATAGCCACAGCAGGAAACTATACTATTTCCTTAAAACTTGGAGTTCCTCCTTATACTTATACCATCGTTAACAATAAAGTAGATCACCGTGCATTATTTTATACTCAGGGTCAAACTTTACAGATTAATAATATAGGTACGTTTACTGATGGTATAGCTGTAACTAAATTTAAAAATATTACTTCTACAGGACAACCTGGAAAAGATTTAACATTTCCTGATACAGATTTTCCGGTATTTCGTTTAGCAGATGTTTATTTAATGTATGCTGAAGCTGTATTAAGAGGTGGTACCGGTGGCGATTTAACTACAGCGTTAAATTATGTAAATAAAATTAGAACCAGAGCATATGGAAACACATTAGGAGATATTACTTCCAGTGAATTAACATTGCCTTTT
Organism: Bacteroidales bacterium; assembly: GCA_015491905.1. Classification (GTDB taxonomy): domain Bacteria; phylum Bacteroidota; class Bacteroidia; order Bacteroidales; family F082; genus Sulfidibacterium. The sequence continues at coordinate 4,659 of WGGC01000165.1, read as the reverse complement.
ATTCTGAATGAAAGAGCCCGTGAACTGTATTGGGAATGCAGCCGCAGAACAGACTTAATTCGTTTCGGTGAGTTTACCGGAGATAAATACTTATGGCCTTGGAAAGGTGGAGTTCAAGCTGGTGTTGCTACAAATTCTAAATATAATTTATATCCAATACCGGCTTCTGATCTAACAGCTAATCCAACACTCAAACAAAATCCTGGTTATTAATCATTAACAATGACAAACATGAAAAAGATTTCAATATTTCTTTTAATTTTTGCAACAGTGGTTGGCTTTTATTCTTGTCAGAAAGAAGCTCCAAAAGTTGTATTGAACCCTGCAAATATTAAAGCACCTACCTTAAAAGGTTTGAATGATGGTGCTTCGATAACCTTTACAAAAGCACAGTCGGACAGTGTAATGCAATTTACCTGGACACCTGCACAGTATGGTTTTAAAGCAGCTGTGAAATATTTTCTTCAAATAGCAAAGGCAGGCACTAATTTTGCTGATGCCTTATCTTTAGGAAATACTGAAAGTAAAGACACTCTAAAAGTAAAAGTTGCTGATTTCAATAATAAAGTAAATACTATGAAGGCAAATCCACAAAGTGTTTTACCTGTGGATGTGCAAATGAGGTTAATAGCCATTGTAAATGACCACGTTGATACAGTATTTTCACAAACTATTAATGTAACTGTTAACACATTCTTTATTCCTATTGTTTATCCTCAACTATATGTTCCCGGATCATATCAGGGATGGGCTCCGGATAAAGCTGACTCAATTGGTTCAATTAAAAGTAATAGCCAATATGAAGGTTACATTTACATGAAAGCAACTCCACCAATTGAATTTAAATTTACCAGTAAGAGAGCTTGGGACGGTACTAATTATGGCGCCGGAGCTACTGCTGGAACATTAAGTACTGATGGTGGCGCCGGAAACCTTTCTGTACCAGATTCAGGTTATTATAAGTTTAATGTAGATACTCAAGCTTTAACATGGTCATACTTAAAAACAACGTGGGGATTAATTGGTTCTGCAACACCAGATGGTTGGAATAGCGGTCAGCCGATGACATTTAGCCCTGCTACTGGTTTATGGACTATTACTCTAAACCTTGTAAAAGGAGAAGTAAAATTCAGAGCAAATAAAGCTTGGGATTTAAACTACGGCAGTGATAATAATGATGGCTTATTACAACCCGGAGGGAAAAACATTGTTATTCCTGCTGACGGAAAATATACTATTGTTTTAGATTTAAGACATACAGTATACAGGTATAAAATCATTAAGAAATAGCACAGTAAGTATTTCTCATATTATGCTAAAGAGGCTGCAATTACTTGCAGCCTCTTTTTATTGTAAGTAGGTTTTATTTTTCAAAAGAACTTTTTAGGAAGGCCTAAAAAAAGTCAAACGCATTCCTTTATGTTTTTCATTAAATTTACCATCATCATAAACAAGAATTCCATTAATAAATGTTTTCTTAACTTTCCAGTTAAAGTTTACCCCTTCCATTGGCGACCAACCACATTTATACAATATATTTTCTTTACTGACCTTCCATGTTTCATTAGGGTCAACCAAAACCAAATCAGCAAAATAACCTTTTCGTATAAATCCTCGTTTTTCTACATTAAATAATATTGCAGGATTATGGCACATTTTTTCAACTACACTTTCCATGTCTATCTTATTTTGATTTACAAATTCTAACATTGCCACCAAACTATGCTGAACCATGGGACCTCCTGATGGAGAGTGAAAATATTGTCTTTGTTTTTCTTCCAGTGTATGAGGAGCATGATCAGTAGCCACAACGTCTAATTTGCCTTCCTGTAAAGCATTCCAAAGTGCTTCACGGTCGTTTTCCGTCTTAATAGCAGGGTTCCATTTAATAAGATTCCCTTTAGAAGAGTAATCCTTATCAGAAAACCATAAATGATGAATACACACTTCTGCCGTAATCTTTTTTTCATTCAATGGTAACGTCGAATCAAAAAGCTCCATTTCTTTTGCTGTGGAAAGATGCAGAATATGTAACCGTGTTCCGTGCTTTTTAGCCAGATTAACAGCTTTTGATGAAGATAAATAGCAAGCTTCAGCAGTTCTGATTTTAGGGTGAATATCTGCTTTGGCATTATCACCTAATTTCTTAAAGAAATAATTCTGGTTTTTCCTTATTGTAGCTTCATCTTCGCAATGTGTTGCTATCAGCATATGAACCTTTGAAAAGATATTTTCTAATGTTTCATCATTATCTACCAACATGTTTCCTGTAGAGGAACCCATAAACACCTTTAATCCGCAAACCTTTGCAGGATCAACTTTCAGTACCTCATCCAAATTATCATTTGAAGCTCCCATATAGAAAGAATAGTTAGCCAAAGATTTCTTAGCTGCTCTTTTATATTTATCCTCTAATAAATCAACGGTCAAAGCCGGAGGTATGGTATTAGGCATTTCCATAAAACTTGTAACACCTCCAGCTACAGCAGCTTTACTTTCAGTATATATATCGGCCTTATACTCTAGTCCGGGCTCACGAAAATGAACCTGATCATCAATAACTCCCGGTAAAAGGTAATGACCGGCAGCATCCACAATAGTATAATTACCGTCAATAGATTTAGAATTCTCTTCAATTCTCTCAATCAGGCCATTTTTTATATACACATTACCATTTACTATCCTTCCTTCATTTACTATCTTTGCATCTTTAATTAGATATGACGTTTGAGTATTCATTAGTTATATTTTTTTGGTTTAATCTTTCCCAGTAAACTCCTTTTACGCAAATCTATCACACCTAAAATAGCTTCTTTAAAAATGGTTTTATTCATTTTTGATTCACCTTTTGTCCTATCAGTAAATATTATAGGAACTTCTTCAACTTTAAAACCTAATTTAAGAGCTGTATATTTCATTTCTATTTGAAAAGCATATCCAACGAATTTTATTCTATCCAGGTCAATAGACTCTAAAACAGTTCTCCTCCAGCATACGAAACCAGCGGTAGTGTCTCTTATCTCCATTCCGGTAACTAACCGCACATAGGCAGAAGCATAATAAGACATTAACACTCTGGACATTGGCCAGTTAACCACATTTACTCCTGTTATATACCGTGATCCAATAGCAACATCAGCACCTCTCACAACAGCATCATACAAGCGAACCAGATCATCCGGGTTATGAGAGAAATCAGCATCCATTTCAAAAATAAAATCATAATGATGATTTAAAGCCCATTTAAAACCATCAATATAAGCAGTTCCCAGACCCTTTTTTCCCTTTCTGTTTAATATATGTAACCGTTTGGGAAATTCATTCATTAGTTCCTCAACAATACGAGCAGTACCATCAGGACTACCATCTTCAACTACCAAAATATCAAAAGTAACGGCAAGTGAAAATACTTTTCTGATTATCTCTTCAATATTTTCTTTTTCATTATAAGTAGGGATAATAACCAGACCTTCGTTCATAGAATTTTTTTTTGCTAAAATAGTGTAATAAAGATATACACAATAATTGATTTTCTTAAAATTTTAGAAAAAATTGATTGTTATTTATTTGAGCAAGGGTTCCAAAGGAAATCACTAAAGTTTACTATTTTATTTTTTTCTACCTTAACACCTTCTGAAACTAATAACTCTTCCATCATATTTATACCATCAAAGTGATTCTTTCCTGTAAGCATACCATTTCTGTTAACAACCCTATGAGCTGGTACATTAGCATCTTTTCTCTTTGTAGAATTTAACGCCCACCCTACCATCCTGGCAGATGATTTACTTCCCAGACATTCAGCTATTGCGCCGTATGTAGTAACTTTACCGGCAGGTATTTTTTTTACTAATTCAAAAACCTTGTTATAAAAATCTTTGCCGGAATACTTCATAACATTTTCATTACTGGTATTTAAAATAAATTAAACCTCAAACTGCAAATATTTTATAGGGGTGTTATACTGCAGCCATTTTTTTTCATAAAAAGTTTGAATGGAAGTAACTTCATTATTTATACCTGAATTATATACGTCTTCGTTAGTAAATAATATATTAAAGCCTTCATCTTCCGCAACTTCAATGGTATAGTCGTATAGCAATAGTGCATCGGTTTTGAGATGAATAATTCCTTTTGGTTTAAGAAATTCACGGTATTTATTCAAAAACTTAGGTGAGGTTAGACGCTTTCGTTCATTTTTCTTTTTTATTTGCGGATCAGGAAATGTAATCCAGATTTCACTAATTTCATTTTTTCCGAAGAAAAAATGAATTAAATCGATTTGAGTCCTTATAAAAGCTACATTATCTAGTTCTTTTTCCCGGGCATTTTTTAACCCTCTCCATAACCTTGCTCCTTTTACATCAACTCCAATAAAATTCTTATTAGGATATTTCTCAGCTAAACCAATTGTATATTCACCTTTACCACATCCTAACTCCAAAATTATAGGGTGATTATTCTTAAAAAAATCTCTCCATTTTCCCTTTAGAGGAAAACCATTTTTTAAATCATCGAATGAATATTGAAAAAGGTTAGTGAAGGTACGATTTTCAGCAAACCTTTGTAACTTATTCTTATTTCCCAAAACAACCTATTTAATTATTTCACGAAAATCCAGGCAGAAGGATTTTTACTTTTCCTAATCGCCATTAACTG
>WGGC01000164.1 GCA_015491905.1 Bacteroidales bacterium | reverse complement strand
TTTCCTTTTAACTCTCTTATAGTTTCATAGGATTTATCAAAGGCATTTTCTGCTTCTTCCAAAGAATTAAAGGACTTATATTGCGCATTATCAAAACCGGCAACCTGCTTTTTACATTCCTCCCAGGATTTATAAATTCCGGGATTTATTCCACGCCATACCACATAATACTTCTGTTTTTTATTTTTTGCCATAAAGCAAAAATACAATCTTTATTTGCCTCCATACAATCATTTTTTATAATTATTTTACTGAAAAAAATAATAATATATTTTTTAATAAAATTTTTTTGCTTTTTATTTGGAAATCAGAAATTTATATTTTAATTTTGAAGGATTCAAAAAAATGAGTGCCCTTTTTTATTTTTTTAACCAATGAAAACCCATAAGCAAAATGTTTTCCTTTTTATATAATATTTTATTTTTTTCGTCTACAGATAATCTATTTAAAACCACAAAAAATGAAAAAACTTTACATTTTTTTACTTCTTGGTATTTTTATATTTGAAGTAAAAGCACAAAACTCCAACAATACAGGTGGAGGCAACTGGAACGACCCTGCCTCATGGTCAGGTAATGCTATCCCAACTTCTTCAGGAAACGTAGTTATTCTTTCCGGTGATATAATCACTATCAGTTCAACCCAATCGTGTAAAAGTATTACTATTAATACGGGAGGAACATTAAAAGTTATTACCGGGGCCAATTTAACCACATCTGCAAATATTACTACCAAAGGGACTCTAAATATGGAAGACGGGATACTTAATGCAGGAGGCAGTAAAACAAAATATTTCTATATAAGCGGTGGGACATTAAATTTTTCGGGAGGGGTAATAAACATTTCCGGCAGATATTCTCAAAAAAGCGGTGGTAATGCCTATTTATCAGGAGATGCTTTGCTAAATATCGCAACATTACCCGGCCAAAATAACAGGACTATAAAAATTTTTTCCATTACATCCAATGGCATCTTTTCCGTTGCTGCAGGGTCATCAGCAAAAGTTATTTTAAAAAATGGAAACCTGGGAGCCGCACCTGAAATTTATTATTCTCCCGGAACGTCAGCATTTGACGGAGGTTCATTAGTAATTGAAAATGGATCAGGAATTTCGGATATATCAATGGATAGTGATTGTTCCATGAATAAAATAACTGTGAATGCAGGCCCCGGAAATTATTTTCATTTCAATGATCAGACGGTTACAACCTTAAAAGATTTTAATATACTTTCCGGTAAGGTTATTGCCGATGCCGGAGCACGTGTTGCCTTTGAAAACAGACCCCAGCTTGGCAGCGATGGGAATTTAATTGCCAAAACAGACTCGCTGACCTCTAGTTTACTCTTTGGGATATCTCCACTTGAAAAAATTACTTTTGAGATAACTTTAAAACAGGGAAAATACCATTACCTGGCAGCCCCTGTAATACCGGCAGTCAATTTTAATCAGTTAAATATGGGACTTACCGGCGGCACAGGAAATGATAATTTTTATCGCTGGGACGAAAGTTACTTTTATAATGGTATAACAGGTAACTGGATTGATATTTTAAATGGCAATGACGGAACAGGAACAAATTCACTAATGGCTACGGAAGGATTTTCTGCAGGTAAAGGATATTCCATAAGATATAAGTCTGCCGGCCATACATTACAATTATCAGGAAATGTATCTGTCGCCGACCATACTGTTCCGGTTTCAAAAACTGCAGGAAGTACTGCTGAAGGTTGGAATTTAATAGGAAACCCTTTCACCTCATCGTTAGCAGCAAACAGTCATGTTTCTTCAGATAATTTTTTAAGTGCAAACAGCAATTTGCTGGATCCTGTATATGGGGGCATATACCTGTGGGATGAGCAGCCGGGATTTCACGGACATCGTGATGACCATATCTCAATTTCACAGGCAAGTTCCGCAAAATACATTGCTGCAGGGCAAGCCTTTATGGTAAAAGTAAATGCCTCAGGAAACATAGCATTTCCGGCAGCAATAAGGAATATGGGCAGAACATCTGTTTTTTACAAGTCCTCCGAAGCACAATGGTTTCGCTACCAGCTGAATATAAAAAATGATACCGGAGATTACAGATCTACACTTATTGCCTTCAATAAAAATATGACAGCAGGTCTCGATCCCACATTTGACTTGGGAATATTAAAATCAACTTCAGCCCTCAATCTTTTTACAAAATTATTATCAGATAATGGCTACGATTATGTTATTCAGGCATTACCTATTCCCGAAAAAGAAATGAGCATTCCTATAGGACTGGAATCATCAAAAGATAACCACTTTACCCTTTCATTGTCAAAGGATACTGTAAATACAGGCCTTTCAGTTATGTTAGAAGACAGGTTAAAAGGAGTAAGTACCGATTTATTGAAACAAAATTATTCCTTTAATATGGAAAAAGGAAGGAATACAACTCGCTTTATACTTCACTTTACTCCTGTAATTTCCGGATTTGAAAGTAAAACTATAAACGACAAAAATTTACCATTAAAAATAAATGTCATTAAAAACACTTTGCATATTAAAAACCTTTTAAGAAAAGCTTTTTCCGGAAAGGTAAGTATATATGATCTTTCGGGAAAAATATTGAAAAAATATCCTATTGACTTAATTCCGGGAGGGGAAACTATTATCATTCTTCACAACAATAAAGGAGTACAAATTATCAGTATCACCGGACAAAACTTTAAACATTCACAAAAAATATACCTTCAATAAACCTTTAACAAAATAAAATTATGAAACGTTTTTTACTAATTATTATGCTATTATTATTTTACCTCTTACCCGGCAATGCGCAAACATCACCATCACCTCCTGACCCTTCAAGCACCGGCACACAGCCTGCCGGAGGCGGTGCTCCGGTTGGAGAAGGTTTGTTTATTTTATTTGGCCTGGCAGCAGTTTATGGCGGAAAAAAATGGACAGAGCGGAAAAAACAATCCGGCCGGTAAACAACGTTTATAAAAAAGTATAAATGTTTTTAAACCATTTTAAAAAATACATAATACTCATCTTTTCATCTGTTTATAATTTTATATTTCATTGGTCAGATGGAACTTACCATAATTGAATAATCATTTTCCCTGCCTTGGAAAAATTTTTCTATTTCACAGGGTGAATGTAATTTATAATTAATAAAATTCATGATCGTTACATCACAAGGGAAATAACATGTAACTTCCTGAACAAAAGAAAATATCGTTAGTTTTCCTGACATCACGATTTTAAAATCGTAAAAAGAAGAAATTATTCTGTTGTAGAAAAATAATTTCTGTTCTATACCTTTTCTTTTTCGTAATTTCGCACACTGATAAAAATTTTAACAATTCAAGGTAATAAAACATGTTGCGTACACATACTTGTGGTGAATTAACCATTAAAGATATTAATAAAGAAGTAGTTTTAACCGGATGGGTACAACGAATTAGAGATAAAGGCGGATTGATATGGATAGATTTACGCGACAGGTACGGTATCACACAGTTAATACTGGAAGAAGGGCGTACCAATACAGATACAATTAACATAGTCAGAAAACTTGGAAGAGAGTTTGTTATAAAGGCAAAGGGTACTGTCATTGAAAGAATTTCCAAGAATCCAAAATTAACTACAGGAGACATTGAAATTGACCTTGTAGAGGTTTCTATACTCAACAGTTCTAAAACACCTCCATTTACAATAGAAGATGAAACAGATGGTGGTGAAGAGTTAAGAATGAAATACAGATATCTCGATTTAAGAAGGAATCCTCTTAAAGAGAGCTTGTTACTCCGGCATAAATTATCTCTGGAGACAAGAAAATATCTTGACAGCCTTCAGTTTGTAGAAATAGAAACCCCCTATCTTATTAAATCCACCCCCGAAGGTGCCAGGGATTTTATTGTCCCTTCACGGATGAACCAGGGGGAGTTCTATGCTTTACCTCAATCGCCACAAACCTTTAAACAGTTACTGATGATAGCCGGTTACGACAGATACTATCAATTGGTAAAATGCTTTAGAGATGAAGACCTTCGCGCCGACAGACAACCTGAATTTACTCAAATAGACTGTGAAATGTCTTTTGTAGAGCAGGACGATATACTGGATATTTTCGAAGGAATGATAAAATATTTATTCAAAACTTTAAAAAATATCGAACTGGATTCATTTCCGCGTATCTCTTATCAGGAAGCTATGGAGCGTTATGGTTCCGACAAGCCGGACACAAGGTTTGGAATGGAATTTATAGAATTAAATGAACTGGCACAGAATAAAGGCTTTAAAGTATTTGATGATGCAGAATTGGTGGTAGGGATAAATGCTTCCGGTTGCAGTAATTATACACGGAAACAACTGGATAAGCTTACTGATTTTGTTAGGCGGCCACAGGTAGGCGCCAAGGGGCTTGTGTATGTTAAATATAATACCGACGGAACTTTTAAGTCTTCGGTAGATAAATTTTTTGATAAAGAAACCTTAAAGGAATGGGCTGATAAATTTAATGCTAAGCCCGGAGATTTACTGCTTATTCTTTCAGGAGAAAAAGAAAAAGTACGAAAACAAATGAACGAGCTCCGTCTGGAAATGGGAAATCGTTTAGAACTAAGAGATTCTTCACATTTCAAGCCATTATGGGTTACAGATTTCCCATTACTGGAGTGGGATGAAGAAAACAACCGCTACCACGCTATGCATCATCCTTTTACCTCCCCTAAACAGGAAGATATTTCATTACTGGAAACAAATCCAGGAAAAGTTAGAGCCAATGCATATGATATGGTGATAAACGGAGTGGAAATTGGAGGAGGATCTATACGTATTCATGACAGGGAATTACAGAAAATGATGTTTAAGGTTTTGGGGTTTAGCGATGAAGAAGCTCAGGAACAATTTGGATTTCTAATGAATGCCTTTGAATATGGTGCACCACCTCATGGCGGTATTGCTTTGGGATTTGACAGACTTGCAGCTCTTTTTGCAGGGAAAGAATCCATAAGAGATTTTATAGCGTTTCCTAAAAATAATGCAGGAAGAGATTTAATGATAGACTCACCATCGGCAGTATCCCGTGAACAACTGGATGAATTAGGACTTACAATAAAGAAAAATTAATATTTAAGAAAATAATATTGTCCAGGCTTTTTCAGCAGCAAGATTTTCAGCCCCTTTAATGGAGTAATCAACAGACTGGGCAATAGGTTTTTCATTTACCGAAACAGAAACGGTATATTCTTTTTGACCTTTAACGGAATCTTCGGAGATAATTATAAATTTAAGCTCAACTTTTTCCTTTTGTGCCCATTCTATAATTTTACTTTTATAGCTTATCTCTGAGGATACCAGTTCATCAATATCAAAGTGTACTTTTAATATTCGTTTAGCAAGTATTTTGTGTGTGAAATCATATCCCTTATCAAGGTACATAGCACCTACAAAAGCTTCGAAAGCATTGCCTCCTGCTGTTTTCAGAATGCGATTATCGGCAGAAGAGAAACGGATAAGTTCATGAATTCCGAGTTTTGCGGCAAGTCTGTTCAAGGAAGAACGACTAACAATTTTAGAGCGCATCTCTGTTAAAAAGCCTTCATCTTTATTGGGAAACCTTTTAAATAAATAATCAGCTACCACAGCACCAAGGATAGCATCACCAAGGTATTCCTGTCGTTCATTATTAATCTTCTGGCCATTTTTCCTGACGATAGACGCTGATTTATGCCGCAATGCCTGTTGATACAAAAAAATATTCCCGGGACTAAACCCGAAAATATTTTTTATTGCAGATTTTAATTTCTTTTCTGATGCAGAAGAAACTCCAAGAAGTGCTTTTATTGTCAAAACAGAAAACTTACTTATCTGATTTTTTAAAAATTATAGATGCATTATGGCCTCCAAAACCAAAAGTATTACTTAATCCTGCATTGACAGTTCTTTTCACAGCTTTGCCAAAGGTAAAGTTGAGCTTATTATCAATTTTAGGATCATCAGTAAAATGATTAATAGTAGGAGGAATAATATCATTTTTAACCGTTAACAAAGTGGCGATAGCCTCTATGGCACCTGCACCACCTAATAAATGTCCGGTCATAGATTTTGTTGAGTTAATATTAATATTATAAGCATGATCCCCAAAAAGCTTTACAATAGCCTTTGGTTCAACAACATCTCCCACAGGAGTAGAAGTACCATGGGTATTAATATGTTCTATTTCCTCAATATTTAATTCAGCATCTTCAAGTGCTGCTTTCATACATAAGTAGGCACCATATCCTTCAGGATGTGGAGCTGTCATATGATAAGCATCTCCGGACAAGCCGGCACCGGCTACTTCAGCATAAATTTTGGCACCTCTGGCAATAGCATGTTCTCTTTCTTCAAATACCAAAGCTCCGGCGCCTTCTCCAATTACAAAACCATCACGGTCTTTGTCAAAAGGACGGCTGGCAGTAGCAGGATCATCATTTCGTGTGGAGATGGCATGCATGGCATTAAAGCCCCCCACTCCATCTTGCGTAATGGCGGCTTCAGAACCTCCGGAAACAAAAATATCTGCTTTCCCCAAACGTATATAATTAAAAGCATCTGCTAAAGCATTAGCAGAAGAGGCACATGCTGAAACAGTAGCAAAGTTAGGCCCTCTGAAACCATATTTTATTGCAATATGACCGGCAGCGATATCACTGATCATCCTTGGAATGAAAAAAGGATTGTACCTTGGAGTACCATCACCCTTAACAAAATTTTCAACTTCGTTATGAAAACTTTGAATACCACCAATACCCGATGACCATATTACACCAACCCGGTCTTTATCTATACCGGATTCCGTTAGCAACCCCGCATCTTCTACCGCTTCATCAGCTGCTACAATACCAAACTGTGCGTACCGGTCGTATTTTCTGGCTTCTTTTCTGTCAAAAAAATCTAGCGGTTTAAAATTTTTTACTTCGCAGGCGAATTGGGTTTTAAATCGGGAAGGGTCAAAATGAGTTATGGGACCCGCACCACTCTTACCAAGCAACAACGCGTCCCATAACTCCTTAGCAGTATTTCCTATGGGAGTGATTGCGCCAATACCGGTTACAACGACTCTCTTTAACTGCATAAACTTTTTTATTTAAGGTGATCTTCAATGTATTTTACTGCATCACCAACCGTTTCAATCTTTTCGGCTTCTTCATCAGGAATTGATAAATTGAATTCTTTTTCAAATTCCATGATTAATTCAACAGTGTCCAGGGAATCAGCGCCTAAATCATTAGTGAAGCTTGCTTCATTTGTAACTTCGCTTTCCTCAACACCCAGCTTGTCAACGATAATGCTAACAACTTTTGAACGAATGTCTGACATATTTGTAATTTTTAAGTTAAACAGGCTGCAAAGTAAATCATTAATGAAATAAAAACCAAAAAAAAGATGCTTTTTATATAATTAAAAAAGTATAAAAATCCGAAAATCAATTATATAGTTTGTCATTATAATAGAAAACACTTGCTTTTATTAAACCTTCTAATTCCTTTTAATTGTTTACTTTTGAAGACTTTTATATGCTATTATCCTTGTCATGACAACCTTAAGATAAAAGACTTATTATTATTTTTTTCTTTTTGAAGATTAAATAAATTTTGATAAAAATAATTACAGAATAAAATGAATAAAGAAAAGAAAATTATCCTTTTTGCTTCCGGCAACGGAACAAATGCAGAAAATATTATCCGCTATTTTCAACAAAAAGAAAAAAATATCTCCATAGCAGGGGTTTTCACCAATAATATTAATGCCGGTGTAATTAAACGTGTCGGAAATTTGAACATTACGGTTAGTGTTTTTAATAAAGAAGATATGACCTCCGGAAAATTACTTGCGCAATTAATCAAGATAAACCCTGACTTAATTGTTTTGGCAGGTTTTATGTTAAAAATACCCAAATCACTTATTTTGGCGTTTCCATCACGGATTATTAATATTCACCCTGCATTGTTGCCCCTGTATGGTGGAAAGGGAATGTACGGCAACCATGTTCATAAAGCTGTGATTGAAGCAAAAGAAAAAGAAAGCGGCATTACTATCCACTATGTTAATGAGGAATATGATGCAGGAGATATTATTTTCCAGGCTAAGGTGCCGGTATTAGAAGAAGACACTCCCGAAACGCTGGCAGAAAAAATCCATAACCTTGAATACAGATATTTCCCTGAAGTAATAGAAAAATTACTGAATTAAAAATAATCATTATAATGTCACTAAACGTATTTTCCGCATCTTTGTAAAAAATTTAATTTTGCCGGTAAAAAGGCTTTTATGTTATAAAAAAATATTACAAACCTTTATAAAAAATTATTTTAGCGGCATTTTTCATGAGAAGGAAAAATAATAACATATTATTAAAAATATGATTTATAAACAATAAAAACATGCAGAACTTCGCATTAATTGGTGCAGCAGGATATGTAGCGCCAAGACATATGAAAGCTATAAAAAATACCGGCAACAATTTGGTGGCACTTTTAGACCCGTTTGATAGTGTAGGTATAATAGACTCCTATTTTCCCAAAGCTGATTTTTTTACTGAACCTGAAAGGTTTGACAGGCATCTTGATAAACTCCGCCGTACTGAAAATAAAAAAGTACATTACGTAAGCATTTGTTCTCCCAATTACCTCCATGATGCCCACATTAGACTTGCATTAAGAAATGATGCTAATGCCATTTGTGAAAAACCACTCGTACTTAACCCATGGAATTTACAAGGCCTTAAAGACCTTGAAAAAGAAACAGGCAGAAAGGTAAACACCATATTACAACTACGGTTGCATCCCGCCATTGTAAAGCTGAAAAATAAAATTGACTCCCTGCCACCGGATACTATCCATGATGTGGATTTAACATACATTACTTCCAGAGGAAACTGGTATTTTTATTCATGGAAAGGAAACATCTCCAAATCAGGGGGTGTTGTTACCAACATAGGAATCCATTTCTTCGATATGCTTCAATGGATTTTTGGTGATGTGGAAGAAAATACTGTTCATCTGCATGAACAAAATAAAGCAGCCGGTTTTTTACGGTTAAAAAATGCTAATGTCCGCTGGTTTATGAGTATCGATAAAAACGACTTGCCGATAAATGCACAGCAAGACCAAATTCCCACGTTCCGGTCAATTACTATCGACGGAGAGGAAATAGAATTTAGCAGCGGCTTTACTGATTTGCATACAGACAGCTATCAACAAATCATAAATGGAAACGGATATGGTATTGAAGATGCCTCAGGAAGTATTTATACCGTGCATGAAATTAGAAATAAGAAACCCGTATCCATCTCCGGCAGTTATCATCCATTTTTAAAAAATCATCTTTAAATAAAAAATATAACTTATCATTATATAATAAGAAATTAATAACAATTAAAGTTTAAGATTATGGCAAACAGATTAATGGAACCCATTGGAAGACTTATGGGTTTGCGATATAAATCACATCCCTGGCATGGCGTTGATATTGGTGATGAAGCTCCCAAAATTATTACATGCTATATTGAAATGGTTCCCACCGATACGGTTAAATATGAAGTAGATAAAAAATCAGGATACCTTAAAATAGACCGTCCTCAGAAATATTCAAATGTAGTACCTGCTCTTTATGGATTTATTCCACAGACATATAGCGGTGAGGAAGTAGCTTCATTTTGTAATGAGAAAGCAGGAAGGACAGAAATTATTGGTGATGGTGACCCTATGGATATATGTGTGCTTACAGAAAAAACCATTTCTCATGGTGACATACTTGTTCATGCGCGACCCATTGGCGGATTTCGTATGATAGACAGTAATGAAGCCGATGATAAAATTGTTGCTGTATTAAATAATGATGCTTTTTATAGCCAGTTTAATGATATTTCTGAATTACCTGAACTGGTAATAGACAGGTTAAAGCATTATTTCCTGACATATAAAGACCTTCCGGGTAAAAAAATTGATGTTGAAATTACTGATGTTTATGGCAAAGATGAAGCCTACGAAGTTATCAACAGGTCATTAAAAGACTACCAGAATAAATTCGAAAATCTTGACCATCTGCTTTCTGTAGTTTAACAAACAATTATCATAACAGTTTTTACAAAAAAAATATTTTAAAATGTTTCCGGTAATTTTAAACTTTTTTATAAAACATTATAATTATTGTTTATATTGTTAATATTGAGTTTGTTATACCTATTTATAATACTTTTAGATATTATATTATTATGAGATTTCTATGTATGCAAGAAACCTTTTAAGTCTGTTTTCTTCACTTTATATTAAAAATATTACTTTTGCACCGCCCTTATAAAATTTAGAAAGTTAAAAAAATAACTATGCTCAAAAACCTTGTTATTGTTGAGTCACCTGCAAAAGCTAAAACTATCGAAAAGTTTCTGGGAAAAGATTATACTGTCCGTTCCAGCTTTGGTCATGTAATGGATCTGAGTAAAAAAAATATGGGAGTGGACATCGAACATGACTTTGAACCCAAATATGAGATTAGTGCAGATAAGAAAAAGCTTGTTTCAGAATTAAAAAAATTAGCAAAAGATGCCGAACTGGTTTGGCTTGCATCTGATGAAGACCGTGAAGGAGAGGCCATATCATGGCATTTGCTAAACGCGTTAAAAATTAAAGAAGCTAAAAGTAAGCGTATTGTATTCCATGAGATTACAAAACAAGCTATACTTCATGCCATAGAGAATCCGCGTAGTATTGACAAAAATTTAGTTGATGCACAGCAAGCCAGGCGTGTACTTGACCGTCTGGTAGGTTTTGAGTTATCTCCATTATTATGGAGAAAGGTAAAACCTTCACTTTCCGCCGGAAGAGTGCAGTCTGTTGCCGTTCGTTTAATCGTTGAAAGAGAAGAAGAAATAAAAAACTTTAAAAGTACCTCTTCATTTCGTACACTTGCAGATTTCAGATTAAAAGATTCTACAGCAAAACAGTCTTTTACTGCCGAATATGGTTTAAAATTTAAAACTGCCGAAGAAGCAGAGAAGTTCCTGAAAACTCAGATTGGAGCAAACTATAAGGTTAACTCCGTTACCCGCAAACCGGCAAAAAAATCACCGGCAGCACCTTTTACAACCTCAACACTACAGCAGGAAGCATCACGTAAGCTTGGATTTTCCGTAGCCAACACCATGCGCATTGCACAAAGATTATATGAGTCGGGACTCATCACTTATATGAGAACAGATTCATTAAATCTTTCAGAAGTGGCAATACAAGCTGCTAAAGAAGAAATTGAAAATACTTTCGGAAAGGAATATATTAAAACCCGGCGGTATACAACAAAAAACAAAAGTGCACAGGAGGCCCATGAAGCCATAAGGCCTACATATATGAACCGCACCGGTGCCGGAGAGACACGAGAAGAACAACGCCTGTACGAGTTAATATGGAAAAGAACCATAGCATCGCAGATGAGCGATGCCAAACTGGAAAAAACAGTTGTTGAGATTTCCTCCGATAAAGCTGAAAAGAATTTTATTGCTCAAGGTGAAGTTTTGAAATTTGACGGTTTTCTAAAAGTATATATTGAAGGTTCTGATGATGAAAATGGTGAAGTAAAGGATGGTATACTCCCTGATTTACATACCTCCGATATATTAGAACTCCTGCAAATGGTATCTAAAGAACGTTTTACCAAACATCCTCCACGTTATACAGAAGCCAGTCTGGTGAGGAAACTTGAAGAACTGGGTATTGGAAGGCCTTCTACTTATGCGCCTACCATTTCTACTATCCAGAAGAGAGGTTATGTGGTTAAAGAAACACGGGAAGGCGAGAAAAGAAACCTCCGCCGGTTTATACTTAAAGAAAATGAAGTTAAAGAAAGTAAGGTAACAGAAAATACAGGTGCAGAAAAAGCCAAGCTCTTTCCTACTGACATTGGCGTGCTGGTAACACATTTCTTATTTGAATATTTCCCTGATATTATGGATTATAATTTCACCGCCAATGTAGAGAAGGAATTCGATGAAATTGCCGAAGGCAGGAAAGCATGGAATGAAATGATAAAACGCTTCTACGGAGGTTTTCATGAAAAAGTGGAAGACACACTTAAAAATGCCGGGAAATATAGCGGTGAGAAGCTTTTGGGACAAGACCCAAAGACCGGGAAAAATATATACGTAAAGATTGGACGCTTTGGACCTATGGTTCAAATGGGAGATACCGACTCGGAGGAAAAACCTGTTTTTGCAGGCCTTCAAAAAGGACAAAGTATAGAAACGCTGACACTGGAAGATGCTTTAAAACTTTTTTCCTTTCCGAAAAATATAGGCGAATATGAAGGAGAGCCCGTAACTGTAGCTATAGGACGTTTCGGCCCATATGTAAAACATAAAAATCTTTTCTATTCAATAAAAAAAGATAAAATTCCTGCCACCTTAACATTGGATGAGGCTATTCAGATTATTGAAGAAAAAAGAGAAGTGGAAAGAAATAAAATTATTAAAGTTTTCGCAGAAGATGAAAAAGTAAAAGTCCTTAACGGCCGTTATGGTGCATATCTGGTAATTGACAAACAAAATTATAAGATCCCCAAAGGAACAGACCCCACAACGTTAACACTGGAAGATTGTTATGAAATTTCCAAAGATCCAAAAAACATGCCTAAAAAAAGAAGTTTTAAACGTAAGAAATAGTTTTTTTTACGATAGTAAAAGCCCGGAATGCTTTTTATTAAAAGTATCCCGGGCTTTTTCATTTTTATTCTTATCTTCGTCTGCCGAAAGAAATATATTTTACCATGAACCTGGATTTCTATTTTGAACCTGTACCTTCCGATATCATATCTTTGAAAAATAATGATAGAATGTGTTTTGGTAATATTTTAACTGCCTATTCACAAGAATCATTATTTCCATCCCTCGAAAATATTCAAATTGCTATTATTGGAGTTCCCGAAGACAGGAAGGCCGTAAAAAATACTTCCGGGAGTACAAATGGTCCTGATGAAATCAGAAAGAAACTTTACCCCTTGTTTCCGCACTGGAATTCATTGAATATTGTTGACCTGGGAAATGTTAAAAGAGGAAATACTGT
>WGGC01000163.1 GCA_015491905.1 Bacteroidales bacterium | reverse complement strand
TAGGAATATAAGGTGGTTAACAATGCTCCGACAATTGCTGCCAACCACAGCCATATACTTCCTTGTGGCGAAGAGTAAGAATACCAAATTATAGCATCTTTACTATAAAAGCCACCCGTAATTAATGGTACCGCTGCCAGGGAAGATGCTCCCAGCAAATAGGTAATAAATACTACTGGCATTTTTTTACGAAGGCCTCCCATTTTAAAAATATTATGCTCTTGATTCATAGCAAAAATGATAACTCCTGCTCCAAGAAATAACAATGCTTTAAAGAAAGCCTGTATCATAAAATGAAAAACTGCAGCAGACCAGGCACCTACTCCTAACCCAAGAAACATATATCCTATCTGACTAACAGTAGAATAAGCAAGTATTTTTTTAATATCGTGATGGGCCAATCCGCTAAATCCTGAAATCACAAGAGTTACAGCACCAATAATAGCAACCAGTAACATTATTGACGGAGCCAGTGTAAATAACAAATTATTTCGTGCTATTAAATATACGCCGGCAGTAACCATTGTTGAGGAGTGCAACAGTGCGCTAACCGGAGTAGGGCCTGCCATGGCATCAATCAACCAAGGTTGAAGAGGAATCTGAGCCGATTTACTAATAGCTCCTATTAACAATAATAGTGCAGTAATAATTGCTATTGGAGAACCTGTTGCCCATGAATGCTGTGCAGCATGTGCAATGGATTGTATATTTAAAGTTCCAAAGTTTAAGAAAAGTAAAATGATGCCTAATATTAGTGCTACATCTCCGGTACGTGTATAGATAAAAGCTTTTCGTGCAGCATAACCATTAGCAGGGTCTTTATACCAAAATCCAATTAACAAATAACTACATAGGCCAACACCTTCCCAACCCAGATATAATAATAAAAAATTATTTGCTAAAACTAAAATAAGCATAGAGGCGATAAAAAGATTCATATAAGTAAAAAACTTCTTGAAATCAATATCCTTATCCATATATTCAATTGAGTAAATGTGAATAAGGAATCCAACGAAAGTTATTATCAAAATGAAAATTAGGGATAATGCATCCAGACCAAATGAAATATTAACGCTCAGACTACCTGTTTGAAGCCAATTCCATACAACAACCGAATATGATTTCACTTCAGGTAATTGATGCAGGTAAAGGTAGGTGATAATAAACGTTAAGATCATAGAAACGCCTATTGATGCTGTGCCAATAAATCCTGCAATTTTTTTTGGCGTTTTTTTACCCAAAAGGGCAAGAATTAAAAAGCCTAATAATGGAAATGCAGGAACAAGTGCAATAAGTGTATTCATAACTTTTTATTATTATTCTTTATCCTTTAATTTATTAATAGCCTCCACATCCAAAGTTCTATAATGATGATATACACGGAGGATTAAAGCCAAACCTATAGACACTTCCGCTGCCGCGACAGCTAAAATAAATATAAACATAGCTTGTCCCTCAGGTTGTTTCCAATAAGCACTGGCAATAATAAAAACCAATCCGGCACTATTTAACATAATTTCTATGGACATTAGAATGAAGAAAATATTTCTTCGTACCAATACCCCGACAAGCCCCAGCATAAAGAGAATGCCTGCAAATAATAATTGAATATCTAATGGCAATGTTATCATATCATTTATTTTTTTTCAAGAAAACGATGAAATACTTTTTTCTTTTGGCTTCCAAGGTGATAAGCACCAATTACGCCGATAAGTAATAAAATTGCTGTTATTTCTACAGCGGGCAGATAACGGGTAAAAATTGCAATCCCTAATTCTTTCGGTAAAACAATTCCTTTCTCAATTGTATGTGAAGGCACACTTTTTACAGCAAACACCAAGTCAACAAACAGGGTAACAGCTAATATGACAGGAATAACCCACATTCTTGGTTTAAGCCATTTCTTTTCTTTTTTCTTTTCAATTACAATATTTAGCATCATGGTAACAAATATGAATAGTACAAGGATGGCTCCTGCATATATTATTACTTCCAAGGCTGCAATAAAAGGAGCGTCCAGCAAATAAAAAATAACAGAAATAGATAAAAAAGAAACTATCAAATATAGAAGTGCATGAATAGCATTCTTCCCTGTAATAACAAATATTGTTGAAATTATGGCCACTCCAGCTGCGATATAAAAAAATCCGTTCATGAGTATGATATTTTAAATATTATTTATAAATTATGACATATTTTAAGGCATTAAACTTTTTGTGTCTACAGGTTTTTCTTCATTTTCTCCTTCTCCCTTCTTTTTAACACCCATGTCTACCCCGGCATGTTTATAAAAGTTATATCCGGGATATTTCCCTTGCCCATTAATTAATAAGTTTTCTTTTTCATAGACCAAATTCTGCCGGTCATATTCACCCATTTCAAAATCAGGAATCAGTTGAATTGCTGTTGTAGGACATGCTTCTTCACAGAAGCCACAAAAAATACAACGTGAAAAATTGATTCGGAAAAATTCAGGGTGTCTTCTTCCATTTTTGTCTTCTGTTGCTTGCAAAGAAATACAATCTGTTGGACAAACCACAGCACATAAGTTGCAAGCCACACATCTTTCATTCATATCCGGATCTCGTGTCAATACAATCCTGCCTCTGTACCGTGGAGCAAGATATGGTTTCTCTTCAGGATATTCAATAGTTTCAGTTTTATGAAAAATATGAAGAAAAGTAAGCCACATACTTCTAAGAATACTAAACATGATTTCTTCTTTTTTTTTAAAAATTATTTTAAGAAGGTTATTATACCTCCGGTTATCAATAAATTAAGTAATGAAACCGGAAATAAAATTTTCCAACCGAATTCCATTAACTGATCATATCTGGGCCTGGGTAAAGATGCTCGTAGTAATATAAAGATTGAAATAAAAAAGAATGTCTTTATTAGCAACCAAATTATTGGTGGGAAAAATGAAGGCCCCAACCATCCACCAAAAAATAAAGTAGAAATAATCGCTGATATTAAAGTAATTCCCATGTATTCACCTACGAAAAACATTCCAAATTTCATTCCCGAATACTCCGTATGATAACCGGC
>WGGC01000162.1 GCA_015491905.1 Bacteroidales bacterium | reverse complement strand
TGTAAATATTGATTATATGGTTAGTTATGAAAGATTTATTTTCTAATTTACCTTTTGTTATTGGTGTGGTAGCTTCTGTAATACATGTATTTACAGGGCCTGATCATTTGGCTGCAATTGGCCCACTTGCATTAAATACTAAGTTTCGTCCTTGGTTAATTGGTATTTTTTGGGGAACCGGGCATATTATTGGCATGTCAGTTATAGGAGTTCTTTTTTTCTTTTTTAGAGATATATTACCTGTAGAAGTTATTTCTTCTCATAGTGAGCAATTGGTAGGTTTAATGCTAATATTTATTGGATTATGGGCTTTTTTCAGGATTTACAGAGTTTCTCATGAAAAGAGTGGTAATAATGATAATGCATATAAAAAGCCTTTGAAAGAAAACCACCGTCATACTTTGTTGGCAGCACTTGGAATAGGGGTGTTGCATGGTTTGGCGGGAGTCTCTCATTTTTTAGGATTGTTGCCCACCCTTGCTTTTGCTACTGTTTGGCAATCGGCTTTTTATTTAATTGGATTTGCTGTAGGTACATTATTGGCTATGACCTTATTTGCATTTATTATGGGAGTTATCGGTAAAAGTACTTCCGGAAAGTTAAAAATGAACATTTATAATGGTATAAACATCGCAGCAGGGACAATTGCAGTTGCAGTGGGTGCTTTTTGGCTAATATGGGTTTAATTTTCTTAATTAATAAAACTTATAAAAATTTTTAAGTATATATTTATAACTTTTATATATTGCACCTGGTTATTTATGATAAAAAACAGTAAATAAAATGATTGACAAATTATCTGCTAATACCGTTGAGCGATTAAGTTTATATCGCAGAATATTACAAAATTTTAATCTTGATGAAAGACCTTATATTCATTCACATCAACTGGCACACTTGTTAAAAATCAATCCTGCACATGTTAGAAGAGATTTGATGCTTATTGGTTTTACCGGTGATATTCACAAAGGTTATTCGGTGAAAGGTTTGATAGAAAGTGTTGGAAAAGCTATTGACTGCACTCATGTACAAAAAGTTGCATTTGTGGGAATCGGTGATTTGGGAAGGGCTGTTGCTGATTATTTTAATGCAAAGGATTCCAGACTGGAAATTGCAGCTACATTTAGGGTAGGTGAAGAGCCTTCAATACAATTTCAGGATGTAAAATGTTATCATGTTTCCAGAATGAAAGAGGTTCTAAAAAAGCAAAAAATAGAACTTTGTGTTCTGGCAACACCGGCTTCTATTACTGAGGAAACTGCAAAAGCTATTATTTCTGCCGGTGTAAAGGGAATTTTGAATTTTACATCTGTAAGGTTTCGTGTTCCAAAGGGAGTGTATGTTGAAAACTATGATATGATTACAAAGCTTGAAAAACTGGCATATTTTACTAATAAAGACTCGTGTGGGAAAGAATAGAGTAACCAGTAATTCATGATTTATTAATAACCTGAGTTCTACATAAGACTTTGCTTCAGTCATAGATAATTTTTTCATGGACGACGAAAAATTTCGCAGGACTATCGGGATAATTCAAGGAATTTTGCGGAAGTATAGGGGAAAATTATCATGACCCTTTAGGGAAAGCCAACAAAAAGCCATCTTTGAAGAAAAAAAACCTTGAAATAGCCCGCTATTCCTTCTGTTTTTTTTCTCCAAATCTCACTCCCTGTTGGCTTTCTGTAACTAAAGTCTTATGTAGAACTCAGGTTAATAAGCTTTATTTCATTCTTCAACCATTGGTACCAGTTTTCCATTCCGGTGCCTGATGTGGCTGAAACCTCAAAAAATATAAGTTCCGGATTAACTTTGCGTGCATATTCTTTGGCTTTGGCAATATTAAATTTTACATAGGGAAGTAAATCAACTTTATTAATGATACATATTTGAGCTGAAATAAACATATCAGGATATTTAATAGGTTTATCATCTCCCTCTGTAACACTAATTATTACTACCCGCTTATTTTCTCCCAGGTCAAATAGAGCAGGACAAACTAAATT
>WGGC01000161.1 GCA_015491905.1 Bacteroidales bacterium | reverse complement strand
GTTGTACTTAACTTGCCTTGTTCAATTTCTTTGACTACTTGTAATTTTAAGGATAAAGTGTAATCTTTTTGTGTTCGTTTTACATAAGTTTTTTTGTCTTTTGAATGCATAATAACGTTTTTTTGTGTAACGCTATTTTAGGACGAGACATTTATCATAAAAAGCTGCTCGTGTTAAAATGAGCAGCTTTTTATGTAATATCCCGGTTTTTATAATTATTTTTCTCACCGGTAATAGTGTGATTACTTTATTTGATAATCAATTTACCTGTGTAATTTTATAAATATTCAATCATGGGTGTTTCATCTTTAAAAGGCTATAAAAGGATGCAAAATTGGATATAGAGGGAGAAAATTGTAATAAATTATTATTATGATAAAAATTTACCTTAAATGTAATATTTCCAAATTATTTATCATGCATTGTTTTTAAGGTTTATCTTAATTAATTATTATTTTTGCAATTCATGAATAACTACTTACCGGATAAAATATTTAATTCCGGATTATTATTATTAATATTGGATAAATGGAAACAAAGAATCTAGAAAATCAAAATTCAACGGTGCAAAATGTTGAAACAGTTAAAAATGAGAATGATAAAAGCGTGTTAA
The DNA here is from genome assembly GCA_015491905.1 of Bacteroidales bacterium. Lineage (GTDB taxonomy): Bacteria > Bacteroidota > Bacteroidia > Bacteroidales > F082 > Sulfidibacterium. Next base: position 17,318 of record WGGC01000161.1, on the reverse strand, counting down.
AGGAAGATAACTCCAAAGCTGAAAAGACAGGTAGGCAAAAAAAGGCCGGTAAAAAACAGATTTCCGCTGATTTAAAAGCTGTTATACTAGAAATGATACAAAGTAAAGCTAAGGAATCTCCAAAAAAGAATATTAATGCTTCAACTGAAAGCCACCAAGAAGATAAATCGACAAAAGCACAAATTTCAAAAACAGATAAAAAGCTCATTCTATCGCTGATAAGAGATACAAATAAAAATCAGATAGTTTCTAATGATGATGATCTTAAACAGGAGGAAATTGACTATGAGCATCTAAATAAACAGGAACTTGTAGAGGCTCTTGAGGATATTGTTACTGAAAAAGATGTTTCTCAAATTAAAGATCAGGTTGGGCGTATAAAAGTAGCTTTTCATAACTTGAACAGGGAAGAAATAGAAGATAAAAAACAAGAATTTATTGCCGATGGAGGTGATCCTGAAAATTTTATAGCTTCTCCCGATCCCCTGGAAGTACGCTTTAACAATGCCTTCTCTATCTATAAACACAATAAAGCAAAATACTCTGAAGAACTGGAAAAGAAAAAAGTTGAAAACCTTAAAGAAAAACAACTTATCCTGGATGATTTAAAAGAACTGATTAATTCCAGTGATAGTTTAAAAGCTACTTATGATAGATTTCAGGAACTACAGGAAAAATGGAAACAAATAGGAATGGTGCCTGCATCGGAATACAATAACCTGTGGAAAAATTATCATTTTTTGGTCGAAATGTTTTTTGATAAGGTAAGGATAAATAAAGAGTTACGTGACCTTGATTTGAAAAAAAATCTGGAGAAAAAAATTGAACTTTGTGAAAAAACAGAGGCTTTACTTAATGAAGAATCAATTATAAAATCATTTAAACTTCTACAGAAATACCATAATGATTGGAGAGAAATAGGCCAGGTTCCCAGAGAAATGAATGAAGAAATTTGGGAACGGTTTAAAGATGCTACCGATAAAATTAATGAAAGAAGAAGATTACATTATACAGAACTTCAGGATAAACAGTTAGAGAACCTAAAAGAAAAAGAAGCTCTTTGCGACAAAATTGAAACTTTTTTACAAGAAACTAAATATACTTCCATACGGGAATGGGATAAAGCAACCAAACAAATGGAAGAGTTAATGAAAACATGGAAAACTATTGGCCGTGCTCCAAAACAAAACAATGATGAAATTTGGAACAGGTTTAAAGGGTCTCTGGATAAATTTTATGAGTTAAAAAGAAATTTCTTTGCAGAATTAAAGAAACAACAAGTTGAGAATTATCAGTTAAAAGTTAAGATATGCGAAAAAGCTGAAGCATTACAAAATAGCACAGCATGGAAAAATGCAACTAACGATTTGATTAACCTGCAAAAAGAATGGAAAAATATTGGACCTGTACCAAGAAAATACTCAGATAAAATTTGGAAACGTTTTAGGTCAGCCTGTGACACCTTTTTTAATAAAAAATCTGAACACTTTCAGAGTTTGAAAAATGAAGAAAAAGAAAATCTCGAAAAGAAAGTCGCACTTATTGAGCGTATTAAAAATTTTAAACCTTTAAATTCAAAAGAAGAAAATGTTAATGCCATAAAAGATTTCCAAAAAGAATGGCAAAATATCGGTCATGTTATTTTTAAAGAAAAAGACCGTATTTATCATGAGTATAAAGAGGCTATACAATTTATTTTAAATAAACTTTCTTTATCCTTGGATGATGTTAATGCTTCCAATTTTATTAAAAAGGTTGAAGGACTTAAGAGTTCTCCGGAAGGTGAACGTCAGTTAATTAAAGAAAAGAATGTTTTGAAGAATAAAATGAAAAAGCTACAGGATGAAGTTACTCTCTGGGAAAATAATATTGGCTTTTTCTCTAATTCTAAACAATCTAATGCCTTTAAGGAAGAATTTGAAAAGAAAATTGAAAAAGCTAAATCAGAGCTTAAATCAATTAAAGATAAAATTAAGTTAATAAATAAAGAACTTGAAAGTTAATAAAAAAAGAGGCTTAGCCTCTTTTTTTATTGTTTTAATTTGCTGTCAATCATACTGTAAACCGTAGTTTTATTTGTATTTTTTACTGTCCATTTAATTAAGCCGGCATGTGGGGCGAAGAAAAAATTTAATGTGGTAGTATCCGTTGTATTCACATTGAAAGTTGTTTTTTCCATAGTATGGTATACATTAGAATAAGTTTTACCATTTAATACCATTGAAGAAATAACTTCAACATTGGTATAAAGTCCTTCCATTCCGCCTATACGTTGCTCTATTCCCATTGGATAACCAGGAGCAAAAGCAAGTACATAATTTCCATTTTGAAAGAAAATACGGTATTTTGAATTCATGGGTTGGTTACTACCAGCTAAGGAAGGCCCGGCAAAAATCACACTCTTAACCATATTAAAATAATTAGTATCATAAATTAACTCAATTGCCTCAAAACTATAAGCAGGTTGATTGCTAATAATGGGTTGGAAACCAATATAACTTTTTACATCTTTTACTTTTAATGTGTCAACGGCTTTGGTAGAGTCATTTTGGTAAATCCATTTACTTCCGGAATCAAAAAATGCATAATCTTTAAAAAGAGTAGAAATTTTAAAATATTGATTGCTGGAATTTAGGATTTTATTACACCCTGAATTAAAAATAACAAATAATGATAAGAATAAAGTGGCAATTAAAATTTTTCCTTTATGTTTGCTCATATGATTAAGATATTTTTTTGATTATTTTCAGCAAAATTAATTAAATAGTAAAATGGCGGGTAATACATTTGGGAAAATTTTACAATTAACAAGCTTTGGTGAATCTCACGGAAAAGCTATAGGAGGTGTTTTAGAAGGCTTTCCTGCCGGGCTTACGGTAGATATTGATTTTATTCAGAGAGAGTTGAATAGAAGAAGGCCCGGACAATCACGATGGGTTTCACCCAGGAACGAATCGGATAAACTGGAAATTTTATCAGGAGTTTTTGAAGGGGTGTCTCTTGGTACTCCAATTGGATTTGTAATATGGAATAAGGATCAACATTCTCATGATTACAGTCATATAAAAGATGTTTATCGTCCATCTCATGCAGATTACACCTACGAAAAAAAATATGGAATCCGTGATTACCGGGGAGGAGGCCGTTCCTCTGCAAGAGAAACGGTTGCCAGAGTTGCCGCCGGGGCCTTTGCTAAAATATTATTAAAGAAGTTTGATATTCAGATACTTGCCTATGTAAAACAAATGGGTGATATTTCTTTGAATATTGATAATATCAACATTACCGCTGAAAAAATTGAAAATTCTCCCCTGCGATGTCCTGATAGTACAACTACTGAAAAAATGATTCGTTTGATAGAAAAAACAGCTTCAGAGGGTAATACTCTTGGCGGACAGATATCCTGTATAATAAAAGGTGTGCCTTCAGGATTAGGAGAACCTGTTTTTGACAAACTACATGCTGACCTGGGGAAAGCGATGTTAGGAATTAATGCTGTGAAAGGCTTTGAAATTGGCTCCGGTTTTTCTGCATCCCGTATGAAAGGGTCGGAGCATAACGATATTATGGAAAATAAAAATGGTAATATTACCACCAGGACAAATTATTCAGGAGGTATTCAGGGTGGCATTTCCAATGGTAATGAAATTTATTTTAATGTTGCTTTTAAACCCATAGCGACTATTATGCAAACTCAGGAAACTATAAATTCTAAAGGTGAAAAAGTTAATATAGAAGGAAAAGGGCGTCATGATGTAACTGTTTTACCTAGGGCTGTACCTATTGTAGAAGCTATGGCAGCGCTGGTCATTGCAGATCATTTATTAAGAAATAATATTGCACGAATAGATTAATTAATCTAAAAAAACATTTTCTATTTTGAAGAAAAGTTACCTGTAAGCCTTAAATTTTAATTTTTGAAGTATTTGTGGAAGTGATGGGAGCGGAAGCTGCCGGTAGCATAAGGCGATGGGATGCCTGCTGGAGGGTGCGACAATAGGAGCGCCCCGGAAGCTGGTGCAGCCCACGACATATGGTATTGGCACTTATAGCGGACAGCACGGCTCTGTTTTTCAAACAGAGGCCACCCAAAAACAGTTATTATAAAAAAACCCGCAAAAAAGCGGGTTTAAAATAGAAATATTTTTCAGTTATTATTTACTTGAATCTTTCTTTTTTGGTTTTGCTTTCGATGCCGAAATACTTTTTTTAGCTGCTGGTAGAGATTTTTTTTGCTTTGATTTAATTCTAACTTTAATTTCGTCCTTTTTAGCATCGAAATCAATTGTAATAGTATCACCTTCTTTCAGGTTACTGGTAATAATCTCCTCAGCAAGAGGATCTTCCACATACTTTTGAATAGCACGTTTTAACGGACGCGCTCCAAATTGTTCATCCCAGCCTTTTTCAATAATATAATCCTTGGCTTTGGATATAACATTAATTTTATATCCCATTTGATGAATTCTATCATACAGATGAGAAAGTTCAATATCAATAATTTTATAAATTGATTCTTTACTTAGGGAATTAAATATTACAATATCGTCAATTCTATTAAGGAATTCAGGAGCAAAAGTTCGCTTTAAAGCACTTTCTATAACACTCTGCTCATGAGAAGCTTTACTTCTAATTTTTGCAGATGTGCCAAAACCAATTCCTTGTCCAAAGTCTTTTAACTGACGAGATCCAATATTGGACGTCATGATAATAACGGTATTTTTAAAATCGACTTTTCTACCCAAACTATCAGTTATAACACCATCATCCAACATTTGGAGCAGAAGATGGAAAACATCGGGGTGTGCTTTTTCAATTTCATCAAGCAGGATAATGGAATATGGTTTACGGCGGACTTTCTCTGTTAGCTGGCCACCTTCCTCGTATCCAACGTATCCCGGAGGAGCACCAACAAGTCGCGATACAGCAAATTTCTCCATATATTCGCTCATATCAATTCTGATAAGAGCATCCTGCGAATCGAATAAAAATTTAGCCAGCATTTTAGCAAGATAAGTTTTTCCAACACCGGTAGGGCCAAGGAAAATAAAGGAGCCTATCGGTTTATTTGGGTCTTTTAAGCCGGCACGATTACGTCTGATAGCTTTAACAATTTTTGTTATAGCCTGATTTTGCCCAATTACCTCTTTTTGCAACTCAGGTTCCATATTAATTAGTCGCTGGCTTTCGCTTTGGGCGATATTAGTAACCGGAATACCTGTCATCATGGCAACGACTTCGGCAACATTTTCCTCTGTAACAGGTTCGCGATGTATATTAGCATCTTCTTCCCATTTTTTCTTTGCTTTTTCCAGTTCATCGGAATATCTTCTTTCAATATCTCTAAACTGGGCAGCTTCCTCAAATTTTTGAGCGCTTATGGCATTTACTTTTCTTGTACGAATCTCTTCAATAGACTTTTCGAGATTTACAATTTCAGCCGGAACATGAATATTACTTATGTGAACACGTGCACCGGCTTCATCAAGAGCATCAATTGCTTTATCAGGTAAAAACCTGTCGCTGATATATCTGTTAGTTAAATTTACACAGGCATGAATAGCTTCCGGGGTATATTTAACCAGATGATGGTCTTCATACTTCTCTTTAATATTTTCAAGAATATCAATAGTTTCTTCTACAGAAGTAGGATCTACAAGAATTTTTTGAAAACGTCTTTCCAGAGCACCGTCTTTTTCAATATATTGACGATATTCATCCAGGGTAGTAGCTCCTATACATTGCAGTTCACCTCTTGCCAGAGCAGGTTTAAATAAATTGGAAGCGTCTAAAGAACCTGTTGCATTACCTGCACCTACTATTGTATGTATTTCATCAATAAAAAGAATGATATCAGGATTTTTTGTCAGTTCATTTAAAACAGCTTTCATTCTTTCCTCAAACTGTCCACGATATTTGGTTCCTGCCACCAAAGAAGCCAGGTCAAGGGTAACAATTCGTTTATTAAATAATATTCGCGACACCTGGCGATGTACGATACGCAAAGCAAGACCTTCGGCAATAGCTGATTTACCCACGCCTGGTTCTCCAATTAGAATCGGGTTATTTTTCTTACGGCGACTCAATACCTGCGCTATACGTTCAAGTTCTTTTGTTCTGCCAACAATGGGGTCAAGTCTGCCTTCCTGTGCTGCTTTTGTCAGGTCGTTACCAAAATTATCTAAAACAGGTGTTTTGGATTTAGACTCCTGGCCTTTTTTAGGTGTTCCTGAGAAAGGTTTTTCTTCTCCCAAATCATCATCTTCTTCGCTTGGAAATTCAGCTTTTGGCGTATCTTTTAAAGTATCCTGATTATTATTTTTCATTCTTTCAATTTCATTTTTAAAGCTATTATAATCAACACCCTCAAGTATTAGTTTTTGTGTTACCAGATTATTTTCATCTTTTAAAATAGCCAGCATAAGATGTTCTGTATCAATTAAATCACTTTTTAAAACTTTAGCTTCGAGGTATGTAATTTTTAGTGCTTTTTCGGCTTGTTTAACAACCGGAATATTTTCCATTTTTATTGATTTCTCTTCAATATTTTGAACTGATTTTTCAATATTATGTTTTAATTTTTTTAAATCCACACCCATAAGTTGAAGTGCCTGAACAGCCATTCCTTCACCTTCACGAAGAATTCCCAGCAATAAATGTTCAACACCTATATAATTATTTCCAAGTCTCATTGCCTCCTCACGGCTATAAGACATAACATCTTTCATTCTATTTGAAAATTTTGTATCCATTTTTCTTATTTGTCCTACATATTATGTTTTGCAAAATTAAGCATAACTTATAATTAAAATACTAACAGGCAAAATTTATGCCAATTAAAGAAAAACTTATAAAGTTTACTTTTTACCACAATCAAAGGTAAGTTTGTTCTATCCTGCAAAACGTTAAATAAACATAAATTTTAAACACAATATTGTTAATACAAAATGAATTTTCGTTGTTTAAAGCCTTTTTAAATTGGTTTTAAAGTCGTATTTTTGCCTACTTATATAGTAATGAAGAAAAAACAAATTAAATAGAAGGAGTTGAATACATGGAAAGTGTTCATGAAGGTGAAAAAATAGTAAAAGTAAATATTGAGAACCAAATGAAATCAGCCTACATTGATTATTCAATGTCGGTAATTGTTTCTCGTGCGTTGCCAGATGTACGGGATGGAATGAAGCCGGTTCACCGAAGAGTTTTGTTTGGCATGCATGAATTGGGTGTTTTTTCAAATCGCCCGTATAAAAAGTCAGCCAGAATAGTAGGGGAGGTCTTAGGTAAATTTCATCCGCATGGTGATAGTTCTGTTTATGATACTATGGTTAGAATGGCACAGGACTGGTCATTACGATATCCTTTAGTAGATGGACAAGGTAATTTCGGATCTATTGATGGAGACAGCCCTGCTGCAATGCGTTATACCGAAGCCAGGTTAAAAAAAATTGCAGAAGAGTTACTTGTTGACCTTGATAAGGAGACAGTTGAACTTCAGAATAATTTTGATGACAGTTTAAAAGAGCCAACAGTATTACCAGCATTAATTCCTAATTTATTAGTAAATGGAGCTTCAGGTATTGCAGTGGGAATGGCAACAAATATGCCCCCGCATAATCTTAGTGAAGTTGTTGATGGAATTATTGCCTATATAGAGAATAATGAAATTACCATTCCGGAATTGATGGAATATATTAAGGCACCTGATTTTCCTACAGGAGGAATTATATATGGGTATGAAGGCGTAAAATCTGCATTTGAGACGGGTAGGGGACGTGTTGTTTTAAGAGGACAAGTAGAAACCGAAACTACACCTTCAGGAAAAGAACGTATTATAGTTACTGAGTTACCATATCAGGTTAACAAAGCTGAGATGATACGTAAAACAGCGGAATTGATAAATGATAAAAAAATTGAAGGTATTAGTGATTTAAATGATGAATCGGACCGTAATGGAATGAGAATTGTTTATGAGCTAAAAAAAGATGCTATTCCAAGTATTGTTATAAACCAACTATACAAACAAACAGCCTTACAAAGTTCTTTTAGTGTAAATAACATTGCATTAGTGCATGGAAGACCTGTTGCACTAAATTTAAAAGATTTAATTATACATTATGTTAATCACCGCCATGAAATAGTTGTTAAGAGAACAGAATATGATTTAAGAGAGGCAGAGAAAAAAGCACATATTCTTGAAGGATTGCTGATAGCGCTAGACCATATTGATGAAGTGATAGCATTAATAAGGGCATCAAAAACACCTGAAGAAGCTCGCAACGGGTTAATGTCACGGTTTGAGTTGTCTGAAATTCAGGCAAGGGCAATACTAGACATGCGTTTGCAAAAATTAACAGGCCTTGAACGAGATAAGATTAAAGCTGATTATGAAGAATTATTAAAAAAAATAGGTGAACTTAAAGATATTTTGGCTGATGTAAATATTAGAATGGACATAATCAAAAACGAACTGCTTTATATTAAAGATAAATATGGTGATGAAAGACGTTCCAAAATAGTATATACTGCTGAAGATATTCGAATGGAAGATGTTATTCCTGATGAGTCTGTTGTTATTACAATTTCTCATTTAGGTTACATAAAACGAACACCTCTTAATGAATATAGGGTGCAGGCAAGAGGAGGAAAGGGTTCGAAGGGAGGAGCAGCAAGAGATGAGGATTTCCTTGAACATCTATTCGTTGCTACTAATCATAATTATATTTTATTATTTACAGAACAGGGAAAAGTCTTTTGGTTAAGAGTTTATGAAATTCCGGAAGGTTCAAAAACATCAAAAGGAAGGGCGATACAGAATTTATTGCAGATAGGGGCAGAAGATTCGGTAAAAGCCTATATCAACATCAAAAATCTAAAAGATCAGGACTATATTAACAATAATTTCATTTTACTCGGGACTAAAAAAGGTATAATTAAAAAGACCTCACTGGAAGCCTATTCTCGCCCCAGGGTTATGGGTATAAATGCTATTACCGTCAGAGAAGGTGATGAGTTGCTTGAAGCACGCCTTACCAACGGAACGAGTGAAGTAATTCTTGCTTTAAAATCAGGAAGGGCAATTCGTTTTCCGGAAAATAAAGTGCGTCCAATGGGTCGTACAGCTTCAGGAGTTAAAGGAATTACCTTAGCAAATGAAAATGATGAAGTAATAGGAATGATCTGTGTAAATGACGATATAAATACAGATATATTAGTGGTTTCTGAAAAAGGATACGGAAAACGATCTAAATTAGACGATTATAGAATTACCAACAGAGGTGGTAAAGGTGTGAAAACACTCAATATTACAGATAAAACGGGATATTTAATTGCTATTAAAGATGTTACGGAAGACGATGACTTAATGATTATTAATAAGTCAGGAATTACCATTAGAATTTCTGTTTCTAAGCTAAGAACTATGGGGCGTGCTACACAAGGAGTACGGTTAATATCGTTAAATGAAGATGATGAAATAGCGGCTGTAGCTAAAGTTGGGATGTTTAAAGAAGAAAAGGAATTACTTGGAGAAATGGAAACTTCTGATGATGAATCAAGTGAAAACACTACCGATAAAGCTAACGAAATTTCACAAGATGATACTATAGAAACATCTGATAATCAAGATAGTAATAAAGAATAATCATAATTTAATTTTCTTATCTTTTATTTAGAATAAATTTTAACTAATAAAAGAATGGAATAATATTTGATAAACATTTATATTTGTACCAAAACTTATTAATAATGAAGAGAGTATTTTTATTCGTTGCGATGAGCCTATTAATTGTTACAGCAGGTTTCGCACAAAAAAGTAAACGTACCAGTGCATATATGTATCTGGGAAAAGGTCAATTAGAAAAGGCTAAAATAGCTATTGATCAGGCAGTTAAAAACCCTAAAACCATGAATGATGCAAAAACATGGTTGTATTACGGAAGAGTATATTATGGTATTGCAACCAGCCAGATTCCGGCTTTTCAAAAACTTGATACTATGGCTGCCGAAAAAGCACTTGCAGCATTTGTAAAAGCTAAAAAACTTGATAAGAAGAAACATTTTCAAAAAGAAGCAGATAATTATATAGCAAGTCTTTCAGCTGTATTTTATAAAAAAGGTGCCAATGATTTTAAGGATAAGGATTATGTGCAGGCTATGAAAGATTTTGGTGATGCTTATAAAGTTGCACAAGATCTTAATAAGATAGATACTGTTGCTGCTTTTAATTTAGGTATAAGCGCTGTTTTGGCTAAAAAACCTAAAATTGCAAGTGAATACCTTAAAAAATGTGTTGATTTAAACTTTAAAGATCCTAAAGTTTTTATTTATTATACACGTTCTTTAAAACAGCTGCATGACACTGCTGCTGCTGAAAAAGCAATTCAATTGGGTAGAGACAGATTCCCTAATAACCTTAGCCTTTTATTGGAACAGGCACAGATATTTCTTGAACAAGGTTTGTCTAATAAATTAATTCAGAATCTTAAGGAAGCAATTGCAAAAGATCCTAATAGTCCTAATAACGCAAATTTTTATTTTTTAATTGGTAAAAGTTACGATGATTTAGGAGATCGTACTAAAGCTGAAGAATATTATAAAAAATCACTTGAAGTAAAACCTAATTTCTTTGAAGCTTATTATAATATAGGAGCTATTTATGTAAATAAAGCTGCTTTACTCCAAAAACAAGCAAATAATTTACCGTTGGATAAAGAAAAAGAATATAAAGCTTTAAATACTGAGGCAAACCAGGATTTAGAAAAAGCTATGCCATGGTTGGAAAAGGCTTTAAAAATTCGTCCGAAAGATGGCCCAACTGTTAAAGCTTTAAAAGAAGTTTATACTCGTCTTAAAATGTACGATAAACTTAAAGAGTTAAATAAACAATAAAAATATTTGAAGGGAAGGACTTATTTGTTCTTCCTTTCTTTTTAATTTATGAATTTAACATAATATAAATTATAGGACATTTATTATTTTAGTTTTTGAAAATGCTTAATACCAAATTTAAGATAATTCAAGGATTTTTATGTTATGAGATAAGATTATAATATAAATAAAATTTCTCTTTAATTTCTTCCAGACATAAATTTCCAATACTTCCTTCATGGGTATGTTGAACAGTTTGGTCAGGATTGAATTTATTTTCTATAATATTACGACTTACAATTTTATATGCATCACGAAAAGGAATGCCGTCCCGAACTAAACGGTTTATTTCTTCAACACTAAATAAATTAGCATATAGCTTATCATTTAAAATATATTTTTTTATTTCAAGTTTTGGCAATAACCAGGAAAATACTTTCAAATTTTGTTTTACAATATCAATGGCTTTAAAAACAGGTTCCTTCAATAATTGGAAATCTCTATGATAACCTGTTCCTAAATTACCTGTAATCATATGTATTTCATTTGCAAGGCTTTGAACTTTATTACTTGATCCTCTTATTATTTCTAAAACATCAGGGTTTTGTTTATGAGGCATAATACTTGACCCTGTAGTAAACTCTTTAGGTAATTTAACAAACCCATAATTTGGATTCATAAAAGTAATCAGGTCATTTGCCATTTTAGAAATAGTTCCAGATATAGATTCAAGAGCAAAACCTAAAGATTTCTCTATTTTACCTCTATTCATTTGAGATGCTATAGAATTGTATTTCAAATGTTTGAATCCTAATAAATTGGTTGTAAGAGTTCTGTTTATTGGAAAACTACTTCCATAACCTGCTGCTGATCCCAATGGATTCTGGTCAATTATACGTAATGAAGCTGTTAATTGAATTATGTCATCTATCAAACTTTCAGCGTAAGCAGAAAATAAAAGTCCGAATGAAGAAGGCATAGCTATTTGAGTATGGGTATACCCGGGCATAAGATTGTTTTTATTCTTATCGCTTAATTCAATAAGTATTTCAAAAAGCTGCTTAACAATTTTACTTATAGCATATATCTCATCTTTATAATATAGTTGCAAAGCTGTTAAAACCTGATCATTACGTGAACGTGCAGTATGGATTTTTTTTCCTGCTTCTCCAATATCTTTGGTGAGCTCAAATTCTATTTTGCTATGCACATCTTCAAATTCCTTTTCTATCGTAAATTTTCCAGATTTAATTTCAGCTTCAATCTTATCTAAACCTTTTAATAGGTTTTCTTTATCCTTATTGGAAATCAACCCTGTATTAGCCAGCATACGTGCATGGGCTTTACTTGAAATAACATCATATTTAGCGAGTCTTATATCAAGCTCGCGGTCGTTTCCAACAGTAAACTGTTCAATTTCTTCGTTTGTTGCAAATCCTTTATCCCAAAGTTTCATTTTATTAGTATTTCGTTAAAAATATTTCGTAACAAATTAATTCCTTCTTCCAATTCATCCAATCCAATATATTCATCTGCATTATGTGATCGTTTTGAATCTCCCGGTCCTATTTTTAAAGAAGGACAGGATAAAACAGATTGATCAGATAATGTTGGTGAGCCATAAGTTTTTCGTCCCCATTTTTTTCCTGCCATTACAAATGGGTGACTTTCAGAAATAAATGATGGTTTTAGATTAAATGATCTTGCTTTAAGTTGACTTTTTGTATTTTGATTTAGATGGTCAAATATTTCATGGTTTGTATAATTTTCATTTACTCTGATATCAATCACAAAATGACAACTTGCAGGGACTACGTTGTGTTGTTCTCCTGCATTTATTTGGGTAACAGTCATTTTTACAGGTCCAAGAAAATCTGACACTTTATTGAAATGATAATTTTTAATATATTCAATGTCTTCAATGGCAGTATAAATAGCATTTTCAGTGTTTTCATGTGCTGCATGCCCTGCTTTTCCGGGAGCATAGGCATCAATGACCAATAAACCTTTTTCAGCAATTGCCATTTGCATTCCGGTAGGTTCACCAACAACAGCAAAATCAATTGGAGGAAACTCTTGTAAAATACTATTCAAACCATTAGGCCCAGAGCTCTCTTCTTCTGCTGTTGCAGCAAATAGTAAATTATAATTTAGATTTTTTTTATTATAGAAAAAAATAAATGAACTAAGTAAAGAAACTAATGGACCTCCGGCATCATTACTCCCTAGACCATATAATTTACCGTCTGAAATTTCCGGCTTAAAGGGATCACGTGTATAGCCTTTATTTGGTTTTACTGTGTCATGATGAGAGTTTAACAAAATTGTAGGCTTAGATTCATTAAAATATTTATTGACTGATATAATATTATTTTTAAACCTTTTAATTGGAATATTATATAATTTTAGTGTATTACCAATAAGCTGGGCTGTTTTTTCTTCATTACCCGAAAAAGAAGGAGTGGAAATCATTTGATATAACAGCTCAAGTACAGTATATTTTAATTTATCAACATTCATTTTAATATATCTTTAAATAAATAATTCTGTAAAAACAGTACAGTTTTTTTTAATGATGTGGTAATCTCCTATAATTACTCTATTTACATTATTTTCAAGAGCATTAAAACCGTTTTTAAGTTTTGGAATCATACCATCCTTTATAATTCCATTTTCTATATATTGATTATAAATATTAAAGTTAATTTTAGAAACAATACTTTTACTGTCTGTTATATCAGTCATTAAGCCGGATTTGTCAAAGCATAATAATAATTCGGTATCAAATTCATTTGACATAGCAATTGCTATTTCAGAGGCAACAGTATCAGCATTAGTATTGAGTAAATTACCTTTTTTATCATGAGTAATAGCACTAAAGACCGGTGTTATATTTTGTTCAAGTAAAATCTTAATTAAAGTAGAATTAACCTCAACAACATCCCCTACCCAACCGTAATCAATATTTATTTTTTTTCTTTTTTCCGACAAAATACTATTTCCATCTACGCCTGCAAGGCCAATAGAGTTGCAACCAAAGGATTGTAAATAAGCTACAACTCTTTTATTAATAAGTCCTGCATAAACCATAGTAACAATTTCTAAATCTTTGTCGGAAGTAACCCTGCGCCCGTCAATAACTTGTGGTTCGATTCCCATTTTTACACTTAACCGTGTAGCTTCTTTGCCTCCACCATGAATTAAAATTTTATTTCCTTGTAATTGCGCAAAAAAATCAAGAGCTTTTTCTAATTCATGTTGAGAATCCAGTATCTCCCCTCCTATTTTAACTATTTTCAGCTTTTTACGATTCATTTTCAAGAAGATTTTAATTTTAACAAGCAACTTTTTAATGCATTGGGAAATACATTTAACTCTTTCTTTTTAATTATTAATGGTGGTAGAATTCTTAACAGGTTTTTATTGGAAGAGGATCCTGTAATAATATTGAAATCAGCAATTAACATTTTCCTTAATTCCATTACGGGGAAGTCAAATTCTAACCCCAACATTAAACCTTTTCCCTTTATTTTTTTTATAGAGTCTATTTCTTTCAACTGTTTTAAAAGAAAAAGATTTATTTTATTAACCCGATCAATAAGTTGTTTTTGTTGAATAACATTTAAAACGGATATACCCGACGCACAGGCCAATGGATTTCCACCGAATGTGGTTCCCAACATACCATAGTTTGCTTTAATATCCGGATGAATTAGAACTCCTCCCATAGGAAAACCATTACCCATTCCTTTAGCCATTGTAATAATGTCAGGCTTAATACCGGAATACTGATGTGCGAAAAATTTTCCTGAACGACCATAGCCGCTTTGAATTTCATCCGCAATAATCAATGTATTATTTTCCTTGCAAAGTTTCTCGAGTTGTTGCAAATATGTATTTGTTGGATAATCCAGTCCCCCAACTCCTTGTATTCCTTCAAAAATAACAGCTGCAGGATTTGTTGTTTCAATAGCATGCCTGGCTTCTTTTATATTATTCAATGAGATAAAGGTAACTTTAAAACAGGGCTTATTTATAGGAGCAGACAATTCCAGATTATCGGTTACTGCCACAGCGGCAGATGTTCGTCCATGGAAACTTCCTCTAAAGGCAATAACATTTTTTCTGCCTGTATGGAATGATGCCAGTTTTAAGGCATTTTCATTAGCTTCTGCTCCCGAATTGCATAAAAAAACTTTGTAATCAGGATAACCTGATATACTATTTAATTTATGCGCAAATTTTTCCTGTATTGGCAGATTAACAGAATTTGAATAAAAACCAATTTTTTTTATTTGACTTGTAATGGCTTTTATATATTCTTTTTGGCCATGCCCTATTGAAATTACGCCATGACCACCGTATAAGTCGAGATATTTATTGCCGTTAAAATCATATAAAAACGAACCTTTTGCTTTAGAAATTTTAATATCAAATCGCGGATAGACATCAAATAAGTTATACATTGGCATTTTTTTAAGAATCTATTTTTTCTTTTATCTGTGAAATCATCTCATAAGAAGATACAAGACCATGAATTAGTGCCGAACTCATTCCTTTGTGTTCCATTTGATTAAGTCCTTTTATAGTACAACCTTTTGGAGTTGTGACCTTGTCAATTTCATTTTCAGGATGAGCTTCAGGTTGTTTTTGTAATACTGATGCCGCACCTAAACAAGTTTGTACAGCAATAAATTTAGCTTCTTTAGCATCAAATCCCAATTGAATTCCTCCTTGGGTTGTCGCACGTATTAACCTCATCCAAAAGGCTATTCCACTGGCACCTAAAACTGTTGCAGCCTGCATTAGCTCATCTTCAATAATTAGTGTTTTACCCAGCGTGTTAAAGATACTTTCTGCAGTTTTTATACTTTCCTCATTTCCATTATAACTTAAACAAGTCATAGACTGGCTAACCGCTATAGCAGTATTAGGCATTGATCGTACCAGCTTCTGTTCTTTTCCAAGCACCTCCTCCATTCCCGAAAGTGTTAGCCCGGTAATGGTTGAAATAATTATCTTTCCTTTAATTTTATTTTTTACTTCTTTTGCTAATGAATAAAATTGTTCGGGCTGAACAGCAAAAATAATAACGTCAGCATCTGTAACAGCCAGGGTATTATCTGTTATACATTGTAAATTATTGGCATTTGAGAATGGTTTTTCTACCCATTTCCTTTTTGTAGCTGAAATAAATATATTATCTCTAAGTTTTGAGTTCATTAACCCTTTTAATATTGAAGAGCCAAGGTTTCCGGTTCCCAAAATAGCAACTTTCATTTTATTTTCTTTATTCATAGTTTTGTTTTTAAAAATAACTTGCTTTAAAATTTAATCCGGCTTGATGATCGAGTCCAAACATCAAATTCATGTTTTCAACAGCTTGTCCGGCAGCACCTTTCAAAAGATTATCAATAACCACAACGATAAATGCTTTATTTTGATTTTTTTCTGTATGAATCAGAGCATAATTCGTGTTTACAACTTGTTTTAAATGTATTGTGGTTTTACTGATTTCTATAAAAGGAATGGATTTATAAAACTTAACATAAATATCATTAAGTGTTTTTTCATCAATATCACAATCCATATAAGCAGTAATAATTATTCCTCTTGAAAAGTTACCCCTTAGAGGAATAAAATTTATTTCATTATTCATATCAGGTTGAAATGCCTGTAACGTTTCTTTAATTTCAGCAATATGTTGGTGTTCAAAAGGTTTATAAACAGAAATATTATTATTTCTCCAGCTAAAATGTGATGTTTCTGACAGGCTCCTTCCCGCACCGGTTGACCCGGTAACTCCATGAATATGAATAGGTTTATTTAACAACTTATTTTTTGCCAGCGGTAATAATGCCAACTCGATTGCTGTTGCAAAACAACCCGGGTTTGCTATATTGGTGGCATCTTTTATTTTTTCTGAATTGATAGCAGTTAATCCATAAATAAAAGTCTTTTTATGTGAGGAAGTGTGATTTTTTAGACGGAAATCCTGACTTAAATCAATTATTTTAGTATGATTTGCAAAATTATATTTATTAAGAAATTTACTTGAATTCCCATGTCCCAGAGAAAGAAAAACGACGTCGCTATTTTCATTTATAGAATTAGAAAATTTTAATTTCTTTTCAAAAAATAAATCTTGATGGATAACATTAATATTTTTTCCTGCTGCTGAGCGACTATATACAAAATCAATATCAACATTGGGATGCAATATCAAAATACGTAACAACTCGCCTGCTACATAACCCGTCCCGCCAATTATACCTGCTTTAATTTTCATTGCTGGTTGAATTTTTATTTACACTTTGATATATTTTAACAGGATTTGCCATTATTTTTATAAAACCCTTTACATCATCTGCACTCCATGAATTATTTATTTCCCCATATGAAGCAAATTCAGGATTCATTAAATCATTAGGAGATTTTATTCCCAACAC
>WGGC01000160.1 GCA_015491905.1 Bacteroidales bacterium | reverse complement strand
TTATGCGTCCGTCGCCGGTAGGGCCAATAGAACTGAAAGACGCACGCACTCCTGTTGCTGTAACGGCCCCTACCGTTAAAACACTGTCGCCATCCGCCGGGGCTCCTACCCATGGAAATTTTGTATCATCACCACTGTTCCCGGCGCTGTTAACAACCAAAATCCCTTTGGAAGCAGCAATTTCAGCTCCAATAGTAGAAATTGCAGTCCTGCCATTCAAATCTGCATGTGTATATGAAAATTTTGGGTCGTCAAAAGTAGTATATCCCAATGAACTATTAATAACATCAGCGCCTACACTGTCGGCATATTCAGCCCCCAATACCCAATTATATCCCTCAATTACATTCTCAGAATTTACGTCTTCCGTTTTCAACAGCCAAAAGGAAGCATCAGGAGCCGTGCCTATCATTAAACCGGACTTATTAGCAGCCATACACGATAATACCATCCGCCCATGACTGCTGGAGGTATATACACTGCCTCCCGGAATTACAAAATCTTTTGTTCCCAAAATACCACCCCTTTTTCTTAAACTATCAAAAACAACCTGATTAGGAACGTTTAAAAATCCGGCATCTAAAACCGCTATCACAATTCCTTTGCCGGTATAACCAGCATCATGCAAAAAAATGCCATTAAGCTGCTTAATTTGTGTCAGCGCCTTGCCATAGTCCTTTTCCGTGGCAACTGCCTCCTTAAATCCCGCATGCACAGGGCCAAAAGTCTCATTTTTAAAATATGATTTTTCAATACTTTTCCCGGATTTAAAAAAAACTGTCTTTTTTACAAAAGGTAAAGCTTCCACACTGTCAATTAGTGAAGTATCTGTTGTATAAACAGTTACTCCGTTTAACCACCTGCTGGCATTTAGTAATTTTACGCCTTTGGAAGATACAGCATTTAAATATGCCGGGGTAACGGGTAAATCATTTTCTTTCAAGGAGATATGCTGCCTTTTCCTTCTCTGCAATGCCCGCGGGGTTAAAAATTCTTCCGGTCGCGATAATGAATATGGTGAGTTATTTTTATCTGTAAACTGAATAAAATATTTGTTGGGAGCTACATTTTGAGAAAAACCTGATAAACCCGACAATATCAATAAAAATAAAATATATCGCGACATTCATTCTAAATTTTAAAATTTGCGTAAATGTAACAAACTTCTAAAAATTATTAACGCTTTTTATTTCATTATTTATTATGGTGGCTGAACCGTACTGTCCGCTATAGTCCTGCCGCCAAAAAAAGTGTTCCACAACGCCGCTGCGGGCGCTTCCTGCCGTCAGCACCGCCTCGCCTGTTTCACATCTTTTTTCGCCGGCAGGAGCTGCCGCTGCCATTACTGCCACAGTTCCAACATATTGAATAACTTATCTTAAATACATTAAAAATTTAAAGTGTTTATATTCTTTTAACATTTAACCATTTCATTTTTATATTTATATATATATATTTGAATGTTTAAATTTATCTTATGGAAAATATCAAATTATTCTTAAAAGAAATTTTTTCAGACAAAAACTTAATCGCAGCCCTTATCCCCAGAATCAGACATTTAAATATCCCCGATAAACAGTTTATTCTGAAAGAAGGTGAATATATTCAGGTTGTGCCATTGGTTATGAACGGAAGGTTTAGAGTGGTACAGGCCGATGAATCCGGAAAAGAAATTCTTCTCTACTATATTGAACCGGGCGAAAGTTGTGCCATTTCAATATCTACAGGCCTGAACCATGAAAAAAGCCGGATAATTGCTGAATCTACAGAACCGACTGAATTCCTCGCAATTCCAATTAGAGTACTGGAAGAGTTTTTTCCTAAATACCCCGACCTAAACCGTTTTATCCTAAAAACATACCACACACGTTACATAGAATTAGTAAATTATATTGATAACATTGTTTTCAAAACAGTCGACCAAAGATTAATTAACTTATTACATTCAAAAAAAGGAAAAAACGGATATCCTATTATTAAAATGACACACCAGCAAATTGCCTTTGAATTGGGAACAGCCCGTGAAGTAATTTCAAGAACATTGAAGGCACTGGAAAAAGAAAATAAAATTATTAATCACAGGGGATATATCGAAGTAATTAACCTTTAGTGACTAAGGTCACATTAAAAAGAAGTTATTTATTATATATTTGCGGAAATTAATAATAAAAATTAAAAACCATGAAAAAAAATATTGGAACTGTAGATCAAATTATTCGTTGGATAATAGCTGTGGCTATTGCTGTTTTGGGAATAGTTTTTAATAGTTGGTGGGGCTTGTTGGCACTAATACCGGCATTAACGGCATTGTTCGCTTTTTGCCCTTTATATGCCCCTTTTAATTTATCTACCAGAAAAAAGAAATAATATCCAATTTTAATATATTTTTTTAATTTAAAGCTGTCATTATGAAATTTAATGACAGCTTTTTTTGTATGTTTGCTATAAAACAGCATGTTTTATCATTAACATTTAAATAATAATTTTATAAGATTGAATAACCAATAAAATGTAAAACTATAAGCATATGCAAAAATATATCTTATTAATTTTAACAGTTATTTTTATAACATCGTGTGCCAGTTCCGAAAAACTATTACAG
Source organism: Bacteroidales bacterium (assembly GCA_015491905.1). Classification (GTDB taxonomy): domain Bacteria; phylum Bacteroidota; class Bacteroidia; order Bacteroidales; family F082; genus Sulfidibacterium. Next base: position 17,518 of record WGGC01000160.1, on the reverse strand, counting down.
GAAGGTCAATACGATAAGTCGATCGAAAAAGCTGTTAAAAAACTCTCCCACAACCCTAATGATTCAAAAGAAATCGGCGTTCTTAAAAAAGCGTTTAAACTAGCTAACCAAAACGACCATAATTCCATTCTTCAACTGGAACAAATTAACACACCACAAATATGGCCTGAAGTTTATCAGCATTATAAAAACCTTAACTACAGACAGAATAAAATTGAACGGCTCCCTAATTCAGTTCTGGCAAAAATAAGATTTACACCACAAAATTATATATTTGCAATGGCAAATGCACGCCAAAAGGCGGCCCGGTTTTATCACAAAAGTGCCATGCAACTTCTTGATTCAGGAAATAAATACAACGCACGCAAAGCATACAGTTTACTACTTAAAGAAAAACAACTAATTCCTCAAACACCCGGCCTTGAGCAGCTGATAAGCCGGGCATGGGCAATGGGAACAACATTCGTACTTTTTGAAGTACAGGATAAAAGTAATACGGTTTTACCTAAAAATTTCGAACAGGAAATACTGCACATCAACCTTAATAATCTGGATTCACAATGGCTTGAATTTGATAACTATCCGGTAAAAAACAGAAATTACCAGTATCAGGTTATCTTAACATTAAATCAAATTCATGTATCTCCCGAAGTTATTAACACAGACGCCTTTACTGAGAGAAAACGTGTTCAGGATGGATGGAAGTATGAGCTCGACCGAAAGGGAAATGTGAAAAAAGATTCACTAGGCAATGATATTAAGATTAAAAAATTTAAATGGATACGCTGTCGCGTAAAGCAAATAAATATGCATAAAGAAGCTTCCGTCGACGGTATTATAAGTATTTACAATATTGAGTCAGGAAGATTTATAAAAAGCCAACCGTTGGGTAGTTTATTCATCTTTAATTACAATTATGCCATAGCACAAGGAAACCTTAACGCCCTCAGTCCAAAAACCAGAGAACTGGTAGCCAGAGGCCCTGCCCCATTTCCTTCCAATCTGCAAATGATTTTTGATAATGCAAAAATTTTAAAACAAAAAGCAAAATACTTTATTAATCAAAATAGGTATTTATTTAAATAAACAAATCACTTTTCACAAATAGTTCAGGTTCTTAACAAAATACGTTTAAAAACTATTTCACAAAACCCTTGATTTATCAAGTGGAAGGGCTATTTTTGCAATTAAATTAATTACGTATGACGGCAGAATACAATGACGATAGCATCCGGTCGCTCGACTGGAAAGAACATATCCGTTTACGTCCGGGAATGTATATTGGCAAACTTGGCGATGGTAGTTCTCCCGATGATGGCATTTATGTTTTATTGAAAGAAATTATTGATAACTCCATTGATGAATATGTAATGGGTAACGGAAAAGTAATTGAAGTTACTATAGAACAGGATATCGTCAGAGTAAGAGATTATGGTAGAGGAATGCCACTGGGAAAAGTAAAAGCCTGTGTCAGTCAAATAAATACAGGTGCCAAATATGATTCAAAAGTATTTAAAAAATCTGTAGGTCTAAATGGTGTTGGTTCTAAAGCTGTAAATGCCCTCTCTTCTTATTTTAAAGCACAATCTATCCGTGAAGGAAAAACTAAAGTTGTTGAGTACCAACGGGGTGAATTAATAAAAGATGATGAAGTTATTAACTCTGACGAAAAACAAGGAACCCTTATTGAGTTTGTTCCTGATGATGAAATTTTCGGTAACTTTCATTATATCAATGATTACGTTGAAGAAATGCTGTGGAATTATGTGTTCTTAAATAACGGCATAACTATTGTTTTCAATGGTAATAAAATGCAGGCAAAAAATGGCTTGCTTGATTTGCTCGAACATAACATTGACGGTAACGGCCCAATGCGATATCCCATTATTCATATTAAAGAAGGGGATTTCGAATGCGCCTTTTCTCATAGCTCCAGATCCTATTCCGAAGAATATTATTCTTTTGTAAATGGCCAGCATACAACACAAGGTGGCACGCATCAAACAGCTTTCAGAGAAGCTCTGGTAAAAACAATTCGTGAATTTTACAAAAAAGATTTTGAAACCAGCGATATAAGGACGTCACTAATGGCTGCCATTAGCATTAAAGTGCAGGAACCCGTGTTCGAATCACAAACAAAAACAAAGCTGGGCTCGCAATATATTGAACCTAATGGCCAAAGTATTCGTAATTATATTATGGATATCATCAAAAGAAATCTGGACAATTATTTACATATAAATACAGAAACTGCTGACGAACTATACAGGAAATTACTGCAATCGGAAAAAGAAAGAAAAGATATGGCAGGCATCAAAAAACTGGCACGTGAAAGTGTGAAAAAAGCCAGCCTCCATAATAAAAAACTACGCGATTGCCGTATCCACTTAAATACAAATCATGAAAAACGGTTAGATACAACGCTTTTTATCACTGAAGGTGATTCTGCCAGCGGTTCTATAACCAAATCAAGAGATGTGCAAACTCAGGCCGTTTTTAGTTTAAAAGGAAAACCTCTAAACAGTTATGGACTGAGTAAAAAAATTGTTTATCAAAATGAAGAATTTAATTTGTTGCAGGCAGCTCTTAACATTGATGAAAGCATTGAAAATCTCAGATATAACAATATTGTAATTGCTACCGATGCTGATGTCGATGGTATGCATATCCGTCTCCTTCTACTGACATTCTTTTTGCAATTTTATCCCGACCTGGTAAAAGGCGGACATCTTTATATTTTGCAAACTCCACTTTTCAGAGTCAGAAATAAAAAGGAAACTTTTTATTGTTATAATGATAAAGAAAGATACGATGCCATAGACAAACTAAAACCAAATCCGGAAATTACCCGCTTTAAAGGACTTGGAGAAATATCTCCGGGAGAATTCAAACATTTTATAGGGAAAAATATACGCCTCGACCCGGTTATCTTAAAAAGAGAATCCTCGGTTCCTGAAACACTGGCTTTTTATATGGGGAAAAATACGCCATCGCGCCAGGAGTTTATTATTGGAAACCTAAGAGTTGAGGAAGAAGTTGTGAAAATATAAAAACACTGTGTAAACATCATGTAGTTTTTTTTAAAACTACTTGCCACAGTCCAAACATTTATAACGCTGATAGTCAATATACATTTGCTATTCTCTTGACTCTGTAGAATTACAATTAAAACAAATCTTGGGTTCACAACTTTAAGTTTCTATAAACATCACATCACCAGTTAAATATGCCTGTTTTAAACTGAATTTTGTCCATTACATCCTTATTATATTTTTTTTAATATATTTGTTTACCATAGATTTAATAATGAAGTTGTTTAAAGTTAACTCATTATTCCTTAGTTTTATATAAATCAAATCAGCAAATCTTTATTCCATTTCTACTATTTGATTATTCAAATGGCAATAACATGAATTCTAACTCGCCTGCGGCGAGATGGAATTAGTATAATTAGTGTAATTCGTTGGTTTTTATCAACGAATTGCACTAATTTAACGAATTATGGTTTTCCTTCATTCCAAAGGCATGAAGGAAAACCGTTTAATAAATTTTTTTTAAAACAAAAATAACAATTGAAATTTTAGATGTAATTTTTTCTTTTAGAGTATCTTATCAAGAACATAAAACCATGAACTTTAAACAACTTCAATATACTGAAAATTGAAAAATTACGTTACTATAAAAATCTTTTAAAATGGCTCTTAATTAGCTTTGTCAGATTGGCATTTCAAGGATATATTGAAACATTAATAATCTAAATATCGTATTATTAACAATGTATTTAACTTGAAGAAAGACATTTTTAGTAACATGATTTACAAGTTTTTAGTTCTTTAATATTATTTATCTGATAGTAAAATAAACCCACTATAAAATTTCTATATTTTTTTTGGAAATAAAAAGACATTTCTATAAAAAACTACTACAAAACCTGATAATAAATTATCTTAAAGCAACTGTAAATATTTTTTTATTTTTAGTATTAGTAATTTTTAAATTTTATAACAAAGGAAAAAGCATAAATATGGATCTTAAACATTTTATAATAAAACTTCAAGGTGAATTATTTAGCCGCTTACCGGGTAAAGAAGCACATCTTATGATGGTTCCACCAACACGTAAGGTGGAATTAATGGAAAATTATTTTCCCGAAAATGGAAAGCCAAGTGCCGTTTTGGTGTTATTCTATCCTCATAATAATGACTTCAATTTTGTATTGATAAAAAGGGCACATTATAATGGAGTTCACAGCGGACAAATTGCTCTCCCAGGGGGACAATTTGAAGATTGCGATCAGAACCTTGAAACCACTGCATTAAGAGAAACAGAAGAAGAAATCGGAATTGACCAAAGAAAGATTACAATTATAGGTGAACTTTCTTCACTTTATATCCCTCCAAGTAATTTCAAAGTATATCCTTATGTAGGGTATATGAAAAATAAACCTGAATTTAAACTCGATGGTACTGAAACAAAAGGAATCTATGAAATATCTCTAACTGAATTCCTAAATCCCGCCATACAAACTACTAAACCAATCAAAACCAGAGATGGAAAAGATGCCGTTGTACCTTGCTTTTATATTAACAAGCAGGTTGTTTGGGGGGCTACAGCGATGATAATTAACGAATTAAGAATGATTTTACAAAAAATAGTTTGATTTTTATTTGTCGAGAGAGAAATGAACAACCTCTACTCCTGCTCTTCTTAACAGATCTAAGCCATCAGTAATACGGTATTCCCTGTCATATACAACTCTGGAAATTCCTGCCTGTATTATTAGTTTAGAACATTCAACACATGGTGAATCGGTAACATATAATGTTGCTCCTTCACTGCTGTTATTGGATTTAGCCACTTTGGTTATAGCATTAGCCTCTGCATGTAATACATACTGCTTGGTTTTATAATCATCATCTTCACAAACATTCTCAAAACCTGATGGAGTCCCATTGTAGCCATCCGAAATAATCATTCTGTTTTTTACAATTAAAGCTCCTACCTGCCGGCGCTTACAATAGGAGTTCTCTGACCATACCCTGGCCATAGATAAATAACTTCTATCAAATTTCTTTTCTTTTGCTTTGTTTTTTTCACTCATAATTACCTTTTTCAGGATTGCTAAGATAGAAAAATGTTTTTTACAATTATACAGTCCTATTATTAAGAATATCTTCCTAATTTAAACTCCTTTTTTTACCTTTGTAAGCAAAAAAGATGTCAGAATTTATCAATAATAACTCAATTCAGAGAACACGCGCAATTACTGATTTTTTTAATGAAATAACACTAAATAATAGTAACGGTTCAGAAATTGTTAAAAAATATATAACTTTTCTTGATCAGGCTCAACCATGGGATGTAATTATAGCCACCGATAAATTAATGTTGGAAGATATAGATATCAGCATGGTAAAAACAGGGGTTAACAGAGGTTTAAATATGTTATATAAAAGCCTTTCTTCTTCTCCAATTCCTGATTATTTAAAAGTTCCTTTTTTTGGGTCCCTGCATGAGGAAAATGAGGAATTGGACCGGCATTTGAAAGAAATAAAACCTCTTCTCCAAACAGTAAACAAAAAAGACGCTACCCCGGAAAATATTAAAAATGCAATTTCAAAAATAAAATTAAAAATAAATACCCTTAATGATTTTAACTTTCATTATTTAAAAAAGGAAAACATACTTTTTCCATATATTGAAAAATATCTAAAACAATATCATTGCCTACCGTTGATGTGGTCGTACCATGATGACATTAGAAATTATATCAGTAAATTAATATTACTACTTAAAAATAATCAACCTGATATTAAAAAACTCAACAGGTTATTGGGAGATTTGTTTTTTAATATGTATGCCATTCGTTTCCGTGAGGAATTTATATTATTTCCTGTTGTTATAGATATGTTTTCAGATTATGAATTAAAAGATATGCTTCACCAATCATATGAAATTGGTTTTGCATGGATATCAGCACCGATAATGCCTTCTACTTCTGTAAAAAGCAAAAAAGAAAAATCTTCTGAAGAAAAAGAACCTTTTAAAGATAAAACTCTGGATTTTGGAACCGGTAAACTTACATTGCAACAGGCTATTATGATGTTAAATCATCTGCCTGTAGATATGACATTTGTAGATGAAAATGATGAAGTACGCTACTTTTCAAATCCTGATCATAGAGTGTTTACCAGGTCTAAAGCTATTATTGGACGAAAAGTTGAGAATTGTCATCCACCCTCCAGTGTTCATGTTGTGAAAAATTTAGTTGAATCGTTTCGGAAAGGGCAAAAAACAAAAGAAAGTTTTTGGATTAATATGGGTCCACGAACCATTTTAATACAATATTTTGCATTGCACGATACAAAAGGAACATTCCGTGGCACCCTGGAGGTAAGTCAGGATATCACGGAAATAAAAAAATTAGAAGGAGAAAAAAGACTTATGGATGATTAAATCCTTCTATTAATGTGTCGAACCGTTTTTTAACTTTGTCGATAATTTCACTCACCTCATCAACATTTATTGAATGTATTTCAGCAATTTCATTCAATGTTAATTTCGCAAAAGCAAAGTAATCCACAACTGACTGTGTGAAATCAGGTAAATCGGTATATGCTTTCTTTATTTGCAACTCTTCTTCGTTTGTCATAGTATCAGGCACAGGAATTTCCAGGCTTTGTGTCAATTCAGGAATCTTTTCATCTTCCAATAACAGGATCTTATCTTTATAATCATCCTGATGATAAGATATATCATCGAGCTCATCTAACTCCATAAATTCACCATCAATATTTACAGAATATGGTTCCTCAAGTTCTTTTAATTCCTGATCCATAATTGCATCAACCGATAAAGTATTATTTAAATGTTTAGTCTTTAAATTAGATAAAATACGATATGCATCTTTAAACATCTCTATCTTCAGATGGCTTTCATCTTTAACTTTATTAGAGAAATTGTTAAATATATCAAGATATACCTCATCAATAATCTCATCTGCTTTATACATGTTTTCAGGAATTTCATTATTAATCTCCATTTTTTTCAGCTTCTTTCTTATCATACTCCTGAAAACCGGTACAAAATCTTCCAACATGCTATTAAATGAATCTCTGTCATGAGATTCCGCATGTTTTTTTATTTTAATAAAATCATCTTTTTTTGTCATTTTTTCACCCTCCATATTTAAAATATATTCAATAAAATATTTTCAAAATATATGCCGATATGTTATTGTTAAAATTAAACTTTCTTAAAATTATATCATTTTCTTAATTAGTTATAGATACTGCAAATATTAATGTATCTTTTGTAAAGATAAAGATTTTTGTAACTAAATACAAAGTTAACACTCTTTATAAATTTTCAATTAGGCTATTTACCTATTTATTGCGTTAACATATTATTAGTTATGTTTTAGATGATAGTTTATAAGGTTAAATTTACCACTTATCCAACAAATCTATAAGTGCATTCAGGTCCTTTTCATACTCCTTCACCATCGACTCCGGGAATTGCCCATAAGCATTCATACGTTTTACATTACTGTCATGCAACAATTCCCATATTTTAGTTTTTCGTGAATTAATAAAATGACTTTCAAAAATATGCTGTTTTGTAAGCTTATATTTTTCATTTAATTGAAAAATTTTGGCACGAAATAAAGCTATATCTTCCAAAATTTTCTTTTCATCATTTGGAGAAAGATCATAATCAACATCCAGAAGAGTATTTCCCTTTTTACGTGACAAAATCATTTCTTCCATTTCACCCAACATTTTCTCAATTAAAAACATTGTGGATGATAAAGCCCTTAAATGATTATTTGACAGTTTTATATCCGGCATTATTTTAGTGGTTTTACATACTCAAATCCAAAATCACGTCCTTTATCAATAGCCGGAATACCATATTTCATCCAAACCGGTTCTGGGGCACCTTTTAAGTAATGATCGAAAAATTGTTGCATTCTTCGTGTTAAATCTTTCTCATCTGCACGCCGGTTTAGATTATGTGGTTGCCCATTGTACACCAACATCCAAACAGGTTTGCCTAAACGCCTCAATGCATTAAAGAATTCAATTCCCTGATACCATGGAACAGCATTATCTTTATCATTATGCATCATTAGTATTGGTGTTTCCACTCTCGGTGCAAAAAATACCGGAGAGTTTAGCATATATAATGGTAACTTATCCCATAAAGTACCGCCAATACGACTTTGGGTATGTTCATATTGAAATTCTCTACTCATTCCGCTACCCCACCTTATACCGCCATATGCACTGGTCATATTACTTACCGGGGCGCCGGCTTGTGCACATTTAAACATATTTGTTTGGGTAACCAGATATGCCGACTGGTAACCGCCCCAACTTTGTCCTTGCATTCCCAAATTATCACGGTCTATAAACGGAAATCTATCTGCCATGCTTTGCGTGCCGCTAACAATACAATTGTATGCACTGGGACCAGGATACCCATCTTTATATTTAATATCAGGAACGAAAATAACATACCCGTTACTGGCATAATAACTAAAATTAATAACTGAACGGATTGGCCGGGGTGCATAATAACGGTGAATCCTGTCGGAATATCTTTCATAAAAATATACCAGTGTCGGATATTTCTTATTTGGATTAAAATTACCGGGTTTATACAGTAGTCCTTGCATAGTGTCACCGTCGAATGTTTTCCAACTTACCAACTCGACAGTTCCCCATAAATAATTCTTTTGTTGTGGATTTGCTTCACTGATTTTTTTTACATCCCTGAAATCAAGGTTACTTAAATATAAATCAGGATATAAACGAAAGGATTGTTTCCGCCATATGAGCTTATTTGAGTTTTTGGCTTTTACAGGCCTGGTGAAAGCATAGTCTGCCAGTATCAACTTCTGGGGAGCTGAATTTTTCATTAACCTGAAAAAGCCGGCTTTCTTATTTTTAATCTGAAAAGCAGACAGCAAAATATCTGCCGGTAATATTCTGGTTTCTTTATTCAGTTTAACATATCTAAATTTCAAATTATTTTTCATACCCTTTCCTAAGGTTAAATTTACAGGTGCTTTTTTACCTGCAGGATCCAACTTCCATAAATCAAACCTATCATAAACCACTAACTTATCGTCTTTAGTCCAGCCTGCCATACCATAAGGTGGAGCCTCATTGGGAACATCATTTAATACATTATAAAAAGGAACTGAAATATTCTTTGTGAGATTTATGTTGTTTCCACTACGAATTCTGTATACATTCCATGTGCTGTCAAAAATATTATACCAGGCTACGGATTGCTGTGCAGGAGATAAAGAAGGAACATAGGGTTGCTTTTTTAAAATTAATTTCCTTTCTCCGGTAGTCCTGTCAATTAAATATATATCTTGAAACCAGTGGCCTATCCATGAGCTCATTTTTTCATAAGGTGTATTATTTAATCCTATAGAATATTTTCCCGTTGCTTTTTTATCAATAATTACTCTTTTAACTGTAGAATCTCCCAGCTGCTTCATAAAATTCTTTTTCGGGAAAAACACAGCTGTGTAGGAACGGTGTTCATCTCTTTTTAACTCTACTTTTTGCTGAGGCTGGAGTCTTTTATCATGCCATGTCCATACATCAAGTCTTACAACCTCTTGTGGTGCCAACGTATCTTTTAATGGTTGTAAAGGTTTTGGTGATGTGCCAAAATATAATTCTGTTCCTGCAGTATTAAAAAATATCTGGCCGTATTTACTTACTGACCAACCTTTTTTCAAATTAGAAAAATGTTTTCCTGAAACATTGATTGGCTTTTTAAGCTTCTCATTTCCATAATACAAACTATAAGCCTTGTTTTTCAATGTATCACCCGAATATGTATAAGCTATTTGCTTTCCATTTTCATCTAATGTAATATTTGCAGAATATCCATTCTTATCTAACCAGGTAAATCCTTTTTTCAGGTTATTATGCCACTGAATAACTTTTACTTTGTCAACTGTATCACGAGGTACACTTACCAAAGCCAGTGAGAGACCGTTTTTTGATAAAGTGTAATGTGTAACATTGTTAAAAAATAGAGTGTCTTTAGTTTGAACATTAAATAAAACCAACTTATTTCCTTTTGCAGGTTTCAATTTTTTCTTTTTCTCTTTTTTAGATTTCTTTTTAGATATCTGTTTTTTCAAAGTAAAAGCTATCCAGTTTTCACCACTATTTTTTGGCAATTGAAGGTTTTGTATTTGTCCCCATTTCTGAACCGCTCCATTTTCCAGATATAGTATTCCCAACGAATCTTTGGGTAGCTTATTCCTTTTTACATGTTTCCGCTGCATCTTAATAACTTTCTCAAACTGAGGTTTTATACGAAAAATCAACAATTTGGAATTAGATATAAACACAGGGTTTTTACCTCTGGCAACGGAGTCAAGTTTATTATTTTTAACATCATAAATATATAACCAGCCATCACCTTGCTGAGGGTTTACTTCATAGGCAACATAATTTCCATCATCAGAAATAACTGCATGGCTTAAATCTTTCCATGAATCATAAACAGAATGGTTTAATGGTATTTTATTCTGGGCTTGAACCTGAAAAAATGCACAGGCTATAAATACTAAAAGTAGTGTCTTTTTCATGTGTTTATAATTTAATATTTCATTGGTCACATGGAACTTATCATAATTGAATAATTATTTTTCTTGCCCTGTTAAATAGCATAGACTTCACAGGGTGAATGCGATTTAATAATTATTCAATCATAAACGTTTCATTTTAAACTATTTTATAAAAACTAAAAATTAAAGCGCAAACCAATCCCTTTATAAAATGTTATATCAGGGGATGGCGAAGGCTTCATTACCGGATAAACATCTAAGGTAATATTGTTGGAAACGTTCCAATGGCTTAGCTGAGCATTAACATTTGCATCCAGTATCTGTAATAAATACCAACTTCCCATAACAATATATGATAACTGTAAATTCCGCCGATAATAGTCTCTTATAAGCCTTAATGTAGTTGAATTATATTTTTTAGCTATTGGATTGGTACAGTTAGCACCATTTATTACTGAGCAATTATAAGCATCTCGATAAATATTGTATTCCCTGTTATTGGTAACAACAAAGTAGCCTATTACACCAAATCCCGTATAAATAATAGGTATTTTCCAGTATTTTCTTGTATAGGCCTGTCCCAGTCCGGGGATAATAGAATATAAAGTTGCTTTTTTCGGGGAGTAAGTCCGGGGGATTATCATTTTCCTTTTCTCATTACCCTTAGCTTTACCCTTCAAAGTATAATTTTGAGCACTCATGGAATATGGCAAAAGCAAAACAATACCAATTATTACAGGTAATAAATTTTTAAATTTTACTTTCTGAATAAAAAAGTGCACCAAATTTTATTTTTTTTCTAAATATAAAATTATCTTTTCCAGTTCTTCATCATTTTTAAAAGAAATAACCAAATTTCCTTCGCCTTTATTATTTCTTTTAATCCTGACTTTTGCCCCTAGTTCACTACTCAGCAGAGCAGGAATATTTCTATATTTTTCCGGAATTTTTACAGCGCTGTTAGTCTTTTCATTTTTTTCAGATTTCCCAAGTTTACGAACAAGATGTTCCACTTGTCTTACACTAATTCCATCTGTTAAAATCTTCTTTAAAATCTTTAGTTGAGAAACCTCATCAGGAACTGTTACCAAAGCACGGGCATGTCCCATTGAGATATTTCCATCCCTGAGAGCAATTTGTATTTCCGGAGGTAATTTTAGCAATCGAAGATAATTAGTTATGGCAGAACGGCTTTTACCTAACTTCTCACTGAGTTTTTCCTGTGTCAATTCACATTCTTTCATTAACCGCTTATAACTTATTGCAACTTCAATTGCATTTAAATCCTGTCTGTGAAGGTTTTCGATGAGAGCCATTTCAAGCATCTGCTCATCATTAGCAACACGAATAAAAGCAGGAATACGTTCCAAACCCGCAATTTTAGAGGCTTTTAACCTTCTTTCACCGGCAATTAACTGATATTGGTCTCTTCCAAGTTTTCGTACGGTAATAGGCTGTATTACTCCCTGAACTTTAATGGATTCCACTAACTCATTTAACATTTGTTCGTCAAAATCAGTACGTGGCTGAAACGGATTTGCTTCAATTTTATCAATCTCTAGTTCAGCAATAGCACCGGCAACATAATTCCCGGAAATATCTTTGGAGGTAATATCAGTATCCGGACTGCTTAATATTGCATCCAGACCTCTCCCTAAAGCTCTTTTAGTGTTTTTTTTACTCGTCATCAGTTATATTAATTTTCCTGTCTTCATTTCTTATTCCCGTCATGTCATTTTTTTGCACAAGCTCTCTTGCCAAATTTAAATAATTTACAGCACCTACACTTTGTGCATCATGCATTATAATAGACTGGCCAAAGCTGGGGGCTTCACTTAATCTTGTGTTTCTATGAATTATTGTGTCAAAAACCAATTGCTGGAAATGTTTTTTTACTTCTTCTACAACTTGTTTTGACAATCTTAATCTAACATCAAACATAGTTAACAAAATCCCTTCAATATCCAGTGTGGGATTTAAACCGCTTTGCACAATTTTAATAGTATTTAATAGTTTCCCTAATCCTTCCAATGCAAAGTACTCACACTGAACAGGTATAATTACTGAATCAGCAGCCGCCAAAGCATTTATTGTAATTAGGCCCAGAGATGGAGAACAGTCAATAATAATAAAATCGTAATCATCTCTTACCTGATCTACCGCTCTTTTCATCATCATTTCCCTGTTGGGAAGATTTATCATTTCTATCTCTGCTCCCACTAAATCAATATGAGCAGGTAGTAATTCCAAAAATGGCGTGTCGGTAGAAAGAATTACATTTTTAACAGGCACATCATCAATTAAACATTCGTAAATAGATGTTTTTATATTTTTAGTATTAAAGCCAATTCCAGAAGTAGCATTTGCCTGAGGATCAGCATCTATAAGTAATGTTTTATATTCCAAAACCGCCAAAGCAGCGGCAAGACTAATGGCTGTAGTGGTTTTCCCTACTCCACCTTTCTGATTAGTTATGGCAATGGTTTTTCCCATGTGTTTTTTGAATCTGTATTTACTAACAAAGGTATCCTTTTACCTGATTCCATATGTATCTCAGTAAAGTAAGTTTTCAACAAAACCCGGATTTAAAATAAAAAATTAGAAAACGAAAATTTAAATTATTCTTTATCTAATGGCTTTTCATCTTCAAGATCTTCAAATTCAATATTTAAATGACTTTCATCAGTTTCCTTTGAAGCAGAATTTTTTTCAACCTCATCAAAATCATGATCAAGTTCAATATAACGAATAGCACCATCAAGGCCCTTTACAAACTTTTCAAAATCTTCCCTGTAAAGGAATATTTTATGTTTTTCATAAACAAACTTTCCTTCATCATTTAAAAACCGGCGTTTACTTTCAGTTATTGTTAGGTATGGCTGTCCATTACGAGTAGTTTTTACATCGAAAAAATAAGTTCGTTTTCCTGCTCTCACAACTTCTGAATGAATATCCGGCCTTCTTTCCTGATTTTGCTGCTCTTCCATTTGTTTCCTTACTTTTTTGATTAATCAACACAAAAATAAGAATTATCCTTAATTTTCAAAGAAAGATTTAAATAAATTACTTAAAAGAATTTTTATGTTTTATGTTCAGAGTTAAAATTTTATTACTGTTTATATTTGTCCGTTTTTAGTACGCCTTTAAAACTGTTTTAATTTTATTTAGAATTGATTCAAATTATTGATTTTTTAACTATTTTTGCAAACGGAAATTTTTCCCTCAGAATTACTTTTATAAAGTAAGAAAAATAAGATTTTAAAATAAAAACAAATGGCCAAATTCGAAATTGTAATGCCTAAATTAGGCGAAAGTGTTATAGAAGCAACAATAACCAAATGGTTGAAAAATGAAGGTGACACTATTGAAGAAGATGATGCTATTGTAGAGATTGCCACAGATAAAGTTGATTCAGAAATACCCAGTCCTGTTGAAGGGACATTAAAAAAAAGATTATATAACGAAGGGGATGTTGTTCCTATTGGTAAAGTTATTGCCATCATGGAAATAGAAGGAGATGATTCAGAAGAAGAAGAAAACCAGGAAACTGCTGATGCCGCTGCTATTCCAGGCATGGATGTTATTGCTGAAACCTCAGGAGAAATCCATCCTGAAAGTCAACAAAATAAGGAACAACCAACAGAAAACACCTCAGTAACTTACAAAGAAGCAAAACGTTTTTACTCACCTCTGGTGAAAAACATCGCCAAAGAAGAGAATATTTCTGTTGCTGAACTGGAAACTATTCACGGAAGCGGAAAAGATGGTAGAGTTACAAAAGACGATATTCTTAAATATATTGATAGTAAAAAATCAAGTGGGGTTGCAACAGCAGCAAGTTCACCTAATATGAGTACAACAGCAACTGCTCAAAAAGAAATGCCAAAAATGGAGTTACCGCCCATTAACACTCAGACAGGAGACCAGGTAGTTCCTATGGACAGAATGCGCAGAATGATTGCCGATCACATGATTATGTCAAAAAGAACTTCTGCTCATGTTACTTCTTTTATTGATGTTGATGTAACCAATATTGTTAACTGGCGCAATGGTATTAAAAATGACTTCCTGAAAAGAGAAGGACAGAAGCTTACCTTCACACCTATTTTTATTCAGGCTGCAGCCATGGCACTAAAAGATTATCCACAGATAAATGCTTCTGTGGATGGATATAATATCATATATCGTAAAAATATTAATATTGGAATGGCTACTGCATTACCAAATGGTAATCTTATTGTCCCTGTACTTAAAAATGTTGATGAAAAAAGCCTTCTGGGAATAACAAAAAATGTAAACGATCTGGCCAACAGGGCACGTAATAATGCCTTAGCTCCTGATGAAGTAGCCGGCGGAACATTTACTGTTACTAATTTCGGTACTTTCGACAGTTTGACAGGAACCCCTGTTATAAATCAACCACAAGTAGCTATTTTAGGCCTTGGTGCCATAAGAAAACAACCCGTGGTTCTGGAAACCCCACAAGGTGATGTTATTGCTATACGTCATATAATGATTCTTTCTCTGGCATACGATCACCGTATTGTTGACGGCGCCTTAGGTGGAATGTACCTGAAAAAAGTACAGCAAATCCTCCAAAACTGGGATACCACAATGGAAGTGTAACCTTTTACTTTACCGTTATCTTCAAAAGCTGTCCGTTTTTTACAGACAGCTTTTTTATTTTTGTACAATGGTTTCTCCTTCCTTTTAGTATATTTGCTCTATTATCCCATTATTATGATTATAGCAGAAAATATCCACAAATCATTCGGTAGCATCGAAGTGCTCAAAGGCATTGCTCTTCACGTTCAGAAAAAAGAAATAGTTTCTATTGCCGGAGCTTCCGGAGCTGGTAAGTCCACCCTTCTGCAAATATTGGGAACCATCGAAAAACCCGATAGCGGTAAGGTGATTATCGATGGAGTAGAGACTGTTAAACTAAATGATAAACAATTATCTGCATTTAGAAACCATAAAATTGGATTTGTATTTCAGTTCCACCACCTGTTACCTGAATTTACAGCCCTGGAAAATATCTGTATTCCCGCTTTTATTGCAGGAACTCCTCAAAAAGAAGCTGAAAAAAAAGCAATGGAACTGCTGAAGTTCGTCAACCTGCAGCCCAGGGCCCATCACAAACCCGCTACCATGTCTGGAGGCGAACAGCAACGTGTGGCAGTAGCACGAGCACTGATAAATAATCCTGCCATTATATTTGCTGATGAACCATCCGGCAATCTCGACTCTAAAGCATCCGAAGAACTACATCGCCTTTTTTTTGACTTGAGGGAAAAATTAGAACAAACATCAGTTATCGTAACCCACAATCAACAACTTGCCGCTATGGCCGACCGCCAATTACGTATAAAAGATGGTCTTATCGTTAATGAAAAATAATTTTAAATATTTTCCGTTATAAACATCAAACCTTAAAAATATCATTTTATACATTTCTAAAAATCAAATAACTCTAGAAAAAAATGAATTTTAATTTTTACATTTGTGTTCCCATATTCTCCCAACTAAAAGACAGTAAAATATAAACCGGTAATTTTATGCAGCAGCGGTCAAATTTCTTTCGCCTTCCAGTTATCTTTCTGATAATAGCATTTTTTTTGTTCCATATCCCTGCCTTGCAAAGTCAGCAAAAAATCACCTACCACCAGGCAATGGTTAAAGGTGAAAAAGAACTAAATGCAAAAAACTACCTCGAAGCAAAAGCATATTTTCAATTAGCACTTCAATTAAAACCTAACGACACTATAGCAAGTAAAAAGGTTAAATTGATTATCGATAAATTACATAATATAGAAATTGCTAAAAAAGACTATTACCGTTTTATCGATCAGGGAGATGCCTTTCTGATAAACCACCTGCCCAAACAAGCTCTAAATAGTTACCGGCAAGCATTAAAAATATCTCCCGGAGATACTTATGCTCAGAATAAAATAACACAGATAAAAAACAACCTGGAAAAAGAAAAACAAAAACTCGCTGCTTATAAATCACTCTTAAAAAAAGGAAATGTTCAACTTAGCCTGCTAAGATTCTCAGAAGCCATTAGTCTCTACAAAAAAGCTGATAACCTTTATCCAGGTAAAGAAGCAGCTAAAAACATTAAAAAAGCCTACGCACAAAAAAAACAATACGACTTAAAACTACAACAGGCACAAAAGTTAATAACCGTTGCCAAAAAACAACTGGCTATACATAACTATGTAAAAGCATTGAAATATCTACTGCGTGCCGATTCTCTTTTTCCGGGAAACAGTACTTTAACTGCAAAAATTAAATCCCTCCGTCCTCTTGCACAAAAACAAATAAAGGCTAATGTTCTAATAAAAAATGGCGATAAACTATACGCTGCTAAAAACTATATGGCAGCAAAACAATCTTATCAAAATGCCGGTAAATTAATGTCTGATAATAGTTATCCTTTTGAAATGATTCAGAAAATCAACACCATTATCAATAATCAAAAGCTACATCTCAATGAATATTACAAAAGAGCTATTGCCGGTGCCGACAGTCTGTTCAATCTTAAACAATGGAATAACGCTATAGCCGAATATAAAATGGCACTGGAGTTAAAACCAACAGAAAAATATCCACGCTCTCAACTATTGGCAATCAGTAAATATCAACAGGCTGAAAAATTAAAACTTAAAGCTCGTTATGCAGCTTTTATTCATACTGCTGACAGTTTATTTAAAATTTCCAAATATACAAGTGCCCAAAGCTTTTATAAAAAAGCTCTTGAAGCCAAACCAAACGCAACTTATCCTTCCCAAAAATTAAAAATTATTCAACAAAAATTAGAAACTCTGGCAGCTGCTGAAAAAATAAATCTGCAATATCAAAATGCAATTTTAAAAGCTGATACCTTATTTCATAACAATGCATGGCAGT
>WGGC01000159.1 GCA_015491905.1 Bacteroidales bacterium | reverse complement strand
TGACTATACACCGCTCCCAGACAATAGCCAATAGCCAATAGCTTTTAGCGATTAGCTGTTGGCTGTTGGCCTTAGCAAACTCAAAGAGAAAAGAGAAGAATAATGAAAAATGAAAAACTAAAAATGAAAAATACAGTTTTTAAAATCAGGAACTGCAATAGGTGCGTTAGTAAGAGAAGCTGAATTTGCACAATCAAAACCTGAAATTAAGATGACTATACACCGCTCCCAGACAATAGCCAATAGCTTTTAGCGATTAGCTGTTAGCTTTTGGGCTCAGCATTTGAAGTTGAAACACAATTAATTATTGCAGAGCAACTAAACTATTTACCAAAGAAGAGATTACAAGAATTATTGGACACATTGGAAATTATTCAAAAACAAATTAATAATTTAATTTCCAGATTAAGATAACCATAAACAGCCAACAGCCAACAGCCAACAGCCAACAGCCAACAGCTAACAGCCAACAGCCAAAGGCTAACAGCCAACAGCCAACAGCCAAAAGCCAACAGCCAACAGCCAATAGCCAAAGGCCAATAGCCAACAGCCAAAAGCCAATAGCCAACAGCCAACAGCCAACAGCCAAAGGCTAATAAACTTTAAACTTAAAACCCCCAAAGTGAACAATAAAAAAATAATTATCATTTCTCTATTTTACTATGAAAAAACGGATAACATCCGTATCAGTACCGTATACAATTTACTCAAGGAAAAAAATGCTGAAGTCGAACTTATCACCACTGACTTCAATCACCGGACAAAGAAAAAACATCGAAAAGAAGAGCATCCTGCAGACATTACATTTATTCCTGTTCCGGAATATAAAAAAAACATAAGTCCGGGACGTTTATTCAGTCATCTTATTTTTGCAATCCGCTTACGAAAATATCTTAAAAAACAAAAAAACCATCCCACAGCAGTATATTGTGTTGTGCCGGCAGTAACAGCAGGCATTGCCGCAGCGGGGTATTGCAAGAAAAACCAAATCCCTCTGGCTATAGACGTCATAGACCTGTGGCCGGAATCATTCATTGTTATTTCGCGATACAAGAAAATTTTAAGTTTACTCACATATCCCTGGAAATTACTTGCAATAAAATCCTACCGGTCGGCAGATCAATTATATGCAGGGTCAGCAGATTATGCACGGTATGCACAGCAATTTAATAAAAAAACAAAAGCCATACCCGTTTATCTGGGAACCGGAGTACGTGAATTTAAAAAACAAATATCTCAAAGTAAGCTAATCTTAAATAAAACAAAAAACGAAATATGGATTTGTTTTGGAGGCATGCTGGGGAACAGTTATGAATTTGAAATTATCCTTAAAGGATTTAAATTATTGTCGGAGGACAGGAAAAATATCAAACTTATTTTTATTGGAGGAGGACAGGAGTCTGATAAAATTTTAAAATTCCGGGATCAACATAAATTAAATATTGAAGTAACAGGTTTCCTAAAGTATTCCGATTACCTGAACTACCTTGCACATTCAGACATTGCTGTGAATAGTTTTAAAGAAGGCTCCAGGGTTGCATATTCCTACAAATTCAATGACTACCTTAGCTCAGGGTTGCCTGTTTTAAACAATGTTACCGGTGAAATGGAAGAACTCGTTTCCCATTATAATATAGGTCGTAATTTTGGCCACTCGGAGATGTCATTTAAAAATGCAATAGAAGAACTGCTGGATACTCCCGGACTACTTGATGAAATGAAAAAAAACAGTAATTTCGTAGCAACCTCGGTACTCAATAAAGAGACGGTATATAAAGAGATGCTCAATAATTTGTTACGTTAAAATGTTAAAAAAATTATATCTATCCCCTTTGGGAGTTTTTATTTCAGGAATATTGCATGTAGCAGCTGTTTTCCCGGGGACTTTTATGGTTTATGGTTATTATAACAGGAAAGACAGGAAGTTTAAAAAACATACCCGCTTTAGTGCTTCCGCAAAATTTATTAACAAAAGAAAATTGAATATCGCCGACCATGTGTGGATAGGGCATTATACATTACTGGATGGAACAGGAGAAGTGAACATCGGAGAAGGAGTTCAGATATCCTCTCATAGTGTTATTTATTCTCATAGTAGTCAGGATTCAATACGACTGGCAGGAAAAGATTTTATAAAAAAATCACCACAAAACAGACCCGGATATAAGATAAAGCCGGTTACCATAGGTGATTATACTTTTATTGGTACGTCTTCGGTAATTTTACCCGGAGCAACAATTGGAAAAGGCTGTATTATTGGTGCCGGAAGTGTAATTTCCGGAAATATACCCGACTACGCCATTGTTACCGGTAACCCTTCAAAAATAATTGGTGATACCAGAGAACGTGATAAATCACGCTTTAAAAAACTAATCGACAAAGATTTGTATTACGATTTTTAATGTGTGATTTAATAATTATTCAATCATGGACGTTTCATAAAAACAAGTTGTAGATTTGTCATTAAAATAAATTGATTAATTTTAACCCTGAAAATTTTGAAAATTCAAACTCATAATATGCGTTTAGCCAGGATTATAACATTTCTCTTTCTGTTCTTAATTTTTAATATTATACATTTAAGTGAATTAAATGCACAGTCGATTACCTCAAAGACAAACCTTAGCAGTATAAAATCAGAACAACTATCTAATGAGCAGATTAAATTATTAATGCAAAAAGCCCTCGATTCAGGGATGTCTCCTTCACAAATTGAAGCACTGGCAAGAGCTAAAGGAATGTCGCAGGCAGAGATAGACAAGATAAAAACCAGGGCTGAGATATTAAATGCCATTAAATCATCGGGAAGTAAAAATGGAAATTCAAATCAAAAAGTTATTCCAAATCAAAACATACAATACCCGACAGCGGCAGGGAAGCGACTTTCATCACGAATACCAGCTGTTGACCGTCGGATATTTGGTTTTTCACTGTTTACCAATCCCGACCTTACCTTCAATCCGGGAGTGAACATTGCCACCCCCAAAGACTATCAGCTGGGCCCGGGAGATATTTTGAATATTGATGTATGGGGAGCATCTCAAAAAAACTATCAGGAAATTGTCTCTCCTGAGGGAAAGATAATTATTTCAAAAGTCGGACCTGTATTTGTTAGCGGACTTACGATAGGACAAGCAACAAAGAAAATTAAAAAATATCTCACTACTATTTATTCCGGACTTGAAAAGGGCAATACCTTTATGGAGATAAGCCTTGGTGGCATCAGGAGTATCCGTGTAAATATTGTAGGAGAGGTAACACTTCCGGGAACCTATAATCTCTCTTCTCTGGCATCTGTTTTTAATGCCATGTATGCCGCCGGCGGTCCTTCACCCGATGGGTCATTAAGGGATGTGAAAATTATCCGTAATAACAAAACCATCGCTATTCTCGACTTTTACAATTTCC
The DNA here is from genome assembly GCA_015491905.1 of Bacteroidales bacterium. Taxonomy (GTDB): domain Bacteria; phylum Bacteroidota; class Bacteroidia; order Bacteroidales; family F082; genus Sulfidibacterium. Next base: position 3,590 of record WGGC01000159.1, on the reverse strand, counting down.
TTCTTAATGGTATCTTGAAAGGAAATATGCGTTTACAAGATGAGGACATCATCTTTGTTTCCCCATATAAAGACCGTGTTCAGATTAAAGGGCAGGTAAAAAGAAATTTATTTTTCGATATGAAGCCGGGTGAAACCCTGGAAGACCTGATACATTTTTCAGGTGGTTTTACCGGAAAAGCTTATACCAGGAGAATAAAAATTATCAGGAAGACACCTCTGGAAAAGAAAATTCTTGTTGTAGGAAATAATCAGCAGGATACCACCAAACTATTTAATGGTGATTTGGTAATTGTAGACTCTGTTTTAAACAGGTATCAAAACAGGGTTCTCATCACCGGAGCCATTATGATGCCGGGACAATATGCTGTTAACAAGCAAACCTCCTTACAAAGTATTATTTCAGAAGCAAATGGTTTTCGCCTGGATGCCTATAAAAAAAGAATTGTAGTGTACAGGCTCACTAAAGATTTAACAAGAAAAGCGCTATCCGTAAATTTGAATAATCTAATCAATAAGGGAAAACAATTTATTCTGCAGCGGGAAGATTCCATATATGTTCCTTCTCTGTATGACTTAAAAGAAAAGTCCACCATCCAGGTAAACGGACAAGTCTCCAGGCCCGGAGTTTACCCTTATACCGAAAACATCAGGTTACTTGACGTGCTTATTTCTGCCGGTGGTTTTTTGGAATCGGCTGCAGGAGCACATGTTAACATTGCACGCAGAATAGTAGATACCCTTTCCGGGAAAAATACTAATGAAATATCCAGGTCTTTTAGTTTCAAAATATATAAAAACCTGGAGCTTTCCGATAGTGCAAAAAACTTTATTCTTTCCCCTTTCGATCAGATTTATGTTAGGAAATCTCCAAATTATATTCCGCAGCAGCTGGTATCCATAAGTGGAGAAGTAAATTTCCCGGGGAAATATTCTTTAAACTCAAGAAATGAAAGAATCTCAGAGTTAATACAACAAGCTGGGAATCTTACCCCACTGGCATATCTCAAGGGAGCAAGTTTGATACGAATGAAAAAAAACGGATTACTACATCAAAAAGCTCTTAAAACAATTAATAGCGTTAACAAAAAAGAGAAAAACAGAATTATATCTGCCAATCAACAGTATTACATTATAGGCGTTGATCTGGAGAAAATCCTTAAACACCCGGGCTCAATGGCAGACCTGGAACTGCAGCCGGGAGATTCTCTTCAAATACTAAAAAGATCTCAAACGATAACTGTATCGGGAGCCGTATATCGTCCCAATGTTATACCATATCAAAAGGGACTGCTTCTGTCTGAATATATATCCAGTGCCGGAGGATTTACAAAAAATGCGGTAAGGCGAAATATTTATATTATCTATGCCAATGGTTCTGTTAAAAAAACATCTAATTTTCTGTTTTTTAAATTATACCCTTCTGTAGAACCAGGAGCAGAGATAATTATTCCTGCAAAGAAAAAGAATAATGGCCGAATGAATGTTGTTACGGCGGTAGGACTGAGTTCTTCAATGGCTTCCCTGGCATTGGTTTTATTAACAATTGCAAAAACAATTAAACCTTTTTAAAACTACATGGAAAATAATAAACAAGACCATATTCCTGCAATTACAGAAATGACTTTTAAAGATATATTCCTGCGCCTTAAGTCAGGAAAAAAAACCATTTATCTGTCTATGGGCATAGGTCTTATAATTGGCATTCTCATTGTGCTTATTACCCCTAAAACATACTCCACCAAAGTAACATTACTTTCAGAGACACAGCAAAAGAGCGGTGCATCTAACTTACTGGGGCAACTGGGAGGACTGTCGGGAATTGATATGGGAAGTATTATGGGTTTGAATATCGGAGGATCTTCAGGTTCTGACGTGCTTTCTCCTGATGTTTATCCTGAAGTCATTAAAAGTACGCCTTTCCTGCTGGATGTAATGAACCAGCAGGTAACAATATCCAAAAAAAATAAAAAAATGCCTCTTGCCGAGTATCTTATTAAACATACGTCCCCATCAGTTGCAGGCAGGTTTTTTAATATTTTCAATAGCAACACGGAAAATAATAATCCTTTTAACACTGAATTTATCCCAAATGAAAATGTGCTGCATTTAAATAAAACCCAAACAGATTTATTAAAAACACTTGAAGAAATGATTCATGTAAGTGTTCAAAAATCAGGAGATAAGCTTTTGGGAGGCAGAAGTAAAATATTAACACTTAGTGTTGAAGCACAAGACCCTTTAGTATCAGCGGTTTTAGCAGATTCTGTTGTTAACACATTAAAAGAATATGTAATTAATTACAATACAGGAAAAGCAAAAAAAGATCTGGCTTTTATTAAAAAGCAATATAATATTGCCAAAAGAAAATATTACCGGGCACAAAAAAAACTTGCCGACTTTAACGACAGTCATAATAATGTAATTTTAGCAACAGTAAACTCCCAGCGTGAAAGGCTGCAAAAAGATTATACCCTTGCAACAACACTATATACCAGTCTGGCACGCATGCTTGAAAAATCTAAAATTGAAGTCCAGGAAAGAACTCCTGTTTTTACCATTATTGAACCTGCAAAAGTACCGCTTAAAAAAAGTGCCCCTAAAACAACATTGATACTATTGGGTTTTATCATAATAGGAGCCTTTGTAGGGTTTTCAATTGAACTGGTGAAAATATTGATGAATATTGAAAGCAAGCCTGAAAAGTAAAAATATCCGGCAATGAATTGGCAAAAAAGATTTTTCGATCTTCTTTTTTCAATAAGCAGTATAATTATACTCTCTCCGGTTTTTATACTAATCATTTCCGGTTTCTATCTAAGTAAACAAAAAAGTCCGTTTTTCTTGCAGAAAAGAATAGGTAAAAACGGAAAACCGTTTACGATATATAAATTCCGAACTATGACGCTTCGGGAAGATAAGCATCATCACTTTGAACCCGGCAACCGGACTCGTATAACACGGGCAGGATCATTTTTACGAAAACTAAAACTCGACGAATTACCGCAGTTATGGAATATTTTAAAAGGAGACATGTCAGTAGTAGGCCCACGTCCTGAAGTAGAAAAATGGACTTCCACATACCCGGAAAAATGGAAGGTCGTGCATAAGGTAAAACCCGGATTAACAGATCCTGCTTCCATAAAGTATATCAATGAAGAAAATATTCTGGCACAAAGTCCGGAACCCGAAAAGCTATATTATGAGAAAATTTTACCAGAAAAATTAAACCTGAATATAAAATATGTGAAAAATTACTCATTTTATAATGATCTCAGGATAATTTTAAAAACTATTAAAAACATTTTTAGCTTTAAACATTAGCCTTATAAAAGGCTAAAGCCAAAAGCCAAAGACCAAGGGCTAAAGGCTAAAGGCTAAAGACTAAAGACTAAAAGCCAAAAGCTAAAAGCCAAAAGCTAAAAGCTAAAGACCAAAAGCCAAAAGCCAACAGCCAAAAGCCAACAGCTAAATCTCAAAGTAAAAAGTAAACAAAATCAAAGAAGAATCAATTTAATTACAATAATACCGACCTTAATGTCCCCCGCTGGAGAGCTTGTCTTGCCTCAGGCAAGAGGGTGTAGGGGGAGG
>WGGC01000158.1 GCA_015491905.1 Bacteroidales bacterium | reverse complement strand
TATTTACCGTTTATATTACACATACAGCAAATACCCTATTTTGGGAATACAACTATTCTTAATAGTTAATGACTTTACCAACGATGATGTCTAAATCGTTTTCTGCCATACCTACGGCGCATTTTTTTAGCTCTTTTATAAGCCTTCGTTTTCATCACAACATGATTCTTTTTATTGTAAGCCCTAATGGAAGGATCAGGGGATTTACCGTTATAACGAGGATTGCGTTGCGTATGCCAATGTGCCGGCAGCGTAAAATCATAACTTAAGCCAAGACTAATCAAACCAAGACTCTCAAAAGTGGTTCCTTCCACCGGATAAGCATCCAATTTATTGGTATGCACAAAATGCCTTGTAAATTCAACAAAAACGTTGGCAGATTTAGCAAACTTATACTTAACTCCAAGCCCGGCAGGAATGACAACTTCTGTCATACGTTGTGGCCCACGACCAGGCTTAACAATACGATATCCTGTACTGCCAATAACATCTCCCGTTTTCATATTATAAGCCAAAGCCCTTGTTTCGCTATAGCCTATTCCTACAAAAGTATAAACATCCCACAAACGATGCCTGTCATATCCAAGAAATAAATTAGTCAAATCAACATAAGCTGCCAAAGAATATTCATATACATCACCAGTAAAATATTTTTTCACTGATTCTTTGGTGCTTTTCATCGAAGAGTACATCAAGATGCCTCTTACACCAAAAACATTAGTAAACATCTTATCAAAATAAATTCCCACCCCCATTCTCCTATCCTGATAAAAATATTTACTAAAGGGCGTATTATTCATAAAGTTATTGGTATTATCCGACAAATCGCCATGAAAATTGGAAGAGCCCACATAAGCACTAACATTCCAAGCTTCATCAAAACCGTAAACAGTTTGCGCCCTGAGATTAATAGAATAGACACCTAAAAATATTAAAATACTGATTATTATTGTTTTACTACGCATGTTCTTTATTAATATCCATTGATAATTGAGCATAAATATTCAGGGACGAAAATACAAAAAATACCATATCCCTAAAACGAATAAGTAATATTACTAATAATAGAGCAATAGGTTACAAAAAAATACATATTTTTTAAGTGTATGAATTTTAAGAACTTAACTATTATTTAATAAAATTTAAACTTTTTATGTAATTCATATTTGAAATAAGTATAAATTTGCAATCATTACAAATCTGAAAACAGAATGTTATTAAAGATAGAAAATGTAGGGCAATACTTAAGGGACGCGGGCATAAAGCCAAGCATTCAACGACTAAAAATTTTTGAAATTTTAGCCAAAAGTTATGAGCATCCTACAGTGGAGAATATCTATACACAATTATCACCCGAAATTCCCACACTATCAAAAACCACGGTTTATAATACACTCAAGCTATTTCAGAAGCATGGGTTGGTAATGGTAATAAACATCGAAGATAATGAAACGCGCTATGACGCTGACACTAGCTTTCATGGTCATTTTAAATGTAATGTATGTGGGAAAGTATCTGACTTTAACATCCCCAATACCCAACCACTGATTGAGTCGTTGAAAGGAAGCCTCATTACTGAGTCTCATTACTACTTAAAAGGAATATGTGCAAAATGCAGATTACGAACAGACAATTAATTAGAATATAAACAAGTAAAATTTAATTTCAAGATGGAAAATTTAATTGGAAAAAAAGCCCCAAAATTTAATACTAATGCCGTTATCAATGGTGGAGAAATCACCGAAGGATTCTCTTTAGAGCAATACCTAGGCAAAAAGCATGTGATCTTTTTCTTTTACCCATTGGACTTCACTTTTGTATGCCCAACAGAGATTTTAGCTTTTCAAGAGAAGATGGAAGAGTTTGAAAAAAGAAATGTAGCCGTAGTAGGCTGTTCAATCGACTCAGAGTTTTCACATTGGGCATGGTTAAACACCGAATTAAAAGATGGTGGGATAAAAGGAGTGAAATTTCCTTTAGTTGCTGATTTAAGCAAAACTATTGCAGAGAATTATGGAGTACTAGCCGGAGAATACGATTATGATGAAGAGGGAAATTCCACTTTCAAAGGAGTACCGGTAGCCTATAGAGGTTTATTTTTGATAGATAAAGAGGGCATTGTACGCCACACAGTAATTAATGATTTGCCTTTAGGCCGTAGCATTGACGAAGCTATCAGAATGGTTGATGCTCTTCAATTCTTCGAAGAAAATGGAGAAGTTTGCCCTGCCAACTGGAAACCCGGAGAAGAGGCAATGGTAGCATCACACAAAGGTGTAGCAGATTATTTAGCTAAAAAAGCTTAAAAATAAAAAAGTTTAGTAAAAGAAGACTATCTTTGGCTCTTCTTTTACTAAGCTAATTAAGTGTATTTAATAACCCTTTAAATAATTACATTATGAAAATAAATAAATATCAAGACATTTCGGAGATCGAAAGAGAATCAAAAAAAGATTACATCGACCGTCACTCAGCATTTGTTTTATGTGATTCAAAAGCCACTGTTGGTGAGAAATTTAAAGTAAGAGTACGTGTTGGAGACCAATATAAACATCCCGATGATTTTGACCATTATATTCAGTGGATACAATTATGGGATGGTGAACGTTTCTTAGCAGAAACCCATTTCACTGCCGGCGCCATGGGTAATGAACCTACTAATGTGGAAGTCGATTTTTATATTATTCCCAAGAAAAAACTTAAACTTACAGCTAATGCCTATTGTACAAAGCATGGTTTATGGCAAAGCGAAGAAGTAATTGTTGAAGTTGGATAGTCCTCTTCTCAACAAAAAATAATTTTCCTGAAAGTCTCTCTTTAAATAATTTAAGGAGAGACTTTTTTACTTTTTTCAATTTTCCAGTACAGAAATATGTTTAAGAAACGTTAAAAACAAACTTGATTCGCAATAAGCATATCAAAGGAGGAGTAAAAAGAGAAAAAAATAAATTATCTTTGCAAAGAACTAGAACTAAACGTAAAAATAAATATGTACGATTTAAGTCAAATTGACAATCTCAATTTATATAAATTTTTAGAGAATGCCGCCAATGATTTTCCTAATAATCCGGCGCTTTGTTTTGTTGGAGAGGAATATATATTATATAAAGAATTCAACGAAAAAGTTATAACACTAGCTTATCATCTAAGCATACATGGGGTAAGCAAAGGAACAAAAGTTGCCATCTGGAGCGAAAACAGTCCCAATTGGCTCATCTCCTATTTTGCCATTGTAAGCATAGGAGCAGTTGCAGTACCCGTATTGCCCGATTTCTCTGCTAAAGAAGTAGAAAATATATTGCAACATTCTGAGGCAGAAGTACTTTTTATCTCATCCTCATTATACCGCAAGCTCTATATCGAAGGCGCTATAATTGGCAAAACCATCATTCTCCTCAAAGATTTCACCATGCATATTCATCAGCATGGAGAAACAAAAAAAGAAAGCAACTTTAAGAGTTTCTGCCTGGAACATTCAGAAGCCATCAAGCAATTTATTCTCCCCAATATAAAACCCGAAGACATCGCCTCTATTATATATACCAGTGGGACAACGGGAACATCAAAAGGAGTAGTTCTAACGCACAAAAATCTAGTCTCCAATGCAATACAAGGTTATGATACCTATGCCATTACCGAGAAAGATAGATTTTTGTCCATTCTCCCCATGTCACACACATTGGAATTTACCTTGGGGAATATATTCCCTGTAACTCATGCTGCCTCAATACACTATATAAAAAAGCCTCCAACAGCAGCGGTATTAATGCCGGCATTGAAAAAAGTAAAGCCAACAATAATGCTCACTGTTCCATTAATAATGGAAAAGATTTACAAATCGAAAGTACGCCCTGAGCTTACCAATTCTCCCATAAAGAAATTTCTTTACGGCTTATCACCGATACGCCGTTTCTTCCATCGTATAGCAGGAAAACGTTTAATGGCTACTTTTGGTGGAGAATTGAAATTTTTTGGTATAGGAGGAGCAAAACTTGACCATGATGTTGAACAATTTTTATACGAGGCCAAATTTCCTTATGCCATAGGCTATGGACTTACAGAGACCTCTCCTCTTTTGGCTGGCACCACACCCGGAAAATGCAAAATAGGATCCACAGGGCCTGCTGTAATAGGAGTTACTCTTAAGCTTATTAATATAGACCCCAAGACAGGCGAAGGAGAGATTATCGCTTATGGCCCCAATATCATGAAAGGCTATTATAAAGCTGATGAATTAAACGAACAAGTATTTACCGAAGACGGAGGTTTCAAAACCGGTGATACAGGTATTTTTGACAAAGAGAATTACCTATTCATAAAAGGCCGTATAAAAAATATGATACTAGGCCCAAGTGGCGAGAATATATTTCCAGAAGAGATTGAGGCAGCCATTAATAAGAGTGAATGGGTTTTGGAATCATTAGTCTATGAGCTAAAAGGAAAAATTGTTGCCCGTGTGGAACTCAATTACGACGAAATAAATAAAAGCTTTAAAAACCTCAAGGATAAGGCCAACGAAGCAGAAAAAGAAGCTGGTAAAATTCTTGCTAACATAAGAAAGAATGTCAACGATGAAGTCAATAAGTTCTCCCGTTTAAATAATATCTTTGAGCAAAAGGAACCATTTATTAAAACGCCTACAAAAAAAATAAAACGCTTCTTGTATCAAGATAAAGAACCCCATGAGAATCCGGAAGTAAAAAAGGAAAAAGAAGACTAAATCCCTATTTTAACCTATCTTTTTTACAAAAAAAATTCAATACCACAAAATCCATGAATAGCCATCTACACTATCAGATTGCCCTTACCCTTTTGCCCGACATAGGAGCTATTACGGCAAAAAAATTAGTAGCCTATTGTGGTGGTGTTGAAGCTATATTTAAGGAATCGAGCAGAAGTTTGGGAAAGATTCCTGGTATTAGTAATCGGGTTATTAATTCGATTAAGAATCATCAGGAAATGAAATTAGCAGAGCGAGAAGTGGAATTTATCATAAAAAACAACATACAAGCTATTTTCTTTCTTGAGGATAATTATCCAAATCGGTTAAAACACTGCGCTGACAGTCCACTGCTACTTTATTTTAAAGGCAATGTAAATTTCAATGCACAGCAAGTATTATCAGTTGTAGGCACACGACAAGCCAGCGAATATGGTCTTGAAATATGCGAAAATATATTAAGTGAATTTAGCGGCAGCGATACTCTTATTGTAAGTGGACTAGCTTATGGCATTGACACCTGCAGTCATCGCGCGGCATTAAAATATCATCTGCCAACAGTGGGAGTATTGGGACATGGACTGGATAGAATTTACCCACAACAAAATAAAAAATACGCAGATCAAATGCAGGAAAACGGAGGAATACTCACTGAGTTCCGCCAAGGAACTATTCCCGACAGAGTTAACTTCCCCCAGCGCAACAGGATAGTTGCCGGCATGGCTGATGCCACTTTGGTCGTTGAATCCAAAAAAAGAGGCGGCTCATTAATAACAGCTCATTTAGCCTTTGATTATAATAGAGACGTATTGGCAATTCCGGGGCGACCGGCTGATATAAATTCCATTGGCTGCAACTACCTTATCCAAAAAAATATTGCACAACTTATTAATTCTGCCGATGACATCAAAAAACTTTTGAATTGGGAAAAAGAAACAGTTATTGGCACTACCCAAAAACAATTATTTGTAGATCTAAATGATAATGAGCGCATTATATTAGACAATATGGAAATAAATAAAAATAACGCCATCGACACTATCAGTATTGAAAGCGGACTTAGCATGTCTAAAACGGCAGCTATTTTACTCTCTCTAGAATTTAAAGGCCTCGTAAAAACACTACCCGGAAAACGATACAAACTTATTTAACAAATCGCTAAAATCACAGGTTGAAAGAAAACAGTTTTATAGTAGTTTTGCACAAATATGAAGAAACTTGATTGGTATATTATTAGGAAATTTTTAGGAACATTTTTCTTCACAATAGGATTAATTATTCTAATCGTAATTGTTTTCGATATTTCTGAAAAAATTGATGATTTTATTAATAATCATGCCCCTTTACATGAAATTATTTTTTCCTATTACCTTACTTTCATTCCCTTTTTCACTAATATGTTTAGCCCGCTAATTACCTTTATAGCGGTAGTATTCTTCACCTCAAAAATTGCCTATAATACTGAAATTGTGGCTATACTCAGCAGTGGCATTAGTTTTCACCGGCTACTACGCCCCTACATGATATCGGCAACATTTATTGGTATATTATCCTTCTATTTGGCAAATTTCCTGATACCTCAAACCAATGTAATCAAAAACAGATTTGAGGATAAATATATTTTTCAAACACATTATAACACCAAACGCAATATTCATATCCAAAATAAACCCGGCGAACTTCTTTATGTAGAACGATTTGACAATCAAGCAATGAGAGGCTATGACTTTTCTTGGGAAAAATTTAATGGAGAAACACTTAAATTTAAATTAAACTCCAGGTATGTAATTTACGACACCCTCGCCCACAATTGGAAAATTATTAATTATACCATTCGAAGATTTGACCATGGGAAACAAGATTTTGAACATGGAGATACCCTCATTGAGCATTTTAATGTTATCCCCAGTGATTATTCCGACCAGCTTGTCAATATGGATGTTATGAACTATTTCCAGTTGGATAAATTTATCACAAAAGAGCGAATCAAAGGCTCTGAAAATATTAAATTTTATTTAGTAGAGAAATACCGCAGAATAGCTTTCCCTTTTGCCACCCTTATACTTACTCTTATAGGCGCCTCCCTATCGAGTCAGAAAATACGTGGCGGCATGGGACTTCATTTAGCCTTTGGCATTGTACTTAGCTTTACATATATCATTTTTATGCAAATATCGACCGTCTTTGCTACTTACGGTACCCTATCTCCTTTCGTGGCGGTGTGGATTCCAAATATCATCTTCTCAATAATCGCTTTATATCTTTTAAAGAGAGCTCCCAAATAACACCAATTAAGCTATTGAAAACAAACTACTTATACAAGAATAATTTTACTTACTTAAACGTGTTATTGGTATAAAACATTGTAAAAAACAGCAAACTAGATACGCCATTTGAAAAGTATAATACAATGAAACAATTTGCCCTATCTTCATAATTACCTCTATTCACTTTTAATAAAAAATAGGACCGGTACATACAAAAATTTACTATCTTTGAGTTATTAATCTAACATTAAATATACTGTTGGTATTCAGTATTTTAGCACTAGAATAAGATAGTATTAACTATAAATATATAAAGCTATGAAGAAAAAAATAGGATTGTTTTTTTGGCCCAAAGGGGGCAATGTAGAAAAAGCCGCCAATAAAATCAAGCAATATTTCAACGAAGACGAAATTGACCTTATTGATTTAAGTGTGACCCAGCCCAAGCATTTGTTTTACTACGAAAATTTAATATTGGGAAGTTCTACTGTTGGAGCCGAACATTGGGAAGATGTTACTGACGATAATAAGTGGTATCAATTATTTCATCAAATGGATATTGATAATGTAGACTTTTTTGGAAAAAAAGTAGCCTTATTTGGTTTGGGAGACCAGATTAATTATCCTCATAACTTTGTGGATGGAATGGAAAGAGTATATTCTAACATTAAAAATCACAACATAAGCTTAGTAGGCGAATGGGCGAACGAAGGCTACGAATTTTCCGATTCTCTTGCCCTACATAATGGACAATTTAGAGGCTTGGCTTTGGACCTCGACAATGATGATGACGATATTACAAACAAAAGAATCGAAAAATGGGTTAAGCTTTTAAAAGCAACATTTTAGCACCCAATACTTCAATTTAATTTTAAAGGAGATTTACAAGAATAATATTTTGCAAATCTCCTTTCTATTTGACCATAATAGTTAAATAATATTAGTGAACAGTCGCATAATCAGGATTATAATTCCAACAATAATCAATTG
>WGGC01000157.1 GCA_015491905.1 Bacteroidales bacterium | reverse complement strand
ACTTTTATAAAAAATTCCTACCTTTGTTATTATGCCAACAAAAAACAATAACCCTATTCATTTATGGGCGGAAGATGACCGTCCTCGTGAAAAACTTCTCTTAAAAGGAAAAGGTACATTAAGCAATGCCGAGTTAATTGCTATATTAATTGGTTCGGGAAATCGTGATGAATCTGCCGTGCAACTGGCACAACGTATGCTGGATGCTGTACAGAATAACCTCATCGAGTTTTCAAAACTTACCGTGGAAGAACTTTCCCGATACAAAGGAATGGGAAATGCCAAATCAATTAGTGTTATAGCAGCATTGGAACTTGGCAAAAGAAGAGTATCGGAGAAGGTATTAAAACAAAATAAAATTTCCAGTAGCCGTGATGTTTATGATTTATTTCTTGCGGAACTAACAGATTTATACTATGAACAATTCTTCATACTACTTCTGGATCGTGCCAATAAAGTAATACGTAAAATAAATATCAGTCAGGGAGGTGTGTCAGGAACAGTAGCCGATCCAAAAAAAATATTTAAAACAGCCCTGGACTATAATACTTCTTCCATTATATTGGCACATAATCATCCTTCTAACAACTTAAAACCCAGCCCCGCCGATATCCAGCTCACAAAAAAACTGTCCGCTGCCGGCAAAGTACTGGAAATCCCCGTCCTTGATCACCTTATTGTTGGTAGTGAAAATTATTTTAGCTTTGCGGATGAAGGATTAATATAATGGTAAATGTATTGATTATAGTGAAATTTTAAGTTGGTGTTAGACTTACTAATTGGAAACTAAAAAACTAACAATAATTGGAAAAGTGAGAGAAAAATTAAAATAAAATATAAATTTCATTTTTTATTGTGATGCATACAGAAAAACTATATCAGCAAATTTATAACGAGCTAAAGGTCTTTCTAAATTATAATGAAAGAAACAGTCTGAAGAAATTATCTGTGGATAACATGGAACTTCTACAACAAAAACTAAAAAAACAAAAAAGAACAAACCTTTTAACACGAATAATTTTAATTGCATTAATTATCAGCATCTCTTTAATAGGATTAATATTATATCTTGGAATTTTTAGTCAATCTGTCCGTAAAGGAATGGCTTTATTTCTTATTGAAATACCATTAGTAATAAACACTACTTTACTCTATAAAAACGGACTTGCAGGCGGGGAAAAAAAAGTATTTTTGTTAGAAATGATGATTCTGATAACCAACGAAGATGAACAATTTGAGGAATCAAAAATTCAAACTGAAAATAATTTCATAATTGATAAACAATAATATTCCAAAGAGGAAACGGTCATTAATTTTATTAACCATAAATAACATTCACCCTGTGAAATTTTTGCTATTTCACAGGGCAAGGAAAATAATTATTCAATTATGGTAAATAACATGTGGCCAATGAAATATAAAATTAAAAATACATGAAAATTGTAACTATTATAGGCGCCCGGCCACAAATCATTAAAGCCGCTGCTTTAAGCAGGGCTATACGTAATAATTTTAAGAAAGAAATTAAAGAGATTATTATACATACGGGTCAACATTACGATGAAAATATGTCGCAGGTATTTTTTGATGAATTAGGGATTCCGGAGCCAAATTACAACCTTAATATTGGAAGTGGTTTACATGGAAAACAAACGGCAGGAATGATTTCCGGGATTGAAGAAATACTGTTAAAAGAAAAACCTGATTACATTGTATTATATGGTGATACCAATTCCACACTGGCAGGAGCTGTTGCAGCTTCTAAAATCCATATTCCAATTGTACATATAGAAGCCGGACTACGGTCGTTTAACAAAAGTATGCCTGAAGAGATTAATCGTATTATGGCGGATCACGCTTCTACATTATTATTTTCACCAACAAAAACAGGATTGCAAAATCTTATAAAAGAAGGTTTTAATCCGGACAATAAAGCACCTTTTACTGCTGACCATCCGGGTATATTTCATTGTGGAGATGTAATGTACGACAATAGTTTATATTTTAGTGAAATAGCCGACAATAAAAGTACAATTATGGAGGATATTTCCCTTAACGGGAATTCCTTTTTTCTGGGTACCGTTCATCGTGATAACAATACCGACAAACCCAAACGACTTAATGCTCTTTTTGAAGCCTTTGATGAAATTACCCGTTCGGCAGAAATACCACTTGTATTGCCTTTACATCCACGCACAGCCAAGTTGCTACAAAAAAATTTAAGGCCTGAGTTATATGAAAAAATCAATAAAAATTCATTAATACAATTAATAAAACCTGTTTCTTTTCTGGACATGATTAAGCTAGAAAAAAACTGCCGGATGATATTTACCGATTCGGGAGGCGTACAGAAAGAATCTTATTTTTTCAAAAAACCGGCTATTATTCTACGTCCTGAAACGGAATGGAAAGAAATTGTACAGCAAGGTTGCGGTATAATTGCAGATGCTGATAAAGAAAATATTATAAATGCTTATACTTATTTCAGTAAAGAGAGTGAAAAATTGCAATTCCCTCCTATATTTGGTAATGGTAAAGCTGCAGAATTTATCCTGACCACTATGTTAGAGAATAGGTGATTGTAAACAGGATTTTTATAAAGTCGAGTTTACATATTAATACTGTATGCAATAGTCAATTACAACATTTATAGAAAAGACCTGCTCTATTTATCTTTTTATTTAAATTATAATTTTAAAAAGACTCCATTGCATAACATAATATTGCGGGAGGGATGGAAGTGGTAGCTTAGCCCCGGTAGTATGTTGAGAGGCCGGCGCAGGCGTGGCGACAAGGGAGCCGCGATATGCGGCCTGGCCGAACACATACTACCGGGGCTGACTACAAGCGAACAGCCCGGTGCGGTTGAATTGGCCTTGCGGTATGGCACCGCACCCGCCCAAAGATTAAATAAATATTTTCTGACTATTTATAGTTTAGTCGAACTCAGGTTATTAAGTATTTGTTAAGGCATTTCGCGAAATGAAACATACTGCCGCCATTTTTCAAGTACCTGCTGCATATCATCGGGAATTGGCGTATTAAAACTTAGCATATTGCCACTTGCAGGATGTTTAAAACCCAGCGTTTTAGCATGTAATGCCTGTCGTGGCAAAATGTTAAAACAATTTTGTATAAACTGCTTGTATTTGGTAAAAGTAGTGCCTTTTAGAATGAGATTGCCGCCATAGCGTGTATCATTAAAAAGTGGGTGGCCAATGTAACGGAAATGTGCCCTGATTTGGTGGGTACGACCGGTTTCCAGTTGGCACTTTACATATGTAACATAGTTGAAGCGCTCCAGCACTTTATAATGCGTAATGGCAGGTTTGCCATACGATTTATCCTTGATAACAGTCATTTGCCTGCGATCTTTAGGATGACGGCCAATAAAACCTTCAATAGTACCCTCTTCTTCTTCCACATCGCCCCATACCAAAGCACGGTATTCGCGATGAATGGAATGGTCGAAAAACTGTTTTGCTAACTTTGTTTGTGCTATTTCATTTTTTGCCACCAATAGTAAACCACTGGTATCCTTATCGATACGATGAACAAGATAACCAAAGCCATTTTCGACTTCTCCTTTATTTTGTTTTTTAAAATATCCTGCAAGGGCGTTCAGCAAGGTGCCATCATAATTAGCATGTGCGGGGTGAACAACCATACCGGCGGCTTTATTAACTACAATAACATCTTTATCTTCATATACAATTTCAAGAGGAATATCTTCAGGAAGGATTTCAGTAATCCGGGGAGGTTCAGGAAGTACTACCACAACATTATCGCCGGGTTTTACCTTGTAGTTACTTTTACAGGTGGTATTATTTACAAGAATATTACCTGCTTTAACAGCTTGCTGAATTTTATTACGAGAGGCGTTAGGAATACGGTTAAACAGAAACTTATCTATCCGCTCGGGTGCTTGTCCCGGGTCGATGGTAAACCTGTAATGCTCATATAATTCTATTTGTTCTTCTTTTTGGTAGTTATCTTGCTCCATAGTAGTGATTTTTCCGATTGGAAAAATAATTTTTTCAGGTAGTTAATATTAAAAATGATTTGAGGAAAGAGAATCTGATTTTACAACACTGTTGCTCCTCATGATACTGTCCATACGTGTTGAATCCATTTGTAATGTATCTGATTCGAGTTGTTGTATATAATTTTTAAAGTTGAAATTTTCATCTGATCGATACCATAAGCTAACAGAATCACCGGGATTCATAAGAGTATGTGAAAAAGCTTCAGGCTCCATACGATAAACTCTGGAATGTGCAGTATCCTGGCCGTCGAGAAAATACTGATCCCCAACATTTAAAGAGGCGAAATGTAATGCCCGGCGTGCTTGTTTCATAGTTTTTCCAATAAGAAAAGGCAATGGAACCTGTGCTGGGTTATTTCCTTTCCCTACCACCAGCGAAATATTAGTTCCCTTGGGGATTTCCGTATTAGGCTCAATGGGTTCTCCATTCCATAACTGATCAACAATAGCATTGCGGGCAAAATAATTAATATAAATTAAATTTTTTACAGGAAGTCCTTTCTGATGAAGCGTTACCAGTGCCTGCCTAAGGGATAAATTCAGAAGGTTGGGCATTTTAACCATTTCAGGCATTTTGGCAACTACAGTAAGGTAAACATTTCTGCCCTGTTTAACTCTGGAACCCGGAGGTGGATTTTGCATAACTACAGAACCGGGAGCCTGTGTTTTGCTGTAAACAGAATCAATGACTTCGAAGTGGAAAAATTCGTTATAATGTTTAGCATCCAAAGTTTGCAATGTATTTCCCGTAAAATTAGGTACTATATATACTTCTCCATGGCGCGTATACCAATCTAATGATTGCAGAACACCCCACAAAATTAGTAAGGTAACCAAAATGGCAATGACTAAATTATAATAAAACTTTTTCTTTCCCATAAAATAAAAGAAACCCATGGCTAAATTCTATCTTGGTTAGTAATAATTAAGGCTTTAATTTATAACTTTGCTACATAAAAATCCTGTTTCATTATTTTTTATAAATAAACAGATACCTGTAACTTAAAACCGGACAAAGGTAAAAATTATTGTCTTAAAATTGCCGGTAAAAATTTGTAACAGGAATAAATGATATTTTTGAATAAATTTATAACTGCTTATTATAAGTATGGCCGACATTTGTACTACTTGTGAAGAATAAAATTATAAACAGATGAAAAATATTGCCATTGTTTGTGGTGGAAACACCGGAGAATATGAAATATCTATGGAAAGTGGAAAAAGGGTATTTGAAAATATAGATTCTGAAAAATACCGTCCATTTTTAATCGAAATTAAAGGGATACAATGGTCACTACTTTCTTCTGACGGAAAAAAATATCCTGTCAAAAAAGAGGACTTCAGCGTAACCTTTAACAACGAAACAATTACTTTTGATGCAGTTTTTAATGCAATACACGGGTCTCCCGGCGAAGACGGAAAACTACAGGGTTATTTCGATATGCTGAACATTCCATATTCAAGTTGTGGTGTAGATGCCTCTGTTTTAACATTCAACAAATATCTTTGTAACATTTTCGTAAGATCTTTCGACATTAAAACAGCAGCAAGTTTTTCATTCAGAAAAAATGAAAAACTTAACAAAAAAGCCGTTATAGAAAGTCTGGGCTTTCCTTTGTTTATTAAACCTTCCCGAAGCGGATCCAGCGTTGGAGTTTCAAAAGTAAACAATGAATCCGAATTCGACAATGCCATACAAAACGCTTTTGCCCACGACAATCGCATTTTAATTGAAAAAGCCGTTTTAGGTCGCGAACTTGCTTGTGGTATTGTTACCCATAAAAATAAAATACTGGTTTTCCCCATTACAGAAATAAAAACCGATAACACCTTTTTCGACTATGAAGCCAAATATACTCATGGAAAATCTGAGGAAGTCACACCTGCCGTTATACCTCAGGAAACAGCTGAGGACATCCAAACATTATCCCGCTTTTTATATGAAAAAATGGATTGTAAAGGGTTTGTGCGATTTGATTATATCCTGTCTGATAATGAAATTTTCTTTTTGGAAGTCAATTCCATACCGGGAATGACAACAGCCAGCATTCTTCCTCAACAAGCGCGTGCATACGGCCTCACAGAAAAAAAATTATTTACAATGGTAATAGACAACTTGTTTTCATGATAAAAAGCTCTATTTCGGCAAATTCCCGTCTCTTTAGTTTTCTTCAGCCAGCCGACCTTATTACAATTATCTACATTGTGATAACGGCAACTTTTCAAATTATATTTGCCCGGTTTTTGCCTGATGTTGCAGGTCATTTAATTATCCGGTTGGGAATATTGATATTTATTCTTGTACTTATAGAATTGGAATCCAGGCACAAAAGCAACATTATATATTTAATTCATCTATTCTATCCATTATTACTGCTGGCATATTTTTTTCAAGAAACAGCCTATATGAATCACCTTTTCGTCCATCATTATCTTGACAGTTGGTTTATAGGATTAGAAGAAAAATTATTTGGATACTTGCCTTCCGTTGCCTTTTCTAAAAATTTCTCTATGCATTGGTTTAGTGAGTTACTTAACTTCGGATATTTCTCTTATTATTTTATTGTTTTTGGGGGTGCCATTTTATTTTACATAAAATATCCGGCAGAAACCGAAAAAGTCATTTTTATTATTATGGCTTCCTTTTTTCTTTATTATCTGATATTTATATTCCTGCCTACCGAAGGCCCCATTTATTATTTAAAACCTCCTTTTAATTCCCGCATCCATTCAGGCATTTTCAGTCAGTTGGTCAACCTTGCCGACAAAGCCGGCGACGGCCCTACCGGCGCATTCCCCAGTTCACATGTAGGTATAGCATGGCTTATGGTTTTACTAACCTTCAAAAAATTTAAAATCTGGTTTTGGATATTCCTTATTTTAGCCATATTAATTTGTTTTGCAACTGTTTACATAAAAGCACACTATTTTTTTGATGTCATTGGCGGACTAATTACAGCTCCCGTTTTTTTATGGTTTAGCAAATTGTTATTTCCCTACTTTTCTTTTTCTCAAAATATGCAGAAATAATTTATTTTTTAATTAGATATGTTTTATTTATAGTTGGCAGGTTAGGTTCCTGCGCACAAAGCCGCCGCTAACCCTACCGGGTGGTACGTTATAGTCCTCACAGTAAAACAGGTTGTACCAACGGTTTTTCAGGGGCTCCTCAGGTCGCCCTGCCTCACCGGGTACAATCTCTGTTTTACTGCTCCGGGCTGCCACTTCCCCCCCTACCTGAAATCCACAAAATATTTATATTATCTAACCCGACAAAAATTATATAATAATACAAATCTTCTTTTTTCTACTTTTGTACTAAATAATAAATATGGAACAAATTATTTTTGCAACACATAATAAACATAAACTGCAAGAGGTTAAAAAATTACTTTCTGATAAATTCAAAATCCTGTCTCTAAACGACATAGGACTATATGATGAAATACCCGAAACAGGGTTTACATTAAAAGAAAACGCTTCTCAAAAATCCCATTATTTAGTTCAGCGATTTTCACAAAATTGCTTTGCTGATGATACCGGTCTCGAAGTGGATGCCCTAAACGGGGAACCGGGTGTTTTCTCTGCGCGATACGCCGGTGAAAAGGCTACCTATGAACAAAATGTAGAAAAACTATTGACAGAATTAAAAGGAATTAAAAATAGAAAAGCACGTTTTAAAACTGTTATTTCATTAATTTACAACAATAAAGAATATTTCTTTGAAGGTGTTGTTGAAGGTCAAATTCTGACAGAAAAAAAAGGAAATAAAGGTTTTGGCTACGACCCTGTATTTGTTCCCAGTGGTTACAACCAAACTTTTGCCGAAATAAACACAGAACTGAAAAATAAAATCAGCCACCGGGGTAAGGCGATTCAAAATTTAGTCCGGTTCTTGTTATCATCGTCAAAATAAAGACATGATTCTTACTGAAACTAAATAATATATGAAGTCCTTATCAGCTTTTAAGAATTAAGTACGAATATTTATTTTTCATCCAGAAACCTGTCAAGCAGTGCATAAAAAGCTTTTTTCTGAAAAGGTTTGGAAATAAATTCATCAACACCGGCTTCTATAGCTCTCTCACGGTCTTCAGGCCTGGTATAGGCAGTTTGTGCAACAACCGGCAAGTCCGAAAACATTTTTTTTATGATTTTTGTTGCTTCCAAACCATTCATTACCGGCATCTTAACATCCATTAATATAAGTGAGATTTTAGTTTCAGACTTACAAAAATCAACAGCCTCTTTACCATTTTTAGCGTGTAATACAGTTAAGGGCTTAGAATATTTTTTTAATAACAGTGAAATATACTGAAAGTTAACCTCTTCGTCTTCGGCTACTACTACCACCTGTTTTCCAGTATCTTTTATAATACCGTCTGTTTTTTCTGTCGAATCAGGTTTATTTTCATTATTCTTTTCTAAAGGTAATGCAAAATAAAAAGCAGATCCTTCACCTTTAACAGATTCTACCCATATTTTTCCATTTAATAAATTTACATTTTCCTTTGCTATACTCAATCCTAATCCTAATCCACCGGACTTTCTGGATATTTCCTTTTCTTCCTGCGAAAATCGTTCGAAAATTAATTCTTGTTTATTTTTTTCTATCCCTATTCCCGAATCTTTAACATAAAAAACCAATTCCTTTTCCCTTTTTTCAACACCCAATTCAATCATTCCTTCTTTTGTAAATTTAAAAGCATTTTCCAGCAAATTTTCCAATACTTTTTTAACTTTACTGCCATCTGTAATTATAATCTGCTCATTTGGCTTTAATGCATTATTAACATAAAAGGATATTCCGGAAGATTTGCCTTTTAATTCAAATATAGTAAACAATTCTATAAGCAAATCCCCAATATTTAACTCCTTAACATAGGTTTTCACCTGCCGGGTCTGCAATTTTGATATCTCTATTAAATCGTCAATAATTCTTAATAACTGCTTGCTGCTGTTAATAATTATTTGTGAAAAATTCTTTCTTTCTTCCTGACGGAGTTCTTCCTGCTCCAACAAACTCGCAAAGCCAATAATACCATTCATTGGAGTACGAATTTCATGAGAAAGGTTGGCAAGAAACTCTGATTTTAGTCTGTTACTTTCTTCTGCAGATTCTTTTGCTCTTATTAATTCTTTAGTGTTTTTTACAATATCTGTAATATCTTGTTGGATGCCAATAAATCGTATTGGTTTCCCTTTATCATTTGTGATAATTCTTCCGTGTGCATGCATAAACCATACTGTGCCGTCCGACCGCCTCATCTTAACCTTAATATCATAAGGTTCCAGTGATTTAAAGGTTTTTTCAATTGCCAGTTCAACTTTTTCCAAATCATCAGGATGTATGTTTTGTTTAAAAAGTTTGTCAGAGGGCTTATCTTTAGAAGGATCTAAACCAAATTGCCTAAATGTTTGATCAGACCAATATATTTTGTTATTTATAAGATCATTATCCCAACTTCCAATATTTCCAATCTCCTGAGCCATTGCAAGACTTTGATTACTTTTCAATAAGTCTTCTTCAATCTTTTTTCTTGGAGTAATGTCATTATTAATGGAAAGTATCCCGGTTCTACCTCCCGGAAAAGTAATTTTTGTTTCTGTTAGTTCCGTGTAATGACGGCTTCCGTTTTTTCCAATACTGACTACTTCAAGACTTAACGTCTCCCCGTTATTTATCTTATCAATATTTTCCTTTACCTTTTGTAAATCATGTTCAGGCTCAAAAATACTAATATGTTTTCCTATTAACTCATTACGGGAATATCCGGTTGTCTTTAAAACTGCTTCATTAACATCAATTATTACACCCTTACTATCTTCAATAATCAATCCCACCGGACTTAAAACAAATAAATTTTTATATAACTCTTTCTCATAAATCAGGTTATGTTCAGCCTCCAGTTGTTGTTTCTCAAGTTTTTTAATATGAACAGCAGTTTCAATGGCTGCACCTATTCTTTTAATATGTTCCTTTAAAACATAATCATCAGCGCCGGCTTTCATACAAGAAACAGCAATTTGTTCATTCATAGACCCGGTAAGAATAATAAAAGGTAAAGTAGGATAATATTTATTCCTGTAAGCCAATGCTTCTAACCCGGAGTAAGAAGGAAGGCGATAATCAGCAATAATTATATCACTGGAACTATTATGTAAATTACTAATAAAGTCTTTTTCATTATCAACGTTAATAATTGAGAATTCATCAATTTGTTTGAGTAAATTTACCCGTAATAATTCTACATCATTTTTATTATCTTCCAATAAGAGAATTTTTAACATCGTTTTTTTTATTTTCTTTAATTTCTTAGTAACAAATACTATCCATTTCTATCAACCTGGGCAAAATAAAACATATACTATATATTACGTTTAATATTTATAAAATTCAAGCACCTTCTTTATTGACAACTCTTTCCCACAACTGAGTTATATTTTTTACACATTGAATATATTGATTGTAACTAACAGGTTTAATGAAATATTCAAAAACGCCATAATTCTCGGCTAGCTCCTTATTTTGTGACAGGTCAGATCCGGAAAAAACAATAACAGGAATGTTTTTAGTGATTTTCTTTTCTTTAATTTTTTTTAATACTTCCAGTCCGTTCATATCAGGAAGACCAAGATCCAAAATAATTATTTTTGGAGAAATCTTTAATTGAAAAAGCATCTTTAAAGCTTCATTTCCTTTTTCAGCAATTTCAATTTTATTTATAGAAGAATACTTTCTTAGAGCTTTTAAAAAAAGTGTACTATCAACAGGATTGTCTTCAATAAGTAAAATGTCTGTATTTATTGGCTTCATAAAATTGTTTAATATAGTAAATATTAGTACTTTTTTAAGTAAAAATTTAGTCTTGGATGAACTGCAAAAATACAGATAAAAAATGAAATTACTATTTTATTTTTTTAAAGTATCATAAAAATAAATTTAATTATGTTTGTGATCTTTTTAAAATATTGACATAATGACCAAAATTAAGGAAGTTAAAACATATAAAGACAAAAGAGAATTCGTAAAATTACCCTTTGATATATATAAAAATAATAAGTATTGGGTTCCTCCAATTATCTCAGATGAAATAAAATCAATGGATCCTACCAAAAACCCGGCTATGGAATTCAGCGACACCAAATCCTGGATTGCTTTTCGCAATGATAAGCCTGTTGGTAGAATAAGTGCTATAATTAATTATAAATATCTTGAAAAAACCGGAAGAAAACAAGGTCGTTTTTCAAAAATGGAACTTTTTGATGATGAAGAAGTTTATAACGCCCTCATGAAAACGGCTTCCTCTTGGCTAAAAGAAAAAGGAATGACTGAAATACATGGCCCCTTAGGTTATACAAATCTTGATAATCAAGGTTTATTAATTGAAGGTTTCGATTATTTACCCTCGGTTGCTTCCGTTTATCACATGCCCTATTACAGAGATTTTCTGGAAAATGATGGTTTTAAAAAAGAAATTGACTGGCTGGAATTCCGCTTAACACTTGGAGAATATGCTATTAAAAAAGCTTTAAGAGGGGCAGAAATGATTAAAAAACGCTATGGTTTTGAAGTTGTAAGGTTTAAAAAAACAAAAGAAATGCTTCCATATACAGAAGCTATGTTTGAGGTTTTTAATGAAGCTTTCAAACCCTTGCCTTTCGTAGTTCCTATCGGTAAGAAAATGATGAAAATGTATGAGGATAAATACCTTAAAGTAATTAATCCGAAATATGTTGTTATTGTAAAAAAAGATAATGAAATTGTAGGTTTTATGGTTGCTGTCCCTTCATTATCAGTTGCAATGCAAAAAGCCCATGGCAGATTATTCCCATTCGGGTTTTATCATTTGATGAAAGCCATGAAAAATCCTAAAGTACTTGATTTCTTATTGGGGGGCTCCAAAGATCCCTATGAAAGTCAGGGAGTAGCAGTAATAATGTATGCTGAAATACAAAAACAAATGTTACAAGACGGAATAAAATATATCGAAAGCACAGGAAACTTTGAAACAAACCATAAAATTATTGCCAATTGGAAAAATTTTGACCATATACAACATAAAAGAAGACGGGTTTATATTAAAGACTTATAACTGAAAAATATTTCTTTTTTATTTTTTTACTCAAAAAATTATTTATCCTTAATAATTTTTGATGGTTATTTCAAACCAATACAAAGAAAATCTCAAAAAAACAAACGTTTGCATAAATATTATTGAAAATTTTACAAAAAAAATTAAAAAATATATTACAACATGACTTACGTATTTTATTAATTCATAATCAATTACTTACAATATTATTATTTTATTAAAAAAAAGACTTCACAATATTTATTTTTAAAAAAATCATACAATTAATTTGATTTTTTAAAAAATATTCTACTTTTACCCCAACAAAATAACTTATTGTTGTGAACACAAATATTGGACATATTATTATTCTCTTCGTAGTCGTGCTTATTGAAAACAGTCAGTGAGGTGGAGAGATTATAATATAAACAAAACATATAAAACTCTCCGGCTCACCGGGGAGTTTTTTTTATTTATACAAAAAAAATATAAATGAAACATCAGCTAAGAAGTTATACTTCGACACAAGGAAGAAACATGGCAGGAGCCAGAAGTTTATGGCGTGCTAACGGAATGACAGAAGAACAGTTTCAGCAGCCCGTAATAGCAATTGTAAATTCTTTTTCACAATTTGTTCCCGGCCATGTTCATTTGCATGATATAGGGCAGAAAATAAAAAAACTTATTGAAAAACAAGGTTGCTTTGCAGCCGAATTTAATACAATAGCCATTGACGATGGAATCGCAATGGGTCATGAAGGCATGTTGTATTCCTTACCCTCCCGCGATTTAATTGCCGACAGTGTAGAATATGTTGTTAATGCACATAAAGCTGATGCTATGATTTGTATTAGCAATTGTGATAAGATAACCCCCGGAATGCTAATGGCCGCCATGCGCATTAACATTCCAACTGTTTTTGTATCAGGAGGACCTATGGAAGCCGGGACAAAAAATGGAAAAGATTACGATTTGGTAGATGCCATGGTTTTGGCAGCAGACGATACCATTTCTGATAGTGAACTTAAAGCTGTTGAAGAAATTGCATGCCCTACATGTGGCTCTTGCTCAGGAATGTTTACTGCTAATTCGATGAACTGCCTTAACGAAGCCCTGGGACTTGCCTTACCGGGAAATGGCTCTGTTGTTGCTACACATGAAAACAGAACCAAAATGTTTGAAAAAGCTGCAGAATTAATAGTAAATAACACATTTAAGTATTACCGTGATGGAGATGACACTGTTTTGCCTGTAAAAATAGCCTCACGACAGGCTTTTTTAAATGCTATGTCGGTGGATATAGCAATGGGAGGTTCTACCAATACAGTTCTTCATTTACTTGCCATTGCTCACGAAGCAGGTGTCGATTTCTCCATGAAAGATATTGATACTCTTTCACGCCAGGTTCCTAACCTGTGTAAAGTAGCACCAAGCTCAAACTACCATATGCAGGATGTAAACCGTGCCGGAGGGGTTCTGGCCATTATGGGAGAATTGGAAAAGGCAGGATTGCTGAATACTTCAGTACATCGTATCGATACAGAAACACTTCAACAGGCTATTGAGGTAAATGACATTACACGAAAAAGTCATACCAAAGAAGCCCATAAAATATACGCCAGCGCTCCCGCCCATGTTCCCAGTTTGCGAATGGGATCTCAAAGAAACTATTACAAAACCCTCGACGTAGATCGTGAAAAAGGATGTATCCGTGATTTAGAACATGCATATAATACCGATGGTGGCCTTGCTGTTCTCTTTGGAAATATTGCTAAAGACGGTTGTATTGTAAAAACTGCCGGCGTTTCAGACGAAATGTTTTCATTTCAAGGAAAAGCAAAAGTATATGAATCTCAAGAAGAAGCTGTAGAAGGAATTCTGGACAATAAAATTAAAAAAGGAGATGTAGTTGTTATTAGATACGAAGGCCCTAAGGGCGGCCCCGGAATGCAGGAAATGTTGTACCCCACTTCTTATTTAAAGTCTAAAGGTCTTGATAAAGATTGTGCTTTGATAACAGATGGACGATTTTCCGGCGGAACATCAGGTTTATCTATAGGCC
This sequence comes from Bacteroidales bacterium, assembly GCA_015491905.1. Lineage (GTDB taxonomy): Bacteria > Bacteroidota > Bacteroidia > Bacteroidales > F082 > Sulfidibacterium. Next base: position 23,657 of record WGGC01000157.1, on the reverse strand, counting down.
ATGTTTCTCCTGAAGCTGCTGCCGGTGGTGAAATTGCTCTGATTGAAGATGGAGATGTTATTTCTATTGATATTTTAAAAAGAAAAATCAATGTTTTGGTAAGCCCGGAGACTCTAACTGCCAGAAAAACCAAACAAAAAGAAAGAAAAGAAAAGGCTTATAAACCTTACAAAAGAAAAAGGAATATATCAAAGGCTTTAAAAGCATATGCTCACCTGGTTTCTTCAGCCGACAAAGGAGCTATTCGCCTTATATGAAAATTTGAAAATAGTTAGCACTTATAATTATACGCAAGATGGATAATCAATCAAAAGTCACTAATAAAAAAAATGCTTATGAAAATGCAAGATCATAAGATTCAAATGACAGGAGCTAAAGCTGTTGTCCTGGCATTAAAAGAAGAAGGTGTAAACACAATCTTCGGTTATCCCGGAGGTGCTATAATGCCTATTTATGACGAATTAATGGATGAAGAAGATAATATTCTTCATATTTTGACACGTCATGAGCAAGGTGCCGCCCATGCAGCTCAAGCATTTGCACAAGTATCCGGAAAAACAGGTGTTTGCTTCGCAACATCAGGCCCGGGAGCTACCAATTTAGTTACAGGTATTGCAAATGCTTTTTTAGATTCTGTACCGATAGTATTTATTACCGCTCAGGTAAACTCAACATTAATTGGTACTGATGCTTTTCAGGAAACAGACATCCTCGGGATTTCTACTCCGGTGACAAAATGGAACTATCAAATTAAAAAGGCTTCAGAAATTCCTGATATTCTTGCTAAAGCATTCTTCGTAGCTCATTCCGGAAGACCAGGCCCGGTTTTAATAGACATTACTAAAGATGCGCTGCAAAGTAGTCTGGAATATCATTATAAAAAATGTACCTGGATTCGAAGCTACAATCCAAAATTACCCAAAGTAAAATCAGAAATACTAAAAGAAGCTGCTGCTTTAATTGATGCCGCAAAAAAACCAATGATTCTTGCCGGTCATGGTATTCTATTATCAAAAGCTGAAAAAGATCTACTGGAATTTGCCGAAAAAGCTGATATTCCGGTAGCAACCACTTTACTCGGACTCTCGGCTTTTCCTCCCAATCATAATTTATCTGTAGGATACCTGGGTATGCATGGTAATTATTCGCCAAATATAAATACAAATAATGCAGATTTATTGATCGCTATAGGAATGCGTTTCGATGATAGGGTTACAGGAAAATTATCTGATTACGCCACCAAAGCAAAAATTATTCATATTGAAATCGATAAAGCTGAAATCAATAAAAATGTAACCGTCGACCTGGCAATTAATGCAGATGCCAAAGAAGCCCTGAAACTCTTAACGCCAATAATAAAAAAAAATAAACACCATAAATGGATTGAATCTTTTAAAGAATTGGATAAAAAAGAATATGAAAAAGTTATTAAAGAAGAAACTAATCCGTCTTCAGGGAAGATTAGAATGGGTGAAGTAATTCATCTGATTTCAGAAAAAACTAATGGAAACGCCATTGTGGTAACCGATGTCGGCCAACACCAAATGGCAGCTGCCAGATACTACAGGTTTAATACTCCCAATAGTTTAATTACATCAGGCGGTATGGGAACCATGGGCTTTGGCCTGCCGGCAGCAATAGGTGCAAAATTAGCTAACCCTGATAAAGAAGTAATTCTTTTTGTAGGAGATGGTGGATTTCAAATGACTATTCAGGAATTGGGCACAATACTGCAATATCAAATCCCTGTTAAAATTGTTTTGCTTAATAATGACTTCCTCGGAATGGTGCGTCAGTGGCAGGATATGTTCTTCGATAAGCGCTATGCCTCTACAAAATTAATAAATCCCGACTTTATTAAAATTGCTGAAGGATTTGGTATAGATGCTCTTTTGGAACTACATCGTGAGTCACTGGAAGATAGTGTGGAGAAAATGATTGAATCAAAGAAAGCTTTTCTCCTGGAAGTTTCTGTTGAAAAAGAAGGAAATATTTTCCCCATGATAGAACCGGGAAAAGCTGTTTCAGAGATTATTTTAGAACCTCATCATTAATTTCAAAAATATGAATAAGGAATTCACATTAAGTCTTTTTACCGAAAATCATATCGGATTATTAAATCAGGTAACTAACATCCTGACAAGAAGACAAATAAATATTGAAAGCATTACAGCCTCCGAATCAGCTGTGAAAGGAGTACACCTGATAACTATTGTAGTTCATACATCAGGCCAAATGATTGAAAAAGTTGCAAGCCAGATAGACAAAAAAATTGATGTTTTAAAAGTTTTTGTACATCAAAAAGAAGAATTGATTTATCAGGAAATTGCATTGTATAAAGTTCAGACTGGTGAGCTTATGTCAAGTAATAAAATAGAAAGTATCGTTAGAAATAATAATGCACGTTTTCTGGAAATAACACCCGATTACGCTGTTATTGAAAAAACAGGACATAAAAAAGAAACAACAGATTTATTAAATAAATTGCACCCTTATGGCGTGCTGCAGTTTGCCCGCTCAGGAAGAGTCGCAATTACAAAACAAAGAAAAGAGCTTTTGCAGTACCTGGAAGAAATAGATGCAAGAAAAAATAATTAAAATTTTAAAAACAAAACTATGGCAAAAATTAATTTCGGCGGAATGGATGAAAATGTCGTTACCCGCGAAGAATTCCCCCTAAAAAAAGCACAGGATGTATTAAAAAATGAAGTCATTGCAGTTATTGGTTATGGTGTTCAGGGCCCGGGGCAGTCACTAAACCTTAAAGATAACGGTTTTAATGTAATTGTAGGCCAACGAAAAAATTCTCCTACATGGGAAAAAGCTATTAAAGACGGCTGGACACCGGGCAAAGACTTGTTTGATATTGAGGAAGCATGCGAAAAAGCTACCATTATACAATATCTTCTTTCCGATGCTGGCCAGATAGCTATGTGGCCTACGGTAAAAAAACATCTCTCTCCGGGTAAAGCTCTTTACTTTTCACACGGATTTGGAATTACTTATAGTGACCAAACAGGCATCATTCCTCCTAAAGACGTCGATGTAATACTAATTGCCCCTAAAGGCTCAGGAACTTCTTTGCGTCGGCTTTTTGTAGCCGGAAAAGGCCTTAATTCCAGCTTTGCCGTTTATCAGGATGCAACAGGCAAAGCCAAAGACAGAGTTATTGCCCTTGGCATCGGAGTTGGCTCCGGATACCTTTTTGAAACCGATTTTAAAAAAGAAGTTTTTAGCGACCTTACCGGCGAAAGAGGTGTGCTTATGGGAGCCATCGCCGGTATTATGGAAGCTCAATACAACAAATTGAGAAGTAAAGGCCACTCACCTTCCGAAGCTTTCAACGAAACCGTAGAGGAGCTTACTCAAAGCTTACTACCTTTGGTTGGCGAAAATGGCATGGACTGGATGTACGCCAACACTTCCACTACCGCTCAAAGAGGTGCCCTCGACTGGAAAAACCGGTTCCGCGATGCTGTAGCTCCCGTTTTTGATGAACTCTACGATAGCGTTGCTTCAGGCAAAGAAGCCCAAATAGTAATCGAAGCTAACCGTCAACCTAATTATCGTGAAAAACTTGAATCCGAGCTTTCAGAACTTCATAATTCTGAAATGTGGCAAGCAGGTGCTGCAGTAAGAAAATTACGACCTGAGAATAATTAGATCATATATAATTTTATAAAATCCCAATTCATATTTATGCGTTGGGATTTTTTATTATCCTAATGGCGGTTTAACAGGCTATCCGCTTTAGTCAGCCCTGTTATAAAGTGTTCAGCCATGGTGTTTCCGGTGGCTCCTGTTGTCGCCCCGCCTCCACCGGCTTCACAACTTTATAACAGGGCTTCGCTGCCGCTCCTATCCTTACCGCAAATCCAACATTAATCAGAGATTAACCATTAATAATTCGCATTATTCATTTTATATTCTAATTACTACGGAGGTAATTTATTTGATTTTTTTTAAAACTGGTTAATTGTTTTAACACTACACTTTTTGATAAACGTAATTAGAAATTATTATAAAATAAATATAATTAATTATATTTATTTTTTTATTATATTCTTAATAATGTGATTAATAATGTATTATAATTTTTTAAAATTAAAAATACAATTTATAATTATTATAAACAGCATCTTTAATTTTTATTAACAACCATTCATAAGTTTTTATTTAATAACTTTACAAAGCAATTTTTACAAAAAATAAATAATTACAGAATTTAACTAAATGTCATTTTATGAGTAAGATACATTTGTCAAGAATAAAAAATAAATTCTCTTTTTAGTATTTAATTACTTTTTTTATTAATGTTTTAATTAAAATTCAAAATCAATGGAAGAAAAAATGAGTAAAACCAATCTAATCCAAAAGTATCATTTAAAAGGAACGCCAACCTCCGGATTAATAATGGCAACCTTTGGATTTTTCATAGGATTTGCTGCAGTTTCGTTATATGGTCCGGTAGCTGCAAAATTAAAGGAAATATTAGGTATTTCGGGGTTTTTATTAGGACTACTTGTAGCTGCTCCAAACCTGTCGGGTTCATTGCTGCGTATTCCGTTTGGTGCATGGGTGGATAAAGCAGGTGGAAAAAAACCTATTCTTACTTTATTCTTTTTAGCTATTATTGGTATGGTCGGTTTAACAATACTTTTGTTATTATATTATCCTGATCATCTTACAAAAGGAATGTATTGGTACATTGTTATATTTGGAATTTTTGCCGGTTCCGGTGTTGCAATCTTTTCACCTGGAATTGCCCAAACATCTTATTGGTTTCCAAAGAAAAAGCAAGGTATTGCACTTGGAACATATGCAGGTTTAGGAAATTTAGCCCCAGGCTTATTAGGGATATCTCTACCCATCGCGTTGCATGCATGGGGGTTAACTACTTCTTATTTAATATGGTTAGGTTTTTTATTAATTGGAACTACAATTTACTGGATATTTACCCATGATGCTTATTATTTTCAATTAATTAAAAAAGGAGTTAAACGGGAGGAAGCAGAAAAAGTTTCTAAAGAATTGGGGCAAGAGCTAATTCCCTCGGGAAATACAATGGAATCTTTAAAAATTTCAGCAAAAATACCAAGTACCTGGGGTTTAGTAATACTTTATTTCACATCATTTGGTGGTTTTTTAGCCTTAACTGTTTGGTTTCCTACTTATTGGGTAAAAGAATACCATTTTGATTTAAGAACTGCCGGACTATTAATGGCATTTGGTTTTTCATTACTCTCTTCTTTAATTCGCGTATGGGGAGGGCACATCAGTGATAAATTTGGTGGAGAACGTATTGCTATAATTAGCTATTTTACAGTATTATTAGGTGCTTTAATCATTTTCTTTTCTCATGCTTTTTGGGTTTCATTAGTTGGTGAAATTATTATTGGTGCCGGAATGGGTGTTGCAAATGCTGCAGTTTTTAAATTAGTTCCTAAATATGTGCCAAAAGCTACCGGTGGTGCCGCCGGATGGGTTGGTGGTTTAGGTGCCTTTGGCGGATTTTTAGTTCCTCCTATACTAGGTATATTTATAGATAAATATGGTGATGCAGGATATGCTAAAGGATTCATTGTTTATGTAATTCTGGCACTAATTTCAATTATTACATCATTCATTTTATTAAAAGTGCATAGTAAAAAGAAAGCTGCTGTATAATTTAAATTTTTAACATTAAAAATCTCATATCTAAATAACAATGGTTATTTATTTCTTTTTCTCAAATAAAGATGTAAGAAATTAGTATTCAACCATTGTAATTTTAATCTGAATATTATGGTATTAAAAAATTATTAACCAATGAATAAAAAAGCTTCATACATCTTTAAAAAAATGCGTTTTTTTAAAGCTCGTGAAAAATATTCTGACGGCTGGAGCGAACTGAATTCCCAGGGAAGAGAATGGGAAGATTTCTATCGGCGCAGATGGCAATATGATAAAGTAGTTCGTACTACACACGGTGTGAATTGTACCGGATCATGTAGTTGGAAAGTTTTTGTTAAAAATGGCATAATCACATGGGAAAATCAAGCAACAGATTATCCAACTACCGGTCCGGATATGCCTGAATACGAACCCAGAGGATGTCCCCGTGGCGCTTCATTCTCATGGTATACCTATAGTCCTTTACGTGTAAAATACCCCTATGTGAGAGGTATCCTGCTTAATTTTTGGAGAGATGCACTCAAGCAAACTAATGACCCTGTTAAGGCATGGCAGTCAATTGCTGAAAATCCTGAAAAATCAAAGGCTTACAAAACCGCACGTGGTAAAGGAGGTTTGGTACGGACTTCCTGGGAAGAAGCAAACGAAATAATCACTGCACAACTTTTATATACCATAAAAAAATACGGGCCTGACAGAATAACCGGATTTACACCTATCCCTGCTATGTCAATGGTTAGTTATGCTGCCGGATCACGGTTTCTCAATCTAATGGGAGGTTCCATGCTTAGTTTTTATGACTGGTATGCCGATCTTCCTCCTGCATCTCCTCAAGTATGGGGAGAACAAACAGATGTACCCGAGAGCGGTGATTGGTATAATGCGGGATATATAATTATATGGGGAACAAATATTCCACTAACACGTACCCCTGATGCGCATTTCATGACAGAAGTCCGTTATAAAGGAACCAAAGTGATTTCTATCAGTCCTGATTATGCTGAATCAGTTAAGTTTGCCGATGAATGGATGGCTGTTAACCCCGGTGCAGACGGAGCATTAGCCCAAGCTATGACTCATGTAATTCTTAAAGAGTTTTATATAGATAATAAAACAGATTATTTTTATAATTACGCCAAAAAATATACCGACCTACCCTTTTTGGTTTTGTTAAAACAACAAAAAGAAGGTTATACAGTAGACCGTTTTCTGAGAGCTTCCGACATCAATGCATCTGTCGAAAATGATGAATGGAAAATGGTTGTAATAGATGAAAAAACCAACAAAATGGTAATTCCAAACGGAAGTATAGGCCATCGCTGGGAAGGTAAAAAGAATTGGAATCTGGAAATGGTGGATGAATTTGGAAAAGAATTTGATCCTAAATTAACTCTCCTCGGTTCTGAAGAACAAATGATAACAGTAAATTTACCCTATTTCGACGATGAAAAAAGAATGGTTTTACATCGGGAAATTCCAGTGAAAAAGATAAAAATTAATGGCGAGTCATTTTATGTCACTATGGTTTTCGATATTATGTTAGCTAATTATGGTGTTGCACGTTCGCCTGAACAAAAAAACTACCCCAAGAACTATGAAGATTTGCAACCTTATACTCCTGCATGGCAAGAAGAATTTACCGGCATTAAAGCAAATCAGGTTATTAAAATTGCACGTGAATTTGCACAAAATGCTATTGAAACAAAAGGCAGATCTATGATTCTGATGGGTGGTGGTATTAACCACTGGTTTCATGCAGACATCAACTACCGTACAATATTAAATCTTGTTTTATTAACGGGATCTGAAGGCGTTAGAGGCGGTGGATGGGCTCATTACGTAGGACAAGAAAAGGTTCGTCCATTTGAAGGATGGGGAACAATTGCTTTTGCTAAAGACTGGTCATTACCTCCACGATTACAAAACGCCACTTCTTATTTTTATTTTGGTACTGACCAATTTAGGTATGAAGAAATTCCTATGAGTGAATTAAGTTCTCCTACCATTGATAAACCCAGGTATGAACATCCTGCCGACTATAATGTATTGTCTGTGCGTCTGGGATGGTCCGCTTCCTATCCCCAGTTTAATAAAAACTCTTTAAAACTTGCTGAAGAAGCACATAAAGCCGGAGCTGGAAATAATGAGGAAATTATTCAACATGTAGTAAAAGAATTAAAGGATAAAAAACTGGAATTTTCTCTAGAAGACCCTGATAATCCAATTAACTTTCCGCGTACTTTATTCGTCTGGCGTGCAAATTTAATCTCCAGTTCAGGAAAAGGACATGAGTATTTTCTAAAACATCTATTGGGAACACATCAGGGTGTCCTTGCTACTGAATCAAACGTGCTAAACAAAACAAAAGAAGTAAAATGGCGCGATGAATCTCCTGAAGGGAAACTGGACTTAATGGTGAATTTGGAATTCAGAATGTCCGGAACAGCTTTGTACTCTGATATTGTACTTCCTGCTGCCACATGGTATGAGAAAACAGATATTAGCAGTACAGATATGCACCCATATGTACACCCATTCAACCCGGCTATTTCCCCTCCCTGGGAAGCAAAATCCGATTGGAATATATTTAAAAATCTGGCGAAAGTATTCTCCCAAAAGGCTAAGACTTATTTACCGGATATTCAACAAGATGTAGTTGCAGCACCCTTAATGCATGATTCTCCCGGAGAAATTGCACAACCTATGGGTAAAATTAAAGATTGGAGTAAAGGAGAAATAGAGCCTGTTCCTGGAAAAACAATGCCTAAACTTGTTGTAGTTGAAAGGGATTATACTCATATTTATGATAAATTCGTTTCTTTAGGGCCCTTAGCAGAAAAAAATCCAATTGGAGCCGATGGCGTTTCCTGGTCAGCAAAAGAAGAATATGACAAATTAAAAAGCTTAGTAGGTGTTCACCATAAAGGATTTAATGAAGGGTTACCAAATTTAGAAGATGCCGATAAAGTTGCTAATTCAATGTTAACATTATCGAGTTCAACAAACGGAAGTGTTGCAATGAAAGCCTGGCAATCAGAGGAAAATAAAACAGGTATGCCGGTAAAAGATTTTGCTATAGATAGAAAAGCTGAACATTTTACCCTAGAAAGTATTACCACACAGCCTAGGGAAGCTATCTCCACTCCGGTTTTTACAGGGAATAATAAAGATGGACGATATTCCCCATTTTTAAATAATATTGATCTCTTGGTGCCTTTTAGGACATTAACAGGTCGTCAGCAATTCCTTATCGACCATGAAACATTTCTTGAGTATGGAGAAGGATTACCCGTTTATAAACCCACGCTCCACACTAAAGCTTTCTACCCAAAAGTTGATAGAATTCCGGAAGAATCAGGAAAGTCTATCGGGTTAAAATACTTAACCCCACATGGAAAATGGAATATACACAGTATGTTTTATGATAATGAACGGATGCTTACATTGTTTAGGGGGGGGCAAACCATTTGGCTAAATGATAAAGATGCTGAGCAAATTAATGTCCGAGATAACGATTGGATTGAAATGTTTAACAGAAACGGTGTTGTGGTTGCCAGAGCAGTAGTATCTCATCGTATGCCGGAAGGCACAACATATATGTACCATGCTCAGGATCGTACCATTTACACACCAAATTCTCAGATTACTCATATTACCGGAGGTACTCATAACAGTCCTACAAAAGTCCATGTAAAACCTACTCACTACATAGGTGGTTATGCACAGCTTAGTTATGGGTTTAACTATTATGGCCCTACCGGTAATCAACGGGATATAAAAGTATTTATTAGAAAACTTAAAAAAGTGATTTGGCATGAAGATTAAAGCACAAGTAGCAATGGTCATGAACCTTGATAAATGTATTGGATGTCATACTTGTAGTGTAACATGCAAAAACACCTGGACAAATCGCCCGGGTGCTGAATACATGTGGTTCAATAATGTAGAGACTAAACCGGGAATAGGTTTTCCAAAAGAATGGGAAAATCAGGATAAGCATAAAGGGGGCTGGAAATTAGATAAAGGAAAATTACATCTGAAGTCAGGAAACAGATTTTGGGAATATTTAAATATATTTCATAATCCTAACCTACCAACATTAGATGAATATTATGAACCCTGGACCTATGATTATGAAACGTTGATCAATAGTCCGGCAGGTAAATCCCAACCTGTGGCAATGCCTAAATCACAAATTACAGGCGATGACATGGAAATCACTTGGGGACCCAACTGGGAAGATGATTTGGCAGGCTCTAAAGAAACAAGCCATTTAGATCCTAATATCCAGAATCTGGAAAAGGAAATTAAAATGGAGTTTGAAGAAGCTTTTATGATGTATCTGCCACGTATCTGTGAACACTGCCTTAACCCCGCATGTGTGGCATCTTGTCCTTCAGGTGCCATGTATAAAAGAGATGAAGACGGTATTGTTTTAGTAGATCAGGATGCTTGTCGCGCCTGGCGATTCTGTGTTTCCTCTTGCCCTTATAAAAAAGTATATTTTAACTGGAAAACCCACAAAGCAGAAAAATGCACCTTGTGTTTCCCACGAATTGAAGCCGGATTGCCTACAGTATGTTCTGAGACCTGTGTGGGTAGAATACGATATATTGGCATCTTACTTTATGATGCAGACAGAGTAGAAGAAGCAGCTTCCACTCCTGATGAAAAGGAATTGTATCATGCTCAACTGGATCTGTTTTTAGATCCTAATGATCAGGAAGTTATTAAACAGGCACAAAAAGATGGTATTTCTGACGACTGGATTGAAGCAGCACAAAAATCGCCCATATACAAATTAGCTATCGAACAAGGAATTGCACTACCATTACATCCGGAATACCGTACTCTCCCAATGATTTGGTACGTACCTCCATTGAGCCCCGTATTAAAAATGTTCGAAGGTGATGTTTCAGCTACAAATATCAAGGAGATATTCCCTGCCATCGATCAAATGAGAATCCCTATTCAATATCTTGCCAATTTGTTGACCGGTGGTAATGAAAAAGTTATTAGGGATGTTTTAAAGAAAATGGTACTGATGCGCCAATACATGCGCACAAAGGATATTGGTAAATCATTTGATAATAAATTATTGGAAGATGCCGGAATTGATGCCTTAACAGTTGAAGAAATGTATCGCTTATTGGCAATTGCTAAATATGAAGATCGTTTTGTAATCCCTACTTCACATAAAGAAGAATATGAAAAACTGTATGAGGATCAGGGAATGACAGGATTTGAATATACTGCAGCATGTGATTCATGCATGCCGGGAAACAAAACACATTGATAAAGGGAAATCGTATAATGGAAAAATTAGAATTATTAAAACTGATTTCTTTGCTTATGCAATATCCTGATGAAGAGATTTACTCTTTGGAGTGGAAATCTGATTTAAAAGATATTGAAATACCGGAGTTATATGAGAATTTAATTATGTTTGAAGAATACCTTCACAATAATTCTCTAAATAAATTACAGGAAAACTATGTGCAAACATTTGATTTTAACGACAAAACCAATCTTTATCTTACCTACTCAAAATTAGGTGACGAAAAAGAACGTGGACAAGTTCTGGTAGAACTTAAAGAAATTTATAAATTCGCTGGTTTTGAATTAGAATCTTCTGAGCTGCCGGATTATCTCCCCTTATTGTTAGAATTTGTTTCACATGCTGATGAAAAAATAAGAAGAGATTTATTAAGTCGTTTTCGTAATGCAATAGAACAAATTCAACTAATGTTAGCAGAACAAAACAGCCCTTATGCAACATTATTAAAAGGGCTGTTAATATTTATTGATCGTTTCATCTTAAAAGAAGTTTTATTATGAGTTATTGGAATCAATTTCTTTGGGTAATATTTCCCTACCTGATGATAGCAGTTACTGTTGTAGGACATATATACCGCTATAGTACTGACCAAATGAACTGGTCATCAAGATCTTCAGAAATTTTTGAAAGTAAATCGTTACGATGGGGCAGTTTATTATTCCATTATGGAATTATATTTGTCTTTTTTGGACATGTTTTAGGTTTATTAATACCTGAAAGTTTTATTACTAATGGAATTGGCCTAAATAATGAGGTTTATCACAAAATCGCTATTTCTTTTGGTGGTGTAGCCGGTACTGCAACTGTAATTGGTATTTTCATTCTGCTTTTTCGTCGATATGGAAATAAAAAAGTTTCAAGAACCAGTAGTTTCGGTGATAAATTTATTATCGTATTATTGTTTTTGGTAATTGGCATTGGTATATATAATACCATATTTTATAACCTTACAGCAACCGGTGATTTTAATTACAGACTTACCATATCACCATGGTTTAGAAGTTTATTTATATTTTCACCGGATCCCGCCCTTATGGCCAACGTTCCTATTACTTATAAAATCCATGTTTTATTAGCATTTTTGACTTTTGGAGTATGGCCATTTACGCGTCTTGTTCATGTGTGGAGTATTCCTATTGCTTATATAAAAAGGAGCCATATTATATATCGCCGCAGATGTGGTGAAGTTAAGTCATATTAACAAGATTATAATAAAAAAGATATATGTCTATAAGTTGGATGTTTATATCAACACCGATATTTTATTCTTTTGTTTTAACAAACATTAAAAAATAAATTAATTAAGTTATTTCTATTAATAATGGAAATTTAACAGAACAATATCTTAATAGTAATAATAAATAAAATCAAAAAAAATGAAAAAAATATTTAAATTCCTATCACTATTATTAATATTTACCTTTGTCATTGGTAGTTCATTTGCACAAACAGTAAACATTTCAGGACAAATCCGTCCTAGATATGAATATCGTCACGGTTATAAAACCTTAACACCAGATGGGTTTAAAGCTGCTAATTTTATTTCTCAACGAACACGGTTAAATGCCTTTTATGGAAATAAATATTTTAAATTTGGCTTGGTACTTCAAAACGTTCGTGTGTGGGGTGATGTTCCACAACTTAATTCTTCTGACATTAACGGCACGGCTATTCATGAGGCTTGGGGTGAAATACTATTCTCTAATAAATTTGCTGTTAAAGTTGGCCGCCAAGAAATATCTTACGATGATCAACGAATTTTTGGTAGTGTAAATTGGGCACAGCAAGCACGCAGCCACGATGCTTTTATTTTTAAAATTAAACCATCTAATACTTCTAAACTTGATATAGGATTTGCTTACAACAGTTCTAAAGCTTCCTTGTTTAACATTGATTATAACGTAAATAACTACAAAACTTTTCAGTATATATGGTATCATAGTAAATTTAAACATTTGGGCTTAAGTTTATTATTTTTAAACAATGGAATGGCCTATAACAATATTGGAAATGGCCAGGAAGTGGTTTACAGCCAAACATTAGGTGGCAGAGTTACTTATAAAAAAGAGTCTCTAAAATTGAATTCAGCATTTTATTATCAGGGTGGTAAAAATAAATTTAATCGTTCTTTATCTGCAATTTACTATACTGCAAATATATCCTATTCATTATCCAGTTCATTTAGTTTAGGTATAGGTACTGAGTATCTCTCCGGAACTTCATCTAAAAATCAAACCCCTACTTTTACAGATCATTCGTTTAAACCACTTTATGGTACAAATCATAAATTTAATGGTTGGATGGATTATTTTTATGTTGGAAGTTATATGTATAATAATGGTTTAGTCGATTTTAACTTACCATTAATTTATAAAGTAAATAAAACAATCTTTAAACTAATACCACACTACTATGCTGCTGCAGCAAAAGTTTCCGTTAAGCAAAGCAATGGAACATGGAAAGATTACAATAACAATCTGGGAGCAGAAATTGATTTTTCAGTAGGATATCATTTTTCAAAAACTGTCATTATTAGCGGTGGATATTCACAAATGTTTGCCACTAAAACAATGCAGGCATTAAAAGGAGGAAATTATCAGAACACAAATAACTGGGCATGGTTAATGCTAACTTTTAAACCTACTTTCTTCAGTAAGAAATAAAAAATTTAGTTTAATTTCTTTTATTGTGTTTTAATAACATTATACAATAAAAAAATTAAGTGGAACTTTTAATGCACAGTCAATAGTTTTAACTGCATTAAAAATTCCACTTTTTTTTATGAAAAAATCATACTTGTTAAAAGTATTGACTCATTTCATGGATTCTCTATCTTTGCCATAGAAAGAATCTTCATATATTAAAAACGTTAATATAGGTGAGAAATGTATTATATCAAGATAAACAATTTATTTTGATATAAATTTTAGTAAATAATTAAGACAAAATGGCCATGTGACCAATGAAAACAAAATTATACCCACATGAAATATAAAAAAATATTACTCAAATTAAGCGGCGAAGCCTTAATGGGAAATAACAATTACGGAATAGATCCTAAAACTCTAACCAGATATTGTAATGACATTTCAGAAATAGTTAATGCCGGAGTTCAAACAGCAATTGTTATTGGCGGTGGCAATATTTTCAGAGGAGTACAGGGCGCTGCACAGGGTTTTGACCGTGTTCAGGGCGACTATATGGGAATGCTCGCAACAGTAATTAATTCTATGGCTTTACAGGCAGAATTGGAAAAACAGGGAATAAAAGTAAAACTGCTTTCCGGTCTTTCTATCGATCCTATTGCAGAAAAAACAAGTGGAAGAAAAGCAGAGGAATACCTTAAAAAAGGTTTTGTAGTAATAATTGCAGGTGGTACAGGCAATCCTTTTTTTACAACAGATACAGCCTCCGCTCTAAGAGCTGTAGAAATTCATGCAGATGTAATGCTCAAAGGAACAAGAGTAAATGGAGTTTATTCTGCTGATCCGGAGAAAGTACCCACAGCTAAAAAATACGATACTCTAACCTTTGACGAAGCCTATAAGAAAAATTTAAAAGTAATGGATATGACAGCTTTTACATTGTGCAAAGAAAACAACCTCCCCATTCTTGTTTTTGATATGAATACTCCCGGTAATCTTTTAAAAGTTGTTTCAGGAGAAAATATAGGTACTATAGTTACTAATTAGGTATTCTATTATTTATGTTGAAAAGAAGTCCCTATAAACTGTAATCCTTTTTTCAGACCACTACGCCAGTAAGACCATTGATGTTTTCCATTTCTTACTCTGTATTCATGAGGAACTCTTCGTTTTATCATTTTAATATGGAGCATAGAATTCCCGATGGACAAAAAATCATCATCACCACAGTCGATATAGTAGCGTACACTTTTTAATTTTTGAACCTGAAGGCTATCAACTAAATGCAAAGGCGAATTATTCTTTAAAACAGATGTTAAACGTGCTTTTCCTTTTAAGTTTTTACCAAATAAAACAGCTTGTGAATTATTCCACTGTTGTGAACTCATTCGAATATACTGGGTATCAGTAAATACTGCAGCACTAAAAGCAGCGCAGGCAGAAAACATTTCCGGATGTTTCATGGCATATACTAATGCTCCATAGCCTCCCATAGACAATCCCGCAACTCCACGAAATCTTTTTTGTTTTAGAATCCTGTATTTTGCTTCTATATATGGAATAAACTCTTTGAAAAAGAATTCCTCATAATTAACTTTTTTGTTATAATTATTTATATACCAAGATAAACCGGCATCAGGCATAACAAGAATCATAGGAGGAATTTGTCTTTCTGCAATGGCTTCATCTGCAATCATATTAGCTTCACCATATTGAATCCATCCTTTATCATTATCAGTAAATCCATGTAACAAATAAACAACCGGATAATAGCGGGTAGAACTATTATAATCAAAAGGAAGGTAAATAGAATAGGTAACTTTTTTATGTAATACTTTACTGTTTATCACTAAACTTTCCTTCACAAAACCTCTGGATATTTGCGCTCTTACAGTTATGACAGTAATAAAAAACAAAATTAAAATAAAGTATTTCCTTTTCATCTGTTTATAATTTTATATTTCATTGGTCAGATGGAACTTACCATGATTGAATAATCATTATCGTGTATAGCTTAATAATTATTAAATCATGACCGTTTCATTTAATAAATAATTTTAGTTTTTCTCAAAGGTAAAGAAAAAGCTTTTCAATCGGAATTCATGACTTTTAGATAAAAAATTATTAAAAAACATAACTTATTAGTTTAAACTGACTTTTTTATTCTAAATTATCATAATAAATCAATCCATCTAAATAAAAAAACATTGAATAAAACATGTATTGTAGTTTTTATTATCCCAACAAATAAAAAGTAGCAGTATATTTGCAAATGCTAAATACTTAAAGAAAAAGCGAACCTCTTTAAAACTATTTCTCAAATAAAAAAGATAATGAAAGAAAGACCTCTTATACTGATAACAAATGACGATAGTATACATGCTAAAGGGCTTAAGAAATTAGCCGGCTTAATGAAAGAATTCGGAGATGTTGTAGTAATAGCTTCCGAGCAGATTATGTCAGGGATGAGCCATGCAGTAACTATTAAAACCCCTTTAATGCCCAGGTTAATAAAAGAAGAGACGGGGTATATAGAGTACATCACCAACGGAACGCCTGTCGACAATGTAAAATTAGGTAAACATGCTTTATTAGGCAAGAAACCAGACCTTATCGTCTCAGGAATTAATCATGGTTCAAATGCTGCCATAAATATAGTATATTCAGGAACTATGGCCGCAGCACTTGAAGGAGCCATTGATGGAATTCCCTCCATTGGATTTTCATTGGATGATTATGATATGGATGCTGATTTCAGTCATGTTGATCCTGTTATAAGAATTATTACTCAGGAAGTAATTGAAAACGGTTTACCCGAAGGAGTGTGCCTGAATGTCAATATACCAAAACGTTCGGAAGAACCTATAAGAGGTATCAAAACCGTGTATCAGGCAAAAGCACGTTGGGAAGAAAAATTTGACAAACGATTTGATCCTTTTGGCAGACAATATTTTTGGTTGGGAGGTACTTTTGTAAATGGTGATCCCCGTGAAGATACCGATGAAAAAGCATTGTCACAAAATTATGTTGCTGTAGTTCCAGTTCAGACAGACCTAACGGCTCATAGCCTTGTAAACAAACTAAAGTTTAAAATATGATTTCGTTTTTTAGAAAAAATAATTATTGGTATGGATTAATATTCGGGCTACTTCTTCCTATACCATTTTATTTGATTTTTAGAGTGTTGGATGCTTTCTTACAGTCACTACATATATGGAATGGATTACAACAGCCTTACAACTGGATTTTACTAAGTATTGCAATAAATTTTATTCCAATGCGCTTTTATTTTGTGAAAGTTAAATTTGAGAAAACAGCAAAAGGTATTTTAATTATCAGCGTACTTTTGGTATTTGCTTTCTTTATATTGTTCTATAACAAATAAATTTGCAGACAACAAAACTAAAAATTACTAACAGATGAAGTATTATTTAATTGCCGGTGAAGCATCCGGTGATATTCACGGTGCTAACCTGATGTCTTCTATAAAGAATACAGATCCTAAAGCTCAATTTAGATGCTGGGGAGGTGATAAAATGGAAGCACAGGGAGGCAAGATCATAAAACATTACCGCGACCTGGCCTTTATGGGATTTGTGGAAGTACTTCAAAATTTACCAACTATTCTTCGGAACCTTTCATTTTGCAAAAAAGATATTATAAACTACCAGCCTGATGTTTTAATACTGATTGATTATCCGGGATTTAACCTTAAAATTGCAAAATTCGCCCATAAAAAAAATCTTAAAGTAGTATATTATATTTCTCCTACTGTATGGGCATGGAAACAATCAAGAGTATATACTATCAAAAAATATGTAAACCGAATGATGGTAATCCTTCCTTTTGAAAAAGAGTTTTATGCTAAATTCGAAGTATCAGTTGATTTTGTAGGACATCCACTACTCGATGAAATAAAACAAGAAGATCACCTTTCCAATGAATCATTCCGTAACAAATTTAATCTTGATAATCGCCCAATAATTGCATTGCTCCCGGGTAGCCGTATACAGGAAATAACAAGAATATTACCAATAATGCTTGAGGCTGCTACTGATTTTTCAGAATACCAGTTTGTTATAGCCGGAGTGAAAAGTGTTCCGGAAAATGTATATAAATATTCAAACATTAAGGTAATTTTCAATAAAACACATGAGCTACTTTACCATGCACATGCTGCACTGGTTACATCCGGAACTGCTACATTGGAAACAGCATTACTTGACACTCCCCAAATAGTGTGTTATAAGGCAGGAAGTATTTCTTATTTTATAGCAAAACAACTTGTCAATATTCGTTTTATTTCGCTTGTTAACCTAATTATGGATAAAGAAGTAGTAAAGGAACTTATTCAGGATGAACTAACTGTTACAAATATTAAATCCGAACTTAAAAACATACTAAACCCTGATAACCGTAAAAAAATATTTTCTGAATACACCATTCTTCGCCAAAAACTTGGTAAATCAGGAGCCTCTGATAAAGCAGCAAAAGTAATTTTAGAGCTTTTACAGAATTAAATATTTTTAGTGTTTCAATCACTTTTTTCCCATCACTTTAATCCAATTTTTGATTTATAGTTTTTCTCTGTAAGGATAATACTTCGATTTGGAAATGTTCGATTTTTTTTGTAAAATTGTACTTGTCAACGATTTTAACCTTTATGCCCTGGAAAAACAGACCCTTTATTCGTATTCTGTTATTTTTTATTGCAGGAATTTTTTTTGCAGACTCCTATACTAATAATAATTTATTACTTATTAATATTGGGATTTTATTTATTCTTATAATAGTTTATTTTACCACTAAAAAAATAGCCAAACATTACTCCTCCCGTTGGATCCCCGGTTTTATTTTATATACTATACTTTTTATTATGGGATTTATTTTAACTTCTCTTCACTTGTTAAACAATAAAAAAAATCTTGCAAAAAATCAGCAATATTATAAAGCAAGAGTTATTTCCAATCCTGAATATTCAGTAAAGGGAGTTAAGTTTATTGCTATTATGGAGCCCGTAGGTAATTCGAAACCAAGGTTTAGAACTATGGTATTTCTAAAAACAAATCCCTCAAAGAAAAAAATACATCCCGGAAGTATAATAATAGTTAAAGCAAAAATTTTAAGTCCTGAAAAGCCCAAAAACCCTTATGTATTTGACTATTCACGCTTTTTAAGAAACAAAGAAATACGCACTGTAGCATTTATAAAAGTCTCACAATGGAAATTAATAAGAGAACCTGATAAATATAATATAACATATTTCTTTTATAACTTAAGAAATAAATTGACTTCCATACTTAAACATAATGGGATAAAAGGAAACAGCCTTGATGTAGCAGTAGCTATTCTTTTGGGAAATGACAAAATGATAGACCCTGGCTTACGACAAAGTTATATAGGAGCAGGAGCTGTTCATATTTTATGCGTATCAGGAATGCATGTAGGTATTATTTTTTTGATTCTGGAAATATTATTTAATTTTTTAACACGGTTCTCCAATGGTACATTTATCAAAAATTTTATAATACTCATTATCATATGGTTTTACGCTTTTCTTACAGGATTTTCACCGTCAGTTTTAAGAGCCTCTGTAATGATTAGCTTTTTCATTATTGGTAAGGGACTAAATAAAACTTTCGACAATTTTAACTTGCTGGCAGCTTCAGCCTTTGTTCTACTGGTTGCTAACCCGCTTCTACTTTTCGATGTGGGATTTCAGTTAAGTTATGCTGCTGTAACAGGCATTTTATTATTTTATCCTCCATTAAATAAAATTATTTATATCAAATATAAAGGACTGAAAATAGTTTGGTCGGTATTAGTAGTTTCCCTTTCTGCACAACTCGGAGCCTTTCCTGTTTCCATTCATTATTTTCATATTTTTCCTGTATATTTCCTTTTTACCAATCTATTAATATTTTTACTAGCATATTTCATAGTAATATCAGGAATAGCCTTATTTGCGTTCTCCTGGTTGCCTGTATTTTCTGCATTTCTGGGAAAAACACTTAATTTTTTTATTGTTTCGTTAAACAAAATAGTTGACTGGATATCAAGACTTCCAAAGTCTACCATTGAAGATATTTACGCCCCCTGGATTATAGTTTTATTTATATATGCATTTATCCTATCTATATTCATTTTTTTAACACAAAAGAAATTAATATCATTAAAAGTATCTATATTTTCATTAATTTTAATATTTGGATTCAGTAGTATATGGCAATTTAAAAATTTAACAGATAATAAATTAATAATTTTTGCAATAAATAAATATACAGCTATAGATTTTAAAAAGGGGAAAAGCCATTTGCTGGTAACTAATATAAGTAACAATAAAGAAAAAAAGATTCTGTCATATCAAACAAAAGGTTATTTTATTTCCAATAGATTAGATAAGTTAACAACAACATTAGGCAAGAATGACAAAAATCTGCCTTTCCTTTTTATAAAAAATGAATTTTTTAAATTTAATGACCACAAAATCTATATCCTTAACCCCAAAAAGCATGTCTTCCCTAAACTAAAAAATAAAATCACCTTAGACTACTTTATTTACAGAGGAAAAAAAGCCATTTCCATTAAAAGCATATTAAATTCTTTTTCAATAAATTATCTAATATTAGATGGTAGCGTTCCATTATATTTAAAAGAAAAATTAAAAAAAGAAGCATTAAAATTAAAGGTTCCCTTTTGGGATGTTATGGAGTCAGGTGCATTTATATTAAAAGAATAATTTTTTTTCATAAAATGTTTGGAGATAAAAAAAATGGGTGTATTTTTGCAGTCCCATTTTACGGGATAGTTCATTAAAAAATATTGGTCCGGTAGTTCAGTTGGTTAGAATACATGCCTGTCACGCATGGGGTCGCGGGTTCGAGTCCCGTCCGGACCGCTTTTTAAGGAAGCTTTAATAGCTTCCTTTTTTTATTTATGGAACACTTTGTTTATATTATATTCTCTGATAAATACAACATCTTTTACAAAGGATACTCTTCCAGACCTTTCAAACGTGTGGAAGAACACAATAATGGCCTGAGCCGATATACTAAAAATAAACGCCCTTGGAAATTAGTTTTCCTACAAAAATTTGATAACAAGAAAGACGCACTTATCAGAGAAAATCAACTCAAACGTGCAAATAAAAAATATATATTTTGGATTATTAACCAAGATTGCAATCTGTTAAAGTAAAATGCCTGTCATCTCGCCTCAGGCGAGACGGGTTCGAGTCCCGTCCGGACCGCCAAACAAAGCCCCTCAAAATTTAATTTTGGGGGGCTTTTCTTTTATATAGCGGATTTCAGCGCTTTTTTCAATTTCTGAAAAAAAACTAAGAATAACCTTGTTTTCGCATGAAAAGTATTGAACAAAAAAGGGCTCTGATTAATTCAAATTGAAATTTATCTTTCACGACAGGTAAGGAAGTGAATCTTCAGTAGTAATTATTTACAATACCTCTGGTATAATAAATAACACAGTTAATATTCTTTTAAATTATCTATATTTTAAAAAATATTACTTTTTAAAAAAAAGTGAGTTTTTATCTGTTTTCAGTAACTTGCTAACTTTATATGGTTCTGACAACTGAAACAAATAAAATTTTACTGCTTTGGCAAAAAGCATAGTTCCCCAACGCTTTATTTTAGGTGTATCTTTACTTAATTTTTCAAAATAAGTTACCAGAGTATCATGCCTGAAATGAAGAATACGTTCCAGGTCATCTCCATCAGCATAATACCCACAATGAAAATTATACTCTGCAAATGATTTCTCAGGAAAGTTCAACTTTCCTAATCCCATAATCTGAAACGAACGTTGTAAAAATGTAGCATAAGTTGTTCTGCAAGATGCACCACCACCCAAATTAAAAATACGATGTGATAGCTTTTTACGTTGATCTACAGCCTTGACAAATGCCTTGGCCGTATCTGCAGGTGTTGCAATTTCTAAAGAGGTGTTCAGAGGCATATGAAACATTAATCTGGAGATTTTATGCCCTCCCATTATGGCTGTTAATCTAAAAATAGTCCAGTCCAACAAACTATTTTTTATAAATTCCTCTGCCATAATTTTTGTACGCGCATATTCATCACCTTTACTGGGGTGCAATGGATCAGAAACTTTAATCATAGGGGTTTTAAGACGGTCTCCATATACAGAAATTGATGAACTGTATATAAGAAATGCATTTGGAGAATGTTTTTCCAAAGCAGCAATAAGGTTTCTGGTTCCTAATGCATTTACTTTATAAGCCAACTCAGGCTTTAAATCTGCTAATGGCGGTATTATAGCCGCTAAATGAATTACTACATCTATCCCCTTGCATACAGATTCAACATCTTTTATATTTGAAATATCACCATAAACAACGGTAATTTTATCTTTATAAGGCTTAAAAAGTTTTTTGGATTTCTTTGTTTTTAAATCAAAAACAATTAATTCAACATCGGGTTTTTCTTTTATTAGTTGCTTTAAAACTTCTAAACCCACAGTTCCTGAAGCACCAGTCAATAGTATCCTTTTACTAAAAGGCATTGTTATATATCTTTAGGTTAACACATAGAATACATTCCGGAAATATTCATGTTAACTTCTTATCTAAAACCCAAAATCCGGAAAACTACTCTATAATTTATATAACAATATTTATTCCACAATGCACCAATTAAACTTTTGTTAACAAAACAAATGAAACTTATCAGAAAAAAGGTTTACACTTGAGGGATTTTATAAACCATAGAATTAATATTTAATCCCGCTCCTACAGAAGCAAAAACGATATAGCTTCCCGGTTTAAAAGTATGTCCTTCCATTTCTCCTTTGGAAATTAAATCCAGTAAAGTTGGCACTGTCGCAACAGAGCTGTTACCTAACCAGGAAATTGTCATAGGTACAAGTTCCTTGGGAACATTCTTCTTACCATACAACTTAAAAAGCCTTTGAATTATTGCTTCATCCATCTTTTCATTAGCCTGATGAATTAGAATTTTATCAATATCTTCCAGGGTAAGTCCGGCCTTGTCAATACTTTCCTTTACTGTATTGGGAACTGTACTAAGGGCATAATTATATAACTTCCTGCCATACATTTTTAAATACACTTCATTACCTTTGTAATTAGGATTATAAGAACCGTCCATCCATAACTCAAAAGCATGATCAATAGTATCTGACCGTGTTACATGGGAAATTACTCCTTCTTTTTCCTTAGCACTAATAGATTCAAGAATAGTAGCCCCTGCACCATCAGCATAAATCATTCCATCTCTATCATAAGGATCATAAATACGGGATAATGTCTCTGCTCCAATAATAAGCGCACGTTTTGCATCTCCCGCCTGCAGAAAATAATTAGCTTGTATCATTCCCTGCAACCATCCCGGACATCCAAAGGGTAAATCATAAGCAATAGTTCCCGGATTTATAATCTGAAGTTTATGTTTAACTCTGGAAGCCAGAGAAGGAACCAAATCAGTATGCCTGTTATCGTGACGAATATCCCCAAAATTATGAGCAAAAATAATATAATCAAGACTTTCCGGATCTATTCCCGAAGAATCCAAGGCATCCTTAGCAGCAAAATATCCAATATCAGAAGCCACTAAATTATCAGTTACATACCTTCGTTCTTTTATTCCAGTAATCTTCTCAAACTTTTTAATAATTTCATGTGTATCTCCTTCAATTATATTACCGGACTCATCATAAAATTCAGTATTTAAAAAATATTCATTAGCAATTACACGTGTAGGTATATATTTTCCGGTTCCTTTTATAATAGTATTTCTCATTATACTCATAGTTTAATACTTTTTATTGAATGAATTTTTTTTATTCATCCATAAAAACATGCCAAAAAGGAGTTTATTTTATTGTAAATTATTCCTTCCAGGATGTTTATAAGTTTAATCATTTAAATTATTAATATTATTTAAAAAATAATCAACTCTGCTTTGCCTCTCTCAAAAAAAAAACAAATAAATAAAGAATTAATT
>WGGC01000156.1 GCA_015491905.1 Bacteroidales bacterium | reverse complement strand
GCTATTGTCATTGGCATATTGTTTGGATATATTGCCCTTAAAAGTAAATCGATATGGTATGTTTTTTTATTACACGTTTCCATTGGGGTTTTAACAGATATTTTTATTATCTATAATTTATAATGAACAAAATTCTAGTTACAGGAGGTAATGGTTTCATAGGAAGTCATATTTGTAAAAGATTAGCAGATGAAGGTAATGAAGTTAATGTACTTGTCAGGGAAACATCTGATTTAAGTTTAATAAAAAACATTGACCTTAAATTCCATTATGGAGATATTACCCAGCCAAAAACTTTAATAGAACCTCTAAAAAATATCGATAAGGTAATTCATGTGGCAGGACTTGCTGCTGACTGGGGCCCTTATTATTTATTTGAAAAAATAAATTTTTTTGGCACACAAAATGTTGCCATGGCTGCTGATAAAGCAGGGGTAAAAAGATTTGTTCACATCAGTACTGTTGCCTTTCATGGTTTTGGAAAACAAAATATGACAGAAGATTCTCCACCGGCAAAGAAACTTATTCCATATGCAAAAACTAAATACCTTGCTGAAAAATGGCTTTGGAATTTTGACAAGGAAACAAATATGGAAATTTCCACAGTACGTCCCGGCAATGTTTTTGGTATTAATGACCACACGTTTATTTCAAAATATATCGATGCTCTTTTAAAAGGTAAATTTGCAGAAATAAATCATGGAAAAAGTAAAACATGTCCTGTTTATGTTGACAATCTTGTAAACATCATTATGCTGGCATTAAATGAAACAAAAGCTGCGGGAAACGCTTACCTTGCCACTGACGGGCTTGATATTACATGGCATGAATTTAATACAGCCCTGGCTAATGCTTTAAACATTCCTCTTCCCCGGACATCTATTCCCTACCCTGTCGCTATGACTGCTGCGAGTATTTATTACAAAGCACATCAGTTGTTGCATATAAAATCGGAGCCTTTTTTAACTCCTTACAGGGTAAACAATGGTGGTAAAGATTACCATTTTTCCATTGAAAAATTAAAAAAGCACTTTAATTACTCTCCGGAAACTAACCTGAAAAATGCATTAAACAAAACAGTAAAATGGTATAAAAACAGTATTCTATAACATATTTTTTAACCAGCATTCCTCTTAACCTGAATTCGACATAGTCAAAAAAAATATCCTTATATTTACCCCGTTTTTTATAAAACTAACATGGCAAAAAATCTTGAAGAACTTTTTAATGAAAAAATAAAACCACCAAAATTTGACAGGCATATCGGATTATTTGGAGCTACGACTCTTGGTGTTGGAGCTTTAATGGGTGCCGGCGTATATGTTTTAATTGGTGTAGCTGCTAAAGTTGCAGGCCCGTCTCTTATTCTGACATATTTTACAACCGGAATACTGGCCTTTTTTACTACTTTAATGTATTCTGAACTTGCACGTATTATCCCACGTTCAGGGGGTGGTTATACTTATGCTTATAAAATGCTTGGTAGTCTGGGAGGATTTACAACAGGTTGGTTTCTGGCTTTAGGAAGTATTTTTGCCAGTGCTCTTTATGCCATTGGCTTTGCCGATTATGTGATTTCACTTTGGGGGAAACCCGTTCAGGGAAATACCGATAAACTTGTTGCTATTGGAATTACGCTTCTAATAGGATTTGTTTATGTGTTTTCTCCACCGGGTAAAAAAAATAAAGTTCAAACTTGGATTATATGGGGAAACGTTGCCATTTTATCTATTCTGATTATCTTTTCTTTTTTTCATCTGCATCCTGAAAATATGAAACCGTTTTTTCCAAAAGGAATAGCCGGTTCTTTCTCTGCCATTTCCATTATTTATATTTCGTTTTTTGGTTATCAGTTTATCCCCAATAATGCTGACGAAATTATTTCTCCTGAAAAAACTATTCCCAAAGCCATGAAACTTTCTATGTATATAAGCATATCTATTTATGTTCTTATTGCCCTGGCTGCTATTATGGCAATACCATGGGAAAAACTAGCATCCAGTAAAGCTCCTCTTGTTCTGGTGGCTACCGAAATTTTTGGAGGTAAAGGTTGGATAATAATTTCAATAGGTGGCATCCTGGCTTCTTTTGGAGCTTTAAGCAGTACTGTTATTTCTCAAAGCCGCCAAACATACGCCATGGGAAAAGATCGTTTTTTTCCAAAAGTTTTAAGCAAACTAAATAAAAAATCAAATCAACCGTCGGCGGCTCTGCTTGTAGGCGTTATTCTTATTGCCCTTGCCCTGGCATTCTTTAAAGTTCAGTTTATTGCTAAAGCTGCCAACTTCAGTTTGTTATTTTCATTATTGCCGGTTTCCATTGCAATGCACAAAATATACAAAAACAACCCCGAAGTACGTCCTAAAGCAAAATGGAAACTTTATTTACCGCACATCACCTTTGTTATTAATTTAGGGTTATTATTTTCTTTGGATATCGTGTCACTGGCTTTTGGACAAGAGCTTGCTATAGTTGGAGCCATTGTTTATTTCTTATATTCTAAAAAACATGAAAAAAGGGCAAAGGAAGGTATTAACATTGTATTGGAAGAAAATAGTCATTTTTCCTTCTTTTCAAGGAATAAAATACTGGTTCCACTGGCAAATCCAAAAACACAAGATATTTTACTCCGTTTTTCCAATACGTTAATGGCAAAAAAAGGTGGTGAAATTGTTGTTTTAGCCGTAAAAAATGTACCTGAAAATGTAGATTTTTACACTGCCCTCTCCGAAGCTCATCATACCTTAGACGTTATAAAACGAGGAATAGAATACGCCAAGTCTTTTAACATTAAAGTAAAACCTATTATCAGAGCATCACGAAAGGTTGCCACCGGCATCATCAATGTTGCAAAAGGAGAAAAATGTGATTTAATAGTAATGGGATTTCCTAATCCCCCAAAAAATGAAGAAGATTTACCCGAAATTACGAGTCAGGTTTTACGAAATGCTTTTACTGACACATTATTAATTAAATATGTTGAACCTTCCAATGAATTTAAATTTAAAAATATCGCCATTTATCTTCAAGACAAAAACAACCTGCGTTTAATGATAACTGCAGCAGTATCACTGGCCGAAAAAAACAACGCACGGCTTACACTCTTCCAGCTATTACCCGAAAATTATAACAAAAGACAAAAAGCAAAAGTAGACAGGCTAATGATTTCGGCTATGGAAGAGCTGAAAACCACTGCATTATATAACACTACAATAATCACCACCAATGATGTACAAAAAGAAATTATTTCATTCTCCGGTAATTACGATTTACTTGTTATGGGAAAAGAGCAAGAAAAAATTACATCAAAAAATATAGAGCAATCTAATTCTTTCCTCATTGCAAGACAGGTAAAATGCTCCGTTATTCTGGTAAAAAGCATCAGTCCGCTAAAAAGGTTTACAGAAAGTTTATAGGAAATACAATATATAGAAAACCCCAACCGGAAAAGGCTGGGGATTCTGTGCCCAAGATAGGACTCGAACCTACACGACCGTATGGTCACTACACCCTGAATGTAGCGCGTCTACCAATTTCGCCACTTGGGCAATAAAAAAATATCACTAAGAACTTGTGCCCAGAACAAGAATCGAACTTGCACTCCCATAACGGGAACATGGCCCTCAACCATGCGCGTCTACCAGTTCCGCCACCTGGGCTAAATAAGGGTGCAAAAATAGTATTATTTTTAAAATCAACGCAATTTTTTTTTAATTTTTAAAAAACAAATGATAAGTAGCATTTTTATGGCAGTTGCAGCACCCCGCTATACCCATCGCCGGCTGCACCGGGTTGTACGCTGCAAGTCCACGGTTACAGGCATTGTTCGGCTATGCGTTTGCGGTGGCTCCCTTGTCGCCCCGCCACCGCAAGCCTCCATATACCTGTAACCTGCGGGCTTTACGCTCCCACCCCTACTGCAAACCTTCTTTCAATTTAAAACCTTCTAAATATCAAATAAATAATTTTCAATTTTCTTAAAAGTTAAATTACCACTTCTTTAGTTTGAAGTAGAATTTCGGAAAGGGATGGCAGTGGCAGCCCGGAGGTGCAAAACAGTGTGTTGCACGGTGAGGCAGGGCGACTTTAGGAGCCCCTGAAAAACCGTTGGCAACACCTGGTTTGCACCGAGGACTATAACGGACAGCCCGGTGCGGTTTACAGGAAGGTTTGCAGGGCGGCAACCGTACCCGCCAAAGATAAATTATCAGATTTAAAAATATTAAAGTGTTTTGGTTTATTTTTATCTTTGCGCAAAAACCATTATCCCTATGCAATTTACAGATAAAGACCTTCAGCAAATTCAACAAAAAGGAATTGATGCTGCTACGGTAGAAAAGCAAATTGAACAGTTTAAAAAAGGTTTTCCGTATGTGCAACTTTACCGGCCGGCAACACCGGAAAATGGCGGAATAAGAGTGTTTGAAGATAGTGAAAAAAATAAACTTGCACAGTATTTTGACGATAATAAGCATGATTATCAGCTGTTAAAATTTGTGCCTGCTTCGGGTGCCGCCAGTCGTATGTTTAAAAATTTACTGGTATTTTTTGATAGTTTTAAAGGAACACCGGAGGAGATAGAAAAACTGCAAAGAGATACGGACTTTAATTCGGCAGGGTATTTTTTTCAACACCTTAAAGAATTTGCTTTTTTTAAGGCATTAGAGGCTGTTTTAAAAATTGATAATCTGGATATAGACATTTTATTGCAAAATAACGACTACATTACCATATTGAAATACCTGCTTACCGGCAAAGGGTTGAATTATGCCAATGAACCGAAGGCATTAATTTATTTTCACGATTACCCGGAAGGCCCCAGAAGAGCTTTTGAGGAGCATTTAGTGGAGGCTACAAAATACGCAACTGATAAAGATAATATTGCTAAAGTGCATTTTACAGTTTCTCCGGAACACAGGCTTGAGTTTGAAACAGCTGTTAACAATGCCAAAGATAAATATGAAAAATACTCAGATATACATTTTAACGTTTCGTTCTCGCAGCAAAAACCATCTACCGATACATTGGCTGTAGATATGGACAATAAACCGTTTCGCAATGCTGATGGATCATTACTTTTCCGTCCGGGGGGACACGGAGCATTAATAGAAAACCTAAACGACCTGGAAGAGGAAATTGTTTTTATAAAAAACATTGACAATATTGTTCCTGACAGGTTACGTGGGGAGACATACTTATACAAGAGAATTATTGGAGGTTTGTTATTTAAATTGCAGGAACAGACTTTTGAATGGCTGGAAAAGCTGGAAGACGGCAACCTGTCGGACACTGAGATGGTTAATATAGAAACCTTTGCCGGCAAAGAGCTTAATATTTTTTTTCCGGATGCATACAGAGGATACGAAAAAATAGAACAAATAGACTGGCTTTATAATAAACTAAACAGGCCCATGCGTGTGGCTGGCATGGTGAAAAATGAGGGAGAACCCGGTGGCGGTCCCTTCTGGATAAAAAACCAAAAGGGTGAAATATCATTACAAATTGTGGAATCCTCGCAAATAAACCTGAAAGATGCAGGTCAGAAAGATATAGTGGCAGCATCCACACATTTTAACCCTGTTGATTTAGTTTGCGGGCTTCATAATTTTAAAGGAGAGCCTTTTCATTTACCTGATTTCGTTGATCCTGATACAGGTTTTATCTCACAAAAATCTAAAGACGGGAAAGACTTAAAAGCTTTGGAGCTGCCGGGATTATGGAATGGGGCTATGGCCGAATGGATTACTGTTTTTGTGGAAGTTCCGCTAATAACATTTAATCCTGTTAAAATCATTAACGACTTATTACGTCCTCAACATCAACCATCTTAATTATGGATAACATTTTTTTAACGCTACAAAAAAAACGATTTACCCGTTCTTCTTTTTGGCAAAGAAGTGTAGGGATAAATATTATGATAGGGTTTTTATTGTTTTTTTTACTGCTGGAAGTTCTGGGATTAGGAATATACCTTCCTTTTTTATTGGAAAAAATAAATAAAAACATATCCCCTGAAATATTATTAAACAAAGGCCTTATTTATTATTTCCTAGGTGTTTTCATGATGCGCTTTTTCATTCAGGACTTACCTACAATGGAGATCACTCCTTTGTTGACATTGCCTGTAAAAAAGAAAAAGATAAGTTTGTTTTTAAACTACAGGTCGCTTACCTCAGTATTTAATTTTCTTCCTTTCTTTTTGTTTCTGCCGTTCGCTATAATTTATATGTCGTATCATTATTCAGCATGGACGGCAACAAGTTGGTTTATAGCCATTGTTTTATTTGAGTTAACATCGAATTTTTTAGTAATCAGGTTAAAAAGAAAATCTACTGTTAAGCCATCTATTATTTTTGTTATACTTGGAGTAATTGCCGGCATTTATTTATTGGAAAGGTTTAACATATATTCTATTTCAAATATTTCCGGATGGTACTTCGGCCATATAATATCAAATAGTATTTGGTTGTTTATACCTGTGTTAACACTGGGCATCTTTTTTTGGGCAAATTACCGGTATACCCTAAACAACACCTATCTTGATGAAATAAAAGTAAAGAAACAAAGAAAAGAAAATATTACGTCGCGTTTAAACATACTGGAGAAAAAGGGAAAAATTGGTGCTATGGTTTTGCAGGAAGTTAAATTACTGATTCGTAATAAACGGTCTAAACAGATGATTATTTTCTCGGTACCGATATTTTTATTATATGGATTATTTTTTTACCCGGATCCTAAAAACATGTCGCACCCATGGCTACTGTATTTTGTAGGAACTTTTATCACAGGAGGTTTTATTATTGCCTACGGGCAATATATTCTTGCATGGGAAAGCAGGCACTTTGATTTCATTCTGGCATCCAATATTCAGACAGAAGAATTTTTCCGTGCTAAATATTATCTGATGGTCATTCCAACAGTAATATTATTTATTTTAACAATTCCCTATATTTATTTCGGAACCAATATTTTATGGATTAATTTCACTTTTATGATGTATAATATAGGTATAAATGCACCATTGCTTCTTTTCCTGGCTTCGTATAATCGTAAAAGAATGGAGCTGGACAAAGG
>WGGC01000155.1 GCA_015491905.1 Bacteroidales bacterium | reverse complement strand
TATTAAAATATGGATAAGCTAAAGAAAAAAGTGAAAATTATTGGATTTGATGCTGATGATACTTTGTGGATGAACGAAACATATTTTCGTGATACAGAAAGGAAATTTGCTGAATTGATGCAGAAGTTCGCTTCAGAGAAATACGTTATTGATCAATTGACTGAGGTAGAAGTTAAAAATATTCCATTGTATGGTTATGGTGTAAAAGGATTTATGCTTTCCATGATGGAAACGGCTGTTAAAATTGCCGGTAAACAAGCTGGATCCGAAATTATTGAAGGTGTACTGTCACTTGGCAATAATCTTTTGGAAAAACCGGTTGTTTTACTCGATAATGTCCGTTATGTAATAGAAAAGCTGAAAAATAAATATCCACTACTATTACTTACAAAAGGTGATTTACTGGACCAGCAACGTAAACTAAAAAAATCCGGTTTAAGTAGCTGTTTTAAGCATATCGAAATAATGAGTGATAAAAAAGAACAAAATTATGCCGAAATTTTTTCTTTGCTTTCCATCCGTCCAGATGAATTTATGATGATTGGCAATTCTATTAAATCCGATATCTTGCCTGTGTTGAAACTTGGTGCATGGGCTGTACATATCCCTTATCATACTACATGGGTGCATGAAGAAACTTCTGAAGATCCTACACGTTTTAACCGTTTCTACAAACTGGATAGTCTTAAAGATTTATTAAAATATATTCCATATTAGCATATAGCGACTATAGCTTTTGATTTTTTTAATATGCCCACCACTGTACGCATTTACAATGCGTTTCGCCAAAAGAAATAAATATGCAGATAACTTACCTGCCTATTTCAGCTCCTTTAACTGCTCTTCCAGCACTTTGATGCGTGCTTCGGCATCTGCCTGTTTTTGTCGCTCTTTTTCTACCACGGCAGTAGGGGCGTTGTTCACAAAACGCTCATTGGAAAGCTTTTTCTGCACGGAATTCAAAAAACCACGAGTATATTTCAACTCTTCTTCAATTTTTTTGATCTCAGCTTCTAAGTCCAGACTTTCGTTGATCGGCACATAAAATTCCTGCGAGCCCACCGTAAAAACCATAACGCCATCTGGTTTTTCCGTAACGGTTTCTACCAACGACAAGTTGCCCAGCTTGGAAATCACCGGATAAAACCTGCATTCGGCCATTGGACCTGACTTTACTTTCAGCGTTAAAGAATCTTTGTTGGGAATGTTTTTATCCTTACGAAGGTTACGAAGGGCAATAATGATTTGCCCGGCACGCTCAAAAGCTTTCAGATTTTGTGCATCAAAAGGCTGTGCTACCGGCATTGAGGCTACAATAATATCGTCGCCATCTGCACGCTCACGCAATAGGTGCCAAATCTCTTCCGTAATAAATGGCATAAACGGATGTAGAATTTTCATGAGTTTTTCAAATAGTTCCACTGTTTTTTCCAGAGTATAAGCATCAATGGGTTGTTGATATGCCGGTTTTACCATTTCAAGGTACCACGAGCAAAAATCATCCCAGATGAGCTTGTAGGTGGCCATCAAGGCATCAGAAATACGGTATGCGGTAAAGTTTTTTTCAATGTCAGTGAGAGTCTCGTTCAGCTTGTCCTCAAACCAGTCTATGGCCAGTTTGCTGTGCCCGGGTGTTTCCAGTGTGTCGTCTTGTTTCCAGCCTTTTACAAGCCGCAGGGCATTCCATATTTTGTTGCTGAAATTCCGTCCCTGTTCGCATAATGCCTCATCAAAAGGCAGGTCGTTTCCGGCAGGAGCTGTCAACAGCATGCCTACCCGAACACCATCGGCACCATGTTTTTTAATCAGGTCCAGCGGATCAGGCGAGTTGCCCAGCGTTTTTGACATCTTGCGGCCAATCTTGTCACGGACAATACCGGTGAAATAGACATTTTTAAACGGAATTTCCTTTCGGTATTCCAGTCCCGCCATAATCATACGTGCTACCCAGAAAAAAATAATGTCAGGGCCGGTAACCAGATCATTGGTGGGATAGTAATAATTGATTTCTTTATTATCCGGAAAACGGATACCATCGAACACCGAAATGGGCCACAGCCACGACGAAAACCAGGTGTCCATCACATCTTCATCTTGTTTTAAATCAGAAGCTTGTAATTCTGGTTTGTTAAACTGTTTCCGGGCTTTTTCTAAAGCTTCTTCCGCCGTTTTGGCAACAACAAATTCTCCATTTGAAAGATAATAAACGGGAATACGCTGTCCCCACCAAAGCTGTCGTGAAATATTCCAGTCGCGAACATTCTCCATCCAGTGACGGTATGTATTTTTAAATTTTGCAGGATGAAATTTTATATCATCTTTTTCCACTGCTTCCAGCGCCGGCCGTGCCAAATCTTTCATCTTCAAAAACCATTGCATCGACAGCTTAGGTTCTATAACTGCATTTGTACGTTCGGAAAACCCTACATTGTTAACATAATCTTCAATCTTCACCAGATTGCCGGCGGCATCCAAATCTTTCACAATCTCATCACGTACCTCAAACCTGTCTTTCCCCACGTAAAGCCCGGCAGATGTATTAAGCGTGCCATCATCGTTAAAAATGTCAATACTTTCCAAACGGTGTTTCTGTCCTATTTCATAGTCATGAATGTCGTGGGCAGGGGTGATCTTTAATGCCCCCGTACCAAACTCACGGTCTACATATTCATCGGCTATCACCGGCACAGCTCGGTTTACCAGTGGTACAATCACTTTCTTCCCCACAAACTTCTTAAAACGCTCATCTTCCGGATGTACACAAACAGCAGTGTCGCCCAGTATTGTTTCGGGCCGGGTTGTGGCGATAGTCAGGTAATCATTATCCTCTTCCACCTGATAGCGCAGATAATATAACTTTGATTTTACTTCTTTATGTATAACTTCTTCATCCGAAACAGCGGTCTGTGCTGAAGGATCCCAGTTCACCATACGCACACCACGGTATATCAGCCCTTTCTGATATAAGTCTATAAAAACATCAATTACAGACTCATGCAGCGCCTCATCCATGGTAAAACGTGTCCTGTCCCAGTCGCAGGAAGCTCCCAGCTTCTTAAGTTGCTCCAAAATTATCCCACCATGTTTCTCTTTCCATTCCCAGGCATGCGACAAAAATTCCTCCCGTGAAAGATTGTCTTTATTAATGCCTTCCTGCTTTAACTTGTTAACCACCTTGGCTTCCGTGGCAATCGACGCATGATCCGTTCCGGGTACCCAGCATGCATTTTTGCCCTGCATTCGTGCTCTTCGTACCAGTACATCCTGCAAAGTATTATTCAACATATGCCCCATATGCAAAACTCCTGTTACATTCGGTGGCGGTATAACCACTGTATATGGCTCACGTTCATCGGGTTCCGAATGAAAATATTTCTTTTCTAACCAATAGTCATACCACTTGCCTTCAGTGGTTGCCGAATTATATTTGCTGGGAATTTCCATGTGCGTATTTATCTTTTTTTAAGGAGGGCAAAAGTACGAAATTTTATAAATTTATAAAGTTGTTTTTGGGCAGCTTAACGGGCTTTCCGTTTCAAGTCCTCGTTCAAAGGCTGTGTTCGGCTATTAAGGAGGCACAGCTCCCTTGTCGCTATGCCTCATTAAGCCTCCATCAACCTTTGCACTGTGGGCTTTCCACTACAATCCCTGCTGCGGTTCACAGATAAAAAATGGTTCTTCCTTATATTTTAATATCTTACGGCATACTTGTTTATATTTATTTATATACCTAATTTTAATACTTTTGTAGAAATACAATATTCAGTTTTCCGTAACGAAAATAAATTTTATACCTTTTTAAATTTATGCTTGAGAAATTAAGAAAAAGTAAAAGACTTCAGGAAACTGTTTTTATGGCTTTTATTAGTGCTTCCTGTTTTGGATTTTCTATTTTTAGATATTTGTATACCGATACGGATATGTTTTTAACATTAAACTGGAATTTATTTCTGGCTTTTCTGCCATGGGGGTTTTCTTCTTTGGCACGTAAATTAAATTTCAAAAAAAAGCGCTATCCATTACTGATTATAGGGTTTCTATGGCTTTTGTTTTTTCCTAATTCATTATATATTACCACCGACCTTATGCATCTCCAGGAAAAAACAAATATGCCACTATGGTATGATGTTATCTTAATTTTGTCTTTTGCCTGGACAGGGTTATTGTTTGGGTTTCTTAGCCTTTGGGATATGGAAAAAATACTCAAAAAAGCGTTTTCTGTCCGCACAGTAACGGGTATTTCTATGGTGTTTTTGTTATTGGGGAGTTTTGGTGTGTACCTTGGAAGATTTCTCCGGTTAAATAGCTGGAATATCTTTTCCGAACCATTTAAACTGTTTTATGATGTTGGAATACAAATTGCAGCTCCTTTTAATCATCCCCGTATGTTGGGAATGACACTTTTTATGTGGCTGTTTTTGACAATGGTGTATTGGTCTTTCCGTTTGGTTATTAGCCGTGAAAAATAGTAAAATCTTATTTTTTAATTAAAAAATTACAAGGTAATTATTTCATACTGTTTGTCAGCATAATGCGTAAGCCATTACGGTATACGGTAACAAAAGCATCTCTTATTCCCAAACTTTGAATCCTATTTGCCTCAGCAACGGCTTGCCTGTAATTACTGAAATGCCCGACAGTATATCTATATAAACCATTTTGGTGATTCTCTTCAACAGAATATGGCAAATGATAGCGGCTTACTAAAATATTAGGGTTATTCATCATTTTGGATGTTGCTAAGATTTGAATGCGAAAATCAACTCCTGAACTTTTCTTCCTGGGTGTAAAAGTATTTTTGGAGCTAACGGGCTTTTGTTTTTTTATTGGGAGTAACTCTACTGTTTTAGGCGTGTTAACATGGGTTTCTTTTTTTACAGGCGTGATAACCATGTAATCGTACAATGGAATATACGGCTTTTTCACTTTCTTCTTTTCACAGCATTCCTTATCTTTCTTTTTGGAGGTTTTACCCAATAAATTCTTACCCCACGTACGGTTTATATGATAGGTTATTCCTACTTGTGTATAAAATAATTGATCGTATTTAAAGCCATCATGCCATATATCAACATCATCACTCATAACAGTAGTAAATTGTCCTCCTAAATGAACTGACCATTTCGAATTTATTTTATAATCCAGCCCTAAACCCGCCGGAATACTAACCGCTTGAGTTTTATACTTATAGGTACCTATTGTCGTGCCGCTATAAACGGTAATTCCCGTAATTCTGTTTAAAAGCCTGGTTTTCCATAAGCTATAACCTACTCCTAATGTGGCATATATCGATAATTTACGATCTGCATTATAACCAAAAATAAAATTATTTATATTTAAATATGCAAAAGGAGTAAAACTGTAATAGTTTCCTGTAAGCGCAAAATCAACACGTGTGCCATCAGCTTTCCTGTCTTTAATACTGCTTATTCCTGTATAATAAAGATTTAACCCAAAACCAAAAGTAGGACTCATCATTTTTCGGGCACTTACCTGAAAACCTAATGGGCTTTCTCCTTTCCATTTTTGAAAATAATTATGACTGCTAACATCACCATAAAATTGTGTGGCACCAATATTTAACTGTAAATCAATATTTTTATTCCATGTTGATGATGCTTTTTTGTTTACAACCTGTGCAATACCACTAAAAGAAGTCATAGTTATCATCAAAATAATTATAAAAATACGGGTAAAAGAAGATAGACGTAATGAACTCATACTATTTCTTTTTCTTGTCTTTATTTATATCTCTACAGTAATCCTGTATATATTGGTATGCTGTGCCAAAACCTAATTCCAGTGCTTTATTCCAATCTTTACAAGCCCCCGGTGTGTCGTTAAGATAAAATTTGGTTACTCCACGATTAAAATAATTCCTTACCCAGTTGGAGTAATCAAGAACATTATCAGGCCTGAGTTGTAATGCACGGTCAAATGAAGCAATTGCATCATTATATCGCTGAAGTTTACTTTGTGCATTGCCAAGATAACTGAAAATAAGAAAGTCTTTTGTGTTAGGCTTTATTGTCAAAGCTTTGTTGAAATATTTTATTGCTGAGATATAATCTCCGGTTTGATATTTTAAAATTCCCCAGTTAAAATTATTCTGGAATGAATCCCCCTCTTTGCCAATGTCAGGAGTTACCGGAATGTAGTCTTTTAAAGCACCATCGATAAAATTCTTAAAAGTAAAGTAACTGACTTCATAAAAAGATCTGGCGAAAAGCTTTTTCCAATCATTAGGAGCAGTATACATTGATACAAGATAGTTATTGTCAAATGTTTTTATTAATCTGAAACGTACAACTTCTTCTCCTTTATTTTTTATAGGATAAATTGCAAAAATAAGATTCCAGCCATTAATTTTTTCTCCTAAATGTACCATTTGTACATTGCCAACAAGAATACTCTTCCAGTCTTTTTTATTGTAATTTTTTATTGTCCCCCTGGCAAATACATTTAAATTAACAGCATAGGCTTTGTTGAAAGTTACTTTTTGCGGAAGAATTTTTTTTAATATGGAACTGTTAAAAACGTAATAATCCAATGCTTTATATGGTTTCCAGTTTTCTTTTAAAACAGGAAATTCGTAACTACCTGTTTTGTACTTTTTTATCAGGACATTATATTGTTTATTTCCAATCATTAATTTCCTTAATTCAAAAGCTATAAAATTATCCTTTCCCAGAGACCTGTCACCATAATGGTTGGGATTTGCCCTTTGATCGGAAAAGGGAATTTCATTTTTCATGGAATACCAGGCACCA
Source organism: Bacteroidales bacterium (assembly GCA_015491905.1). Classification (GTDB taxonomy): domain Bacteria; phylum Bacteroidota; class Bacteroidia; order Bacteroidales; family F082; genus Sulfidibacterium. The sequence goes on along the minus strand of WGGC01000155.1, from coordinate 4,357 downwards.
TTGTTTTGCACTGACCAACCGGTGGCTTTGGTGATACTTGACTCTACGCCACTTAACGATGAGTATTTAATTAAGTCTTGTTCACTTACTGTTTCGCATTTATTCTTTTTGCGCTTATCCTTTTTTCTCTTTTGTGAAAAAGAAAAAACCGGCAAAAATGCCAAAAATATAATGATTATATATCGATATCCAAATCTATTTTGTAGTAGCATGTATCAACCCGTTAAATACTAATATGCTTAATTTTGTAAATGTAGCAATATTTATTTTTATGATAAAATATTATCTTGTCATGTATTAAAAATTTATCAACAGACGTATAAAATATTAAAACATTATAAATCAGAGGATAACATTAATACTTCTTAATAAATCTTTTTTATAATATAATAGATTTAACTTTTTCTTTAGCAGCTTGTAGTGCATTAGGAATTCCTTTAGCATCTTTACCGCCTGCCATGGCAAAATGTGGTTGGCCCCCTCCACCGCCTTTAACCAGAGGTGCTATTTCCCGAATAATACTTCCGGCATTAACCTTTCCCGATTGCACCAGATTGTCTGAAATTCCAACTGCCAGGTTCACTTTCCCGTTTTGCTCCATTGCTAAAACAACAACTATATTATCCGACATCTTTCGCAACTGATGTATCATACTTTTCGCCTGACCGGGATCCATTTTTATTTTCTCAGAAATAAATAACAAATTACCAATCTTTTCGGCTTTATTATATAAATTTTGAGCCATTGATAAAGCCTTTTCCTTTTGTAATACTGCCAGTTCCTTTTGAAGGTTACTGTTTTCTGATATTAAATTTTGAATGGCTTTTAGAGGGTCTGCAACACCTTTAACTTGTTTTTTTATTTTTTCAAGAATATCTAAATGTTCATCAATCCACAATTCTGCTTTTTCTCCTGTTACAGCTTCAATTCTTCTGATTCCTGCAGCAATACCACTTTCAGAAATAATTTTAAAGCATCCTATCTGGCCTGTGGACGGAACATGTGTTCCTCCACATAATTCAATGGAATAGTCCGGGTCGAAAGTTACCACGCGGACTTTATCACCGTACTTTTCTCCGAATAATGCCGTTGCCCCCATACTTTTGGCTTTATTAATAGGGACATCAGTAATGATTTTTCCGGGAATGTTTTCCCTGATTTTTTCATTTACAATCTTTTCTACTTTTAAAACCTCTTCAGGAGTCATTTTTGCAAAATGAGAAAAATCAAATCGTAACCTGTCAGGACTAACCATCGAACCTCTTTGTTCTACATGATTGCCCAATACCTTTTTTAAAGCTGCATGCATAAGGTGAGTAGCACTATGATTGTTGGTGGTTAGTTTTCTTTTGTGTTTATCTACCTTTGCAATAAATAATGCCTTCGGATTTTTTGGAATTTCTGTTGTTTTATGTATCCAAAGGTTATTTTCTTTCCGGGTGTCTGTTATATGAATGGTTTCTTCATCAGAAACTAAAATTCCTGTATCTCCAACCTGCCCGCCGGATTCTGCATAAAAAGGAGTTTGGTCTAAAACAATTTCATAAATAGTTTTCTTTTTTTCATTAATCTTCCTGTATTTAATAATGTTTACAGGACTTTCCAGTTGATTGTAGCCTAAAAACAGGGTTTCACCACTATTGGGGGCTATTTCTACCCAGTCGTCGGTAATTTTTTCAGCAGCTTTTCTTGACCTTTCCTTTTGTTGATTCAATTTCTTTTTAAAACCTTCCATATCTACTGTCAGGTTTTTCTCTCCTGCCATTAACTGGGTAAGGTCAATAGGAAATCCAAAGGTGTCAAATAACTCAAATGCGAAATTCCCGTCAATTTGCTTTACATTGTGGTGTTGCTGAATATATTGTTCAAACCTTTTAATACCTTGTGAGAGTGTTCTTAAAAAAGCTTGTTCTTCTTCTTTGATAACCATCTCAACTAATTTTTGCTGCTTTTCAATTTCAGGAAAAGGTTTTTTCATTTGCTCAACCAATACCGGAATCATTTTGTAAATAAAAGGTTTGTCGAAATCTAGAAATGTAAACCCGTAACGTACAGCTCTTCTTAAAATACGGCGAATTACATAGCCGGCTCCATTATTTGAAGGTAATTGACCGTCAGCAATGGTGAATGCAACAGCTCGTAAATGATCGGCTATCACACGCATGGCAATATCTTTCTGCTCAGATTCGCCATATTTTACTTTTGCCAGTTTTTCAATGTAATGTATTAACGGTAAAAAAATATCTGTTTCATAATTGGATTGCACTCCTTGTAATATCATCGCTAACCGCTCAAATCCCATTCCTGTATCAATATGTTTCTGGGGAAGAGGTACAAGTTTTCCGTTTGCCATCCGGTTAAATTCAATAAATACCAGGTTCCATATTTCAATAACTTGTGGGTGATCTTTATTTACCAGGTCTTTTCCGGGAATGGATTTTTTTTCTTCTTCTGTGCGAATATCAATATGAATTTCTGAACAAGGGCCACATGGGCCTGATTCTCCCATCTCCCAAAAGTTATCCTTTTTGGAGCCATATAAAATCCTGTCTTCATCAATATACTGTTTCCAGAAATTCAGCGCCTCTTTGTCTTTTTCCAAACCATCGTTTTTATCTCCACCGAAAACGGTAACATATAAATTGTTTTTGTCAATATGATAAATGTCTACCAGAAGCTCCCATGCCCAGGCAATGGCTTCTTTTTTAAAATAATCTCCAAACGACCAATTTCCAAGCATCTCAAATAAAGTATGATGGTATGTGTCGTGCCCAACCTCATCAAGATCATTATGCTTTCCTGATACCCGTAAGCATTTTTGTGTGTCGGCTATTCGTTTATATTTTGCAGGTGTATTTCCTAAAAAAATATCCTTAAACTGATTCATGCCGGCATTTATAAACATTAATGTAGGATCGTTTTTTACTACTATTGGGGCCCCCGGTACTATTTTATGATCTTTAGATTTAAAAAATTCTAAAAATTGACTTCTTATTTCTGATGATTTCATTTTCAACTTGTTAACATTATTGTGTTGATTTCATTTTTTTTATAAGTTGCAAATTTACACCAATTTATTAATTTTGCAGCGGAAAAAGTTTGTTTAAATGGGTAAAACAAAGTATTACTTTAACGAAAAAACGCTTTCATACGAAAAGCATAAGATTTCTCCTGCACAAAAAATCTTTAGGTTTTTTATGCTGTTGATATCTGCACTGGCACTGACAGTGGTTTTTGTTTTTGTTATTTTTACTTTCTTCGACTCTCCTAAGGAGATGATGCTTAAAAGAGAAATTTCTGAATATAAACTTCAGTATAAGGTCATGAACGACCGGCTAGACAAAATGCAGCGTTTAATGGATGAACTAGCTAATCGTGATGATAATATTTATCGTGTAATTTTTGAAGCTGAGCCTATCCCTAAATCTGTTCGTGAAGCCGGAATTGGTGGTGTTGACCGTTATGCTGATTTAGAAGGTTATGATGGATCTAAATTATTAGTTGAAACTGCTAAAAAACTCGATAAGCTAACAAGTGAAATTTATGTTCAGTCGAAATCCTATGATCAGGTTTTTAAAATGGCTCGTAATAAAGAAAAAATGCTTGCCAGTCTCCCTGCTATTCAGCCGGTTCGTAATATTCTTTTAAAAAGAATTTCCTCTTATTTTGGTTATAGAGTTGATCCTTTTTATAAAGTTAAAAAGTTTCATGAAGGAATTGATTTTTCAGCACCCAGGGGAACTCCTGTTTATGTTACAGGCGATGGCAGAGTTATTAAAGTAAAGAGATCTAAACGTGGTTATGGAAACGAAATTGTCATCGACCATGGTTATGGCTATAAAACATTATATGCTCATTTAAGTGCTTTTAAAGTGAAAAAAGGCCAATGGGTAAAACGGGGGCAAATAATTGGGCTTGTAGGAAATACAGGAAAGTCTACAGCACCACATCTTCATTATGAGGTACGGAAAAATAATCGTCCAATAAATCCTATTTATTATTTTTATAATGATCTTACCCCTCAGGAATATTCCAAGATGCTTGAACTTTCAAAAATTCCTACTCAATCCATGGACTAATTATTATCTTTGCTCATGGCTAAAAAAGTTTATTTCCGAATCGGCGAAGTGGCAAAAAAATTTAACGTCAAATCCTCTCTGATACGATATTGGGAAAAAGAATTTGATTTTATTAAACCACATAAAAGTGCTAAAGGTACTCGTATGTACACCAGGCAAGATGTTGAAAATTTTGAAATTTTATATCACCTTATTAAAGAAAAAGGTTTTACTACACATGGTGTACGCGAGTATTTTAAAAAACACTATGATAAACAATCTTTTGACAAACTTTATGC
>WGGC01000154.1 GCA_015491905.1 Bacteroidales bacterium | reverse complement strand
TAAACGTTGCTTTAAATGAGCTGCTTTTAAAAAAAGGGATTGAGTCATCAAACATTTGATATAAATAGGAAACCTCAAACTTATTTAAAAAATTCACGTTAGCCACACGTGGTAATGAAGCCTCAAGAGCCATAACGGCCCATAAACCTTTAATGACAGTAAACTCCCCTTTGAAAGCTAAATCCTTATCATTACGCGGAACATATTTGATGGTGTATATCATTTGACCATTTTGCATTGTGCTGTCGGAAAGGTAATATTTATAAAACTGACGTCCCAATTTGCCAATAGGGCTTACAAAATTGTGTCCATATAAATCTACATAATTATCGTAAAAATTCATTCTGACATTTAGTGAACCTGAAAACGTTGAAATATGAAAATCTTTTAGTAAACCGATACCGTTTTCGTTAAATGCGATGATCTGTGTTTGATTTAATTTCTTTTTGTGGTCAACAAAGTGATTTGCAATTTTTTCAGAGTAATAAAGGGGAATATACCCCCATTTTGAGCTGTTGGTCTGATGCTGTATATACTTTTGCAGCTGTTTAAGTAGATTACTTTTAATGTCTGATAAATTGATATTAGTAAGACGGGCCGTTATGTTTGTATAGGTTTCGTTACTAAAACGGTTTATTCTGTTGGGATCATTCTTTTTTCTGTTTCGGATGACTTGTTTTATAATGTAAAACGCCGGGTTTTCTCCGGGTTTAATAACTACCTGTCCCAGTGTTATATTGTCTTCTTTCATCCTAACCACCAGATGGAAGACGATACCGGGCTTCATTCCTAATTTGACAGTTCGATACCCGATTTGTGAAAACACCAACGTATCGACCGGCTTCAATGTTTTTATTTTAAACCTTCCTGTAGAATCAGTCGTGGTGCCAATGGTTGTATGCGGAAAGTAAACATTAGTATAGGGGAGCCCTTTTCCTGTAACATTATCCAAAACAAAGCCTTCAGCTCCTGTTGCCTGGCTTAAAGCCTGGTGAATGAATATCAGTAAAAACACAGTGATTAATATCAACCTGATTAATAATAATGGAAAATTGTTTAGTTTAGACATTATTTATACTACTTCTGTTTTGTTAACCTACAATTATAAGATACTATCAATCAAAAAAAGTTGGTTTGAATTCTATTTAAAATAAAGTTTAGCTATTTCTATCTGGGTTACTCCAACCGGAATAGCCGTAACAAAACCCATCAAATAAATAACAATAAATGCCAGTATCAATTCCATGTATCTTGTTTTAAATAGGCTATTATATTTTCTGCCATTTCTTGTGGATTGAGTCCGTCAAAACACCTTATCTTTTTACAGCGTTTTGATAGCTTATTGATGCAAGTAATATTTCGGCAAATGCTTTTGGACACAAATACGTGAGAAGGTGCGTCCTGTGGTGCCGGAAAAAATAAAGGATTTTCCGAATCGTAGCCATAAACGCGGGCCGGGGTAGCTCCGAAAATTGAAAAGATCGCGGTTTTGTTCCTTAGCAAATTACCTTGTTTATCCTTTTTTCGCGAAGCAGCCAAATGCATTGGCCCGGTATCGTTGGTGATATAAACATCGCAATAATCCACTAACGCAGCATAAGTACTTAATGAAAAGTTTTTAGGAACTATAATGCATTTGTTGATATTTGTCTTGTCAATTTCTTTCAATATATCTTTTTCTGCACCTTTAAAATTAAAACCTGAACTGATTAACAAATGTTCGACTCCCCCCTCTAATAATTTTTGTACCAACTCAATTTGTTTGGTTAAAGGGAGCCGGGTATAAGGCGAAGAAGCATCCGGATTGAAAAGAACAATGCCCTTTTTCCCCTTCATCCTGTTTTTTTCCATAAATTCTTTCGCTGTATTCAGCGCCTCATCATTTATAAAAACAGAAACATCTTTTAACTGCACATGATTATTTTCAGCTTCTTTAGGAAAAAGTTTAACTAAATAATTAAATATTTTTTGCCGCAGGTGGTTTATGTTTTGTGTTCTTAACTCGTCATATGCAATGCCCATTGACAATGGATAGTGATTTAATACCTGTCTCGCATGATGGTTAAATGTTTTTGTTTCAAAAAATGGGCAAAAATTGAATATGAATGAATAAGCCGATCCTTTTTCTGTTTTTTTCAATCTTTCAACATCTTCCTGTGTAGGAACAGCATTTCCTGAGAAAACAGGGAAAACACGGTGAATATCCGGGTTAGGG
>WGGC01000153.1 GCA_015491905.1 Bacteroidales bacterium | reverse complement strand
TTAATAGTGATTTCTTTTGAGTTCCTTCGCTGCGCTCAGAAGGACAAAATACGGGGTTGTTTGTCATACTGAACGAAGTGAAGTATCTATTCTTTGACAAAAGTTATTTTAAGTTCCTTCTCTCGCCTCAGGCGAGATCAGGAGGATAAATATTATATTTTTGTCATACTGAACACAGTGAAGTATCTATTATTTTTTAATAGTGATTTCTTTTGAGTTCCTTCTCTGCGCTCAGGAGGACAAAGTGCGGTGACAAACACCTCATTCTTCATAAGGTAGGGTTTTTAATGGAAAATAGACAGGGTAATAAATTAGATTTGAAACAATACTATTCAGAGCCTAATATAGGAGCCTTAATTCAATAAGCAGCATATCTTCCGTCGGACTAAAAGTACAGATGATCCAAATATAAATTGCTTATATTTTAAATTATTCCTTGGTATTTTGGTTCACATTCATCAATTTTTTTTTCATTTTCTCTTTCTGTTCATTACTTAAATGCAAAAAAGGTTTTGATGATGAGTCTACAGGATGCCATACTTGCAGATAACTATCCATTAATTGCATTTGCGATTTAAACCTGCGGCATAATTTACACGAAATTAAATGCATTTTTAATTGAACTTGTTCCCGGCACGAAAGTTTTACAAAATCTTCCTTTGTAATCAACAATGTTGCTGTATCACAATCCAGCATCACACTGTTCATTCCTTTTATCAGCAATTTTTTTATGCTACTCATTCAACCAGTTGTTTTCTATGCATTCTCTAAGTTTTAACCGGGCACGATGTAAAATAACCCATAAATTGGACGAAGTACATCCCATTTCCTTACAAACTTCACTGGTTTCCAATTCTTCCATTACTTTAAGCACAAAAACACCACGCCATTTCGCCGGAAGGCCTGCAAGGCAAATCTCCATAATCCTGTTAAATTCTTCCTCACGCAAAGGGGAATTACTTTCTCTTTGCCAGTCTTTTGGAGCCCTTTCTAAAATCCAATGCCCTTTTATTCCCTCCTCATCTTGAAAAGGACTTGAAAAAGAAGATAAATTATGTTCTTTCTTAGTACTTTTTTTACGGTAATAATCAATTATTTTTCTCTTTAATATGGACATCAGCCAGGTAAGAGCAGTACTGTCACCACGAAAAGAAGAAACCGACTTTAAACCTGAAATAAATGTTTCTTGTACCAAATCTTCAGCAGTTTCCTTTGAAGACACTCTGGTATAGGCATAATTATATAAGTAATCTCCATAATTATTAACCCATTCTTCCGGATTTATTTTCGGTTTCCCATCTAAACGACTTTCCATAACGGTAAAAATATAAAAAAACCATCACAATCTTTTGTAATGGTTTTCTTAAACTCAAAATAGAAATAATACATTTCTTATTTCAATATTACATTATTCGGTTTTTTTCAGCCAACCACTTTTTGCATCCGGGTAACAATCAATATCAGTAGTATAAGGCTTAATATCTAATAAAGGTGTGCCATCAATCATATCTGCACCGGAAAAATAAATTTTATTTCCTTCAATATTTTTTATTCTTACAATCGTTAATCCTAATGCATTAGGCCGGTGAGGACTACGAATAGCAAATACACCTTTTGTTTTATGTCTGTGCGGGGTAACCTGTACTAAACTATAGCCTTTACCTTTATGAAAATTAAAAATAAAATATACATGTGAAAAATCCTTTAATCCCAATAAACCTTCTTCATATTCAGGAAATATCTCTGCCCATCCATCGTTATTTTCTCCAAATATGCCTTGTCGCGGAATTTTTTCTTTTCCATCAAAAGATGTATGTATTACTCCTATGGGGTTTAGTTCGATAACAGATTTTTCCATAATATTAAATTATATAAATCTCTTTACAATATCTGTAAGTTGTGCTGCCGGAACAACTCCTGCCTGCCGGAACAGCACCTCCCCTTTTCTAAAAATCATTAAAGTAGGCACATTCTGAATCATATATTTCCGCGATATGGCAGGATTCTTATCTACATCGACTTTTAATATACGAATCTTATCACCCATTGTTTGTTTTACCTGTTTCAAAATGGGAGGCATCATTTTACACGGCTGACACCATTCAGCCGAAAAATCAATCAATGTTAACTCGTTAGAATTTATAATATCATTAAATTTACTCATTGTTTTTTGTTTTTATTTTATTCCAGACAAAAATTATTCCTAATACATGAGTCTGTCATATTTTCATTCTTAAAAAAACAAAAAGTTAATTTATTCATTTCTTAACGACCTAAGATACAACTGAATGGTATTTTGAATTCCATAATACAAAGCTTCAGATATCAAGGCATGTCCGATGCTTACCTCTGCAATCCACGGAATTTTTTTAATAAAATAATGAAGATTCTCCAAACTTAAATCATGGCCGGCATTTAGTCCTAATCCTACTTTACGAGCTATTTCAGCAGCTTCCACAAATGGACTAATTGCCGCATGTGGATTAACACCATATCCCGAAGCATACGATTCCGTATATAATTCTATCCTGTCGGTACCGGTTTCTACTGCATGTTCTACCATTTTCGTGTCAGGGTCAACAAATATAGAAGTTCTTATTCCTGCTGCTTTAAATTCGGCAATCACCTCCTTCAAAAAATCACGGTGCTTTATAGTATTCCATCCATGATCAGAAGTAAGTTGCCCCGGATCGTCAGGCACCAATGTAACCTGATCGGGTTTATACTTAAGTACCAAATCAATAAACCGTGGTATAGGATTTCCTTCAATATTAAACTCGGTAGTTACCAGCGGCCGCAGCAGCTCCACATCTTTATATCTTATATGTCTTTCATCAGGCCTCGGATGAACAGTAATTCCTTCGGCACCAAACCGCTGACAATCAACGGCAAATTGTTGAACATCCGGCATATTACCACCACGAGCATTACGTAATGTTGCAATCTTGTTTATATTTACACTTAATTTCGTCATTGTTATTATTTTTGTCAAAGTTACTAATTTCACTTTGGTAGTAACTGTCGTTTTTAATAAAATAAATCCAATATTACTTTAAAATATTAACATATTCCAATGAGAGCCGTAATACAAAGAGTTTCGCAAGCGTCAGTAAACATCCACAACAATACCCATACATCAATAAAGCAGGGCTTAGTAATTTTTCTAGGCATAGAATCCAATGACAATATAGATGACATTGTGTGGCTCACAGGCAAGATTCAACGACTACGTATATTCAACGACGCGCAACTTCAAATGAATCTTTCCATCTCCGACATAAACGGCGAAATATTAATTATCAGTCAGTTCACTCTTTTCGCCTCTACAAAAAAAGGCAACCGGCCATCATATATCCGTGCTGCGCGTCCCGAAACTGCAATTACTCTTTACCGGCAGTTTATACAACACATGCAAACCCTTTTACCCGGGAAAGTACAAACCGGCAAATTCGGAGAACACATGCAAATATCCATGGCTAATGACGGTCCGGTAACAATCATCATAGATACAAAAAATAAAGAATAGCATTTTTATGGCGGACAATTCCGGCTGTTCGCTTCAAGTCCTCGTTCACCGGCCGTTTCGGCTAACCGTTTTCGGGGGCTCCTAAAGTCGCCCCGCCTCCGGAAGCCTCTATACGGCCGCTTCACTGTGGGCTTTCGCTTCCATCCGGGCCGCAGTAAACCCTATATATAAGTAATTTCGTTTAACTCATTATTTTACAACATTGACACACCTCGTAACATTCCTATTGCCTTTTCAGCAGCTTTTATAATAGCAGGTTTTGTAGGAGCTGACGTCAGCAAAGGATGTGTACCAATCTGAAACGAAGTTAATTCATAAACAGTAGTGTACTTCTGAATAGCTAAACTTAGTGTGTTGATAATCTCCGCTGCCGAAGGGCCACCCCAAACCTCTGCGCCAAAAATAGCCCCATCATAAGGGGAAAAATTTAATCTTACCGTCAGCGAAGAAGCCCCGGGCATTGTTTCAGGATGCCTGTCAACACCACTGAACTCAGCAGTCATAAAGTCGACATTAGCATCTTTCCCGGTATTTTCATTAATACCTACAGAAGCCATTGTCAATCCATTAATTTGTGTTGAAAAAACAGCAAGTACTCCGTTAAAATTCTTTTTTATTTTAATGCCAAACATATTAAAACCTAATACCCGCGCTTCAGCGGTAGCAGTAGATGCCAACATAACATTATCACTACGGCCGGTAAGAAATCCGATAGTCTGAGAGCAATCACCAACTGCAGAAACATCTTTTACAGAAGTACGCTCATAACTATCAACTTTAATAGCTCCCATAACATTTAATGGTAAACCTGCCTTTTCGGCTAATGTGGTATTGGGTTTATAGCCTACTGAAAGAATAACAGCATCAGCAAAAATCTCATCGCCACTTTGCAGCATAACCTTTTCCACTTTATTATGCTTACCAATAATCTCTTTAACAAGAGATGAAGTGAGGACATTAACATTAGTATTTCGTAATTGATCTGTAGCAATAGCACTTAACTTTTTCGAAAAAGCTTTAGCAAAACATTGTGTTTCAGCTTCTACAATTGTTATTTTCCTATTCCCATCGGCAGCCAGCTGCTCAGCCATTTCAGCACCAATAAAACCACCTCCTACAATAACAATATTCTTAAAGTCGTTAAGCTTATTATATAAATCCTGAATATATTGGTAACTCTTTTCTACATAAAAAATGTTTTCCAAATCATACCCTTTAATAAAAGTTGCCTTTACAGGTTGAGAACCTGTAGCAAAAACTAACTTTTCATAATTATAATTATTTCCTGATTGTCCGTAAACAATTTTACTGTCGAATTTAACATCTACGGCAGTATCAATTATCACTTCTCCTCCTAAACTAACAAAAGGTTTAAATCCCATTTTATCGTCGTCAACAGAGTTAAGTTTGTTAAAAACATATGGAATACCACATGGTACAAGTCCTTCGCCTTCTTTTGTTAAAATTAATACTGACTTTTCAGAATAATATTTTTTAACTGTCATTCCTGTAACCATTCCTGCAGGGCCAGCTCCAATAATTATCACATCATATTTCTTCATAATCATCTTTTTTTATATATAACAAAAATACATATATCTTATTTAACTAAATAAATTTAAATCTTAATTAATCCTAATAATTTCTTTGTACTTGATATTACAACCGTAATAATTGGATAAATAAATTGGAGATATATTGTAAAATGGTTATTACCTATTACAATATTCTGGTAATTAAAGTTATAATCTCATTTAGGTTAACGCGAAATATTATATTGAATGATAGTTTGCGGCCCGGATGTAAGTGTAAAGCCCGCAGGACATTACCCGATGGAGGCTTCCGGAGGCGGGGCGACTTTAGGAGCCACCGAAAACGGTTAGCCGATCACGGGTAATGATCGAGGACTTGCAACGGGCAGCCGGATACAGCCGCCCGTAAAATAAAAAATGCCTTTAAACTAATTTAAAGCTTTTTCAACAGCCTTTTTTAGAATTGTTTTTGTTTTTACACCCACAAACTGTTGTACCATTTTGCCGTCTTTAAAAATCATAATTGTAGGTATATTTCTAATACCCAACTCTCTGGATATCTTTTCATTATGCTGCACGTCTAGTTTACAAATGGCTGCTTTTCCGTCCATTTCGTCTGCCAACTCGCTAACAATTGGGCCCTGAATTTTACATGGGGTACACCATTCGGCCCAGAAGTCAACCAAGCTAACACCTTTGGCGATTTGCTTTTTAAAGGTAGCATCGGTAAGCTTAATGAGTTTTTCGCTATCCGGGGTGTTGGTGGCGTTCATAACACTTTTGTAACGGCGATATATGGTGTAGAAAAACCACGCAACAAACAAAACAATAATTATAATTACATATACATTCATTCTATTAATTTTTTTATTTGACTAATAAGATATTCTTTGCTTTGGATACCGGGCATCCGGGATATAATTTTTCCATTTTTAAGAAGTAGAAGAAAAGGTATATTTTGAATGCCATAGGTATTTGAGAGCACACGGTTATCACTAACGTTAATTTTACCGATATTGATTTTATCTTTAAACATTTCGGCTATTTCCATGTAAATTTTGTCCTGGGCACTACATGCCGAACACCATTCTGCCCAAAAATCGACAAGCCAAACGCCTTGTTGTAAAAGTTTTTGGTAGTTCAGGTAATGTATAGTGTGGAAAGTATTTTTCATGCGGGCGCAAAGATACATAAAGTAAATAAAACTGTAAAATATCAGGAACTAATGCTATTCCGGTAGTTTTCTAATTTACTAACAGCCTCAGTAAGTGAATTAATATCGGTATTTTCTTGTAAAACAAGTTTCTCAATATTATCTAATTGGTATATGATATAATTTAAAGATTCGTTGTGTGCATCGTCAACAGCCTGTAACATATTTTTATTTAACCATGCTATAAGCCGGCGGAGATTTTTTTCTGTTTCGGAGGGAAGTTGTTTTAAAAAATTTTTTAGAAACATATTACGCAGCAGGCGCATGGGAACAAGAAACCACAGCATATCGATATGACTTTCAAAAGCCCATGATGTATTAATATCAGGACGTACCAGTGGTTCAATTTTAATGGTGTAAGCTTCCTCGGGCAGGGTGATATTCAGGACTTTTTGTATGCGCTGGTTTATTCTGTCACGGAAACGTTCAATATATTGATTAAAGTGCGTTGCTGCTTCGTCGAGAATATGCTGTTCATCCGGTCTTATATCTTTTTCCAGTTGAAGTAAAGTTGTATGCATTTCTTTTTTCAGCCATTGCTCATAATTTCTGGCTACAGAATATAAGTTACCGTGCCATTGTTTAAAATCATTTTCCAGACTGGCAGTAAGTTTATCTAAAATTGCTTTTTGCTTTTGGTCCAGAATAATATATTCAAGTTTACCACGTATATTGTTCTGATAATTGGTTGCAATAAAATCAAGCTCTTTGTTTATAAATGACCGCTGTAATTGTTCATCAAATATTTTATTTTTCAATGCTGTTTTTTCCTGTTCGGATTTTCCTGCTACCTGAAGTTTAATTTTAAGATATCCAATTGTTAAGGATAAAATATATTTTAATTTATGATTATAGATTTGATTTTTAACATTAACTGTATTTCTTAACAATGGGTTAAACAGTGTATTAAAAACCCTTTGTTTGTAAAAAGAAGTATTGTTAAAGGATGAAAAAGGTAAAACTTTAAAATTATTTTGTAAGTTTTTTTTGGTTTTGTTTTTGATAAAATTCAGAATCTCCTGTTGTTCATCAGAACTTATTAAGTCAACTTTTGTTAAAATAACAGAAACTTCAGGGCTTTGTTCAGATGCGGAACGAATAACTTCCAGGTCGTTTTCGGATAAAGGTTGTGTAGCACTTATTACCACGAGTGCTATAATAATTTTATTATACCACTCTTTGGTAACCCTGGTATTATGTTCAAATACACTTCCAAGTCCGGGGGTATCGATAAGTCGAAGGTTTTTTAGTGATATTAGCTCCGGGAGGAAAATATCTACAATATGAACATTTTTAGAATTTTCAGGATTTCCTTTTTCTGTAACATATTCAGGTAAATCAAGCAAAGAAATCTCTGTTTCGGAACCATCAAGGAAGGTAACCAGGATTTTTTTCTCCTCTCCATAATTCAGGCGTGTAACCACTGCAGTAACTGGTAATACACCAACAGGCAAAACATTGTAACCTATTAATTGATTTAAAAAGGAACTTTTTCCGGCTTTAAACTGTCCTAAAACAACGACATCAAGTATGTTAACTTCATTTGAAAACTTTTGCAATTCTTTCAGTTGTTCTATAACAGGAAGGAGTTGCTGTTCTCTTGCAACATTTTCAATGTATGGAATCAGAGCTTCTGTCATTTAACGGTTTTTTAGGGGTGAAATTTGTTTTTTTCATTTCAAATTTAGAGGCAATTCCGGTAATAAAGCCAAAAACCAACTGATAAAAACGTTCGGGGACTTCTACATGTACCCAGTGTGAAGCCCCGTCGATTGTAATAATTTCGGCATTAGGAAAATTTTTTCTTATGGCTTTAAAATCTTCTCTTAAAATATAATCGGAAGCACCTCCTTTAATGAATAATGTTGGACCTTCATATTTATCATCTACTTCTATTCCATCCATCAAAAAATCAATATTCATAGCAATACCTTCTACATCAATAAGCCAGTTAAAACGTCCGTCAGAATTACGGTGCAAATTTTTCATAACAAACTGACGGATACGAGTTGAAGGAATTAGCGGTTTCAGCTGTTGTTCTATTTCATTACGATGTGTAGCTGATGATAAATCTACTGAGCGCATAGCATCAATAATACGCAAATGTTCGGTACGCGGTGGGTATGACTTAATTCCTATATCCACAACAATGAGTTTTTTTACACTGTCAGGATATTGCAGGGCATAACCCATTGCCACTTTTCCACCCATAGAATGGCCTAACAAAACAGGCTGCTCAATTTCATGATCAGAGATAAAGCCAAATAAATCATCGGTAAGCACAGGGTAATTAAATTCTGGACTATGAGGTGAATGCCCATGGTTACGTTGATCGATAATAAAAACTTCGAACCCTTCCATGGCTATACGACGTGCAAAAGAAACCCAATTATCGGAAAGGCCAAAAAGTCCATGCAAAATTATTAGAGGTTGATCACCTTCATTTCCATATTTTCGGAAAAACAACTCCATATTTTCATTTTACCGGCAAAGGTACTTGAAACTAAAATGCAACGTAAAATTAATTTAACTTTTTAAGTAATAGTAAATTTTATTAAAAAAAAACCAAATAGCAAATATTTTCTCACCTTAATAAATTATAAAATGAAAAGTAGTAAGGCCAGGTAATTTAGTAACAGAAATATCAGATATTTGCATACTTAATTGTAATTTTTATGCAGTTTACCCTTTTTATGGCAAAGCGATATCTTTTTTCAAGAAAATCGCATCATTTAATTAACATTATCTCAACCATTTCGGTGGCAGGTCTTGCTATAGGAACTGCTGCATTAATAATTATTTTATCGGTTTTCAATGGTTTTGAGCAAGTTATCACTAATCTTTATAACTCAATAAACCCCGATTTAATGATTACCGCAAAACAGGGGAAGACTTTTTCAACCGCACATTTCCCCCTGGAAAAAATTAAAAACAAACCGGAAGTAAGAGCAATTGTGGAGATGATGGAAGAAGATGCTCTTTTCAAGTACCAGCAGCAGCAATATATTGGAAAATTACGGGGATATTCAGCTAACTTTACCAAAACAAGCCATGCTGACACTCTAATACAAGATGGGACTTTTTTACTACAATCGGGAAAAACCAATTATGCTGTAATAGGTTCAGGAGTAGCGTGGATATTAGGTATTAATAGTTTAAGGCAAACGCCGGTAATAGATGTTTTCGTTCCCAAAAGAGGTTTAAAAAGTTCCTTACAGTTTGAAAATGCTTTTAACAGCATATTACTTCCGGTATCAGGCGTTTTTTCTGTACAACCCGATATGGACCAGCAATATATTTTCACCTCAATAGAAGCTGTACGTAAGTTAATGGACTATTCTCCGGACATTGTTTCCAGTCTGGAAATATATTTAAAGAAATCTGCTTCATTACAAAAAATTCAATCGGAGATAAAAAATATTTCAGGGAAAAAATACAATATAAAAAACCGTTTTGAGCAAAATGAAACCTTATTTAAGATTATGAAGTCTGAAAAACTTGCTGTCTTTTTAATACTGGTGTTTATTTTACTTTTAACATCTTTTAATATGATTGGATCTGTTTCGTTACTTATCGTAGAGAAAATAAAAGATATAGCAGTATTAAAAAGTATGGGAGCAGAAAAAAGAACTATCCGAAGAATATTTATTAGTCAGGGGATGTTAATTACTTTAACCGGAACTATTGCCGGACTTATTGCCGGATTGATAATTTTATTTCTGCAACAACATTTCGGTATTATCAAATTAGGAAATGGAAGCGGTGGTTTTATTATAGATGCTTATCCTGTTCACATGAAGATATTAGATTTTATCATTGTATTTTTTACTGTTCAGGTAATAGGCCTGTTGGCTTCCTGGTACCCTGTTCACTTTTTGACAAAAAACTTCGACAAAGTAAAACTTAGTTAACTAACAACTATAATACATTATCCTGTTTAATGAACAAAAGTAAACACTCTGTTCCATCTTATTTTACCATCCAGCAATGACTTATTGGGATTTAATGACAGCCAAATAAATACAGCTTTACCTTCCACATGATTTTCGGGAACATAACCCCAATAACGTGAATCGGCAGAATTATCTCTATTATCTCCCATCATCCAATAATAATTCATTTTAAAGGTGTAATGGTCGGCAGGTTTACCATTGATATAAATGGTATTACCTTTTACCTGTAAATTATTACCTTCATACACACGTATAATCCTTTTGTAAAGCGGTAAGACCTTTAAATTAAGGGCAATAGTAGCACCTTTTTTAGGAATATAAATTGGACCATAATTATCACGATTCCATTTATAAAGAGTTGTATCATGAGGGAAAATATCTTCATCAGCAACACCCGGGGGAGTATCGAAAACCTGAACTTTTTTTACAATTGGAAGTTTTTTAATATAATCCCGTGCCTTATCGGAGAGCATATATACAAACTCGCCGGGAATCATGGTTCGTCCTCCTTCTGTTACACCTAACCTGTCAAGAATGATAGGGTTTATAGCTTCGCCATTGGTAACAACGTAATATTCAAATTCTTTAATTCCCGGATCATGGTTTAATTTACCATTGATATAAACCTTTCTGTTAATAATTTGCAATGAATCGCCGGCAACTCCAATACATCTTTTTACAAAATTTTCTCTTTTATCAACAGGTCTGTAGATAATATTTCCAAAATTATTTTTATCAGCCCAAACTCTTTTACGGCCATATTGCCTCACTAAAGCATAGTAACTCACATTACTTTGAAATTTAGTAGAAACCGTATCTCCGACAGGATAGTTAAAAACTACTACATCATTTCTTTTAACATGCTCAAGTCCGGGAAGACGCATATAAGGTAATTCAATCCAGTCGAGGTAAGATTTAGTATTTTTTGTTAAAGGCAATGTATGATGTACAAAAGGAAAAGATAGCGGCGTATTAGGAATCTTTGGCCCATAGGCAATTTTACTTACAAACAAATAGTCGCCTACCAACAAAGATTTCTCCATTGAAGAAGTAGGAATGGTATAAGCTTCAATAAGAAATGTACGAATAATAACGGCAGCAACAACAGCAAAAACAATAGCATCTACCCATTCGCGGGTAGCACTTTTAGGAGGGTCTTTTCTTGTATCCGGATCTAAATATATTGAGTCGGGTTGCGTCGCCAAATAAGGAAAGTAAATAAAAGGAACAACCACAGCAAGAAACTGCTCTCCAAGTCCGTATTTTCCATAGCATTTAGCCAGTTCAACCAGCATCAGCATATACATAAATACATTTATAAAAGGAAACAGCAACAGTAAATACCACCACCACGGTTTTTTTATAATTTTAAGAAAGACATATAAATTATAAAAAGGGATTAAAGTCTCCCATGGCTTTCTGCCTGCCTTCCTGAATTGCGCCCATAAAAATATTGTTGGTAAGGTGAAAGAAACAGGTAAAAATACTAATAATTCTATCATTTGAGTGTAATTAAAACGAGGGTGCAAGATAATAAATACCCATAAAGAAATAAAATAAAAAATGTTAAGGCAATAAGTTAAAACATAAGTTTATACTGATTATATACCAATATCTTTTAGTAGATCAGGCATTGTAAATATTCCTTTTTTATTAAGAATAAATTCCGCTGCCATAACAGCTCCTACAGCAAAACCTTTCCTGTTTTTAGCTGTATGCTGAATGATAATCTCATCAACATCAGAATCATATTTAACCATGTGAGTTCCGGGGACTTCTCCCTGGCGGTATGATATAACAGGTAAAATTCCGGGATTATTAGTTTCATTGTTTTCCCACTTTTTATACTTTTTATTAACAGCAAGAATATCATTTACAAGGTGTAGTGCGGTTCCACTGGGAGAATCAAGCTTATGGATATGATGTGTTTCGGAAACTTCGCATTGGTAATTTGGAGTTTTTGCCATTATTTTAGCTAATATTTTATTTAAATAAAAGTAAATATTAACACCTAAGCTGAAGTTGGCAGAATAGAATAGAGTTCCGTTTTCTAATTGACAGGCATTTTCTATTTCACTCAATTTTTTATCCCAACCGGTAGTACCCACAACAACAGGCAGCCCAAGATTAAAACATTTTAGTATATTTTGGATAACTACTTGTGGCATTGAAAAATCTATTACTACCGAATTTTCCGGATGTATATTTTTTAGTTTATTCCATTCCGAATCATTATCAACAACAGCAACTATTTCATGGCCACGCTCATTGGCAATAGCCTCAACCATTTTACCCATTTTACCATAACCGGAGATAATTATATTCATGTGT
>WGGC01000152.1 GCA_015491905.1 Bacteroidales bacterium | reverse complement strand
GGGAGCTCATGGCCCAAAAGAGCTGTTTGTTTTTATGATTGACGATTTGGAATAATTAATTAAATTTGCGCTCACTTTAATCCATACCTTTGAAAGAATTATATATTAGATCAATTACCGGTGCTTTGTTTGCTGTCCTTGTACTAGGGGCCATGTTTTGGTCTTTTTGGGCTTTTTTTGGAGTAATAGGTGTTTTTACCGCTGTGGGTTTGAGTGAGTTCATACGCTTGTTTACCTCAGGGAAAAATAAAGGTTCTCTAATTTATTACTTTGTAGGAATTGTTATTTACGGACTTACTGCCCTGACTTTAACATACAAAATTGATATTTCAACTTTGTTGTTGATTATCCCCGGAATGTTTTTATTGTTGGCAGCAGAATTATACAAAAAACCAAATCCTGACTGGCAAAATATTGGTGGCTACTTTACCGGTATATTTTATGTCGCCGTTCCATTCGGAATGATGAATGCATTTTTCTTTATAAAAAGTGGCAGTACAGCTGTCCCATGGGAACTGCTGGCTTTATTTATTTTGGTTTGGACTAATGATGTGTTTGCATATTTAACAGGTTCGCTGATTGGAAAACATAAGCTTTTTGAAAGTCTTTCACCAAAAAAAACATGGGAAGGAACTCTTGGTGGTGTGGCTTTTACGGTTCTGTTTTCCTGGCTTTTTAGCCTTTTTACCGATAGTTTAACAATATGGCAATGGCTCATTATGGGGTTGATAATATCGGTGGCAGCTAACTTTGGCGACTTGGGAGAGTCGTTGTTGAAACGTAATGCAGGAGTAAAAGATTCGGGTAAAATATTTCCCGGTCATGGTGGCGTTTTGGATCGCTTTGATGCCATGATTTTTGCAACTCCGTTTGTCTATTATTATCTTTTTTTGATTTAATATGAAATTTCATAAGGAAGGGAAACCTGTAATCATAGAATCTTTTTTAATTAATGGTGGACTTGCTGCTATTGTTGTATTTGTCCCTTTTCCTCGTTTTATTCCTTATTTTTTTATTCCTGTTTTTTTATTTCTGTTTCTTTGGTCTGTTTATTTTTTTAGAGTGCCTGAACGAAAGATAAAAAATGGTGATCATATCTTATCATCTGCTGATGGCAGAATTGTTGCTATTGAAGAGGTCTATGAGGGGGAATATTTTAAAGAAAACAGACTCCAGATTTCTGTTTTTATGTCTGGATTTGATGTTCACGTAAATTGGTATCCCTTTGAAGGAATGATTAAATATACAAAATACCATCCCGGTAAATATCATTTCGCACGCCATCCGAAATCTTCAGCCAAAAATGAACGAAGTTCTATCGTGTTGGAAAAAGAGCCCGGTAAAGATGTGTTAATAAGGCAGGTAGCAGGCTTTATGGCTCGTAGAATTGTTTTTTATGGCCGGCCGGGGGATTCTGTGAAACAAGGAGAACAACTTGGTATGATTCGTTTTGGCTCAAGAGTTGACTTTTTTCTGCCGGTAAATGCCGTTCCTTCTGTGAAATTAGGCCAGAAAGTTACGGCTCAAAGATCGGTTATAGGTTATTTTTCCTGAGAAAATATATTTGTTATCAGGCCATAGGCTTGTCATATAAAACTATTTTAGCTTTTGCCCCTCCATCGGGTTGATTTTCTAAATATAATTTTCCTCCTAATACTTCACTGGCAATTTTCACATAAGTTAAGCCTAAACCACGCTGTTTGTCTTCATGTTGAATTCCTACAGGGTGTTTGCTTAATGTGTTTTTTAACATGTCTTCAGGATATCCTTCCCCTGTATCACTTACCGCAATCTTTATCTGTCCTTCGGTTTTATCTGTTTCAATAGTTACAAAAGCCCCGTCAGGAGAATATTTTATTGCATTTTCTAATAATATTTCGATGGCTTTTTTAAGGATTACTGTATCTGTTTGTGTAATTATTATGTCTTTTAATGCTTTTAACTTAATGGAATGGCTGTCTTCGCTGGTTTCAATTATATCCTGTAAAAAGGAAACGATATCTACAGATACTCTGTGAAGTGCTTTAGCTCCCATAGTTTGTAATTCGGAAATATCAAGTGCTTCTCTGGCAAATTTTTCTAACCTTAATGCTGAGGTGTCCAGCATCTTCATATATAGTTTCCATTCATCAGGTATTTCATTCATCTTCAATAATTCCAATCCTCCTATTATCCCGTTAAGAGGAGTTCTTATTTCATGACTTACCATATGTAAAAATTCTGTTTTGGCATTATCCAGAATCTCAAGTTCTTGTTTTGCAAGATTTAAATTTGTAAGAGCTTTCTCCAGTTCTTTTGTACGCTGACGTACTTTTTGCTCTAATTGCTCATTTATGTTTTTCAATCGCTCACTTTTATGCTTTAAATCAAGATGTGTTTTTACCCTTGAAAGTAATTCCTTTTGGTGAAAAGGCTTTGTAATATAATCTACTCCTCCAACATCAAAGGCTTTTTCTATACTTATGGGATCTACTTTTGCTGTTAAAAAGATAATTGGAATGTCTTTCCATTCTTCTCTTGCTTTTATCCTCCTGCAAGTTTCATAACCATCCATTACAGGCATCATAATGTCTAATAAAATTAAATCTACATTTGTGTTTTCCAGCCATGCAATAGCCTCCGTGCCGCTTAAAGCAAATTCATGTTCTATACCTGCCTGAGATAAAATTGCCCCTACTACTTCAATGTTGTTTGGACGGTCATCAACAATTAGAATATTATTTGCTTTCATGATACTTTTCCTCTAAATAGTTTATAAAATGCATAAATCCTGAAACTTTATTTTTTTGTTCTTCAATCATAAAGTTTTTTACTGCTGACAACAATTCATTTCCATAATTTAATACCTGTACTTCTTTATATTTTTCTCCTGCTTCAATAAGTTTATCTGCCAATTGTTTTACTTTTTTTTGTGGCATTATTGTTTGTAATTCCTTCCAAATTGGTAAAGTGTTTTCCTTTAACTCTTTGAAGAAAATATCTGGATTTTTTAACACTTTATCTGAATAGGTAAATGCCGGCTTATCAGCAGTTTTGTTTAATGTGTGAGGAAGAAAACGGCTTAACGCATAAATAATTTTGCTTGAAGGCGCAGGCTTCCTTATGTAATAACTGAATCCGAGCTTGAGGTGTCCTTCTTCTTCATATTCTGTTGCAGAGGCAGTAAGGGCAATAATCGGAATGTGCGACCATTCTTCTGAATTCCTGATATATTTTGTGGTTACTGCACCATCCATTACCGGCATTTTCATGTCCATTAGAATTAAATCAATGTGATGAATTTTCAATAATTCAAGGACTTCTTTTCCATTCTTTGCTGTATATATTTTAAAAGTGTATGGTGAAAGAATTTCTTCTAAAATTTCAAGGTTGTCTTTTGAATCATCAGCAATAATTATAGTGGCAGCTTTAAAGTTTACTTTTCCTGCCTGAATTTCATTGGTTTGAGTTGTTTGTTTTGTTTCATCATTATATTCTATATTTGGAATAGAGACCGTAAAGGTACTTCCTTCACCTTCTTTACCTGATATCTCTATCTTGCCTTGCATTAAATCAATAATTTGTTTACTTATGGATAGGCCTAAACCGGTACCACCATATTTTCTTGTAGTTTCGGCATCTTGTTGTTCAAAAACACGAAAAATCTTTTTACGACTTTCTTCGGGAATTCCAATTCCGGAATCTTTAACCTGTATATATAAATCAAGTAAGCCTTTACCTTGTTTATTACACCATACATTCACGGTAACACTGCCTTTTTCGGTAAACTTAATGGCATTGCTAACCAGGTTCATTAAAATTTGTCTTACTCTCATCTCATCAATATCCAGTAAAATTGGAGTGTCTTTTTCAACTGTGATATTGAAGAATAACCTTTTTTCTTCAGCCCTTAACCGGAAAATACTGTCTATATCCTGCAATAAATATCTGATATCAGTACTTCGTTTGCTAATTTCCATTTTACCTGATTCCAGTTTTGAAAAATCAAGTAAATCATTTATCAATTTAAGCAGCATCTCCGAACTAGACTGCATTGACGCAAGATATTTTTTCTGTACATTGTCTTTTATTTTTCTTGAAAGAATATCGGCATAGCCCAAAATAGCATTCATAGGCGTTCGTATTTCATGGCTCATATTGGCAAGGAATAAACTTTTAGCTCGTGTTGCACTTTCAGCTTCTTCTTTTGCTTTTACAAGCAGGTTTTCAGCCCATTTTCTCCTGGTAATATCGACAAAAGTAACTACCGCTCCGGTTTGTTTTCCATTTTTTAATTGAGGATGTGACCAGTATTCCACCGGAAAAGAATTCCCGTCGGATTTCCAAAATACTTCCTTGTCAGAATGGTTTACTTTTCCAGTCTTAAGTACTTCCATAACATTGCAGCTATTATAAGGAATGGTTTTTCCATTTGCATCCTTGTAATGAATAACAGCATGCATCTGCTTTCCTAAAACATTATTTTCTGTAAAACCTGTAATTTCTGAAAAACTATGGTTTACAAATGTACACCTGCCTTCCATGTCAACGCCATATATAGCTTCTGCAGTTGAGTTTAATAAAAGCCGTATATTCTCTTCCTGTTCAATAATTTCCTTTTCCATTTGTTTTTGGCGGGTTATGTCATATCCAACCAAAGAAATTCCGGTCAACTCTTCTTCATCATTATATATCCCCGAAAGGGTAACAGAAACAATTACTTTTGTTCCTTTTTTACAAAGATGTACCATTTCAACATTTTGCCGGCTCTTTCCAATGAAAATATCTTTAAAAATTTCCCGTATTTTAACTCTGTCATTTTCTGGAATTAATATTTCTACAGATTTTCCATTTACCTCATCTTTTTTATATCCATATAGTTTTTCGGCACCAAAATTCCATGAATTTATATTTCCGTTTAAGTCCAGCCCAATTATAATTGCCTGTGTTGAAGCTACTATAGAGGCAAGGTTTTTTAACTGCTGTTGAATTTGTTTTCTTTCGGTAATATCTTCCTTTATAGCGATATAATGTGTTATTTGATTGTTCTTGTCCTTAACGGGTGCCAGGGTTATAGATTCCCAATAAAACCTGCCATCTTTCGTTTGGTTAAGAAATTCTGTCCGCCACACATCACTTTCCCCAAACATTTCCCAGGTCTCCTGGCTATTTATTGGTGTAAGTTTACCATCCTTAAAGATATTATGATAGTGGCCTTTAATTTCATTTCTTGAATAACCCGTAACGGTTTCAAATCTGTTGTTAACATACTCAATAATTCCTTTATTATCGGTTATTACTACCATTAAAGGGCTTTGTTCCATTGCAACCTGAAGTTTTTTAATTTCATCAGTACTTTTCTCCAGGCGACGTAATGCTTTTGTGGCTTTTTCACGCTCCATGTTTGCATCCTGCATAATGCTTAATGCCGCCTTTCTCGATGCTTCTAACCTTCTATTTGCATCTTTCAAAATCTTTTCTTGCTCAAGTTGTAATGTTATATCTTCTTTTAGAGATACATAATGTGTTGTATTATTTTCATTGTCAGTTACAGGAGTAATAAATGTTTTATAATAAATAATTTTGCCACTTTTGGTTTTGTTTTGTATTACTCCTTCCCATGATTTTCCATTTCGAATATATTTCCAAATATTATCAAAGAATTCCTTACCTTGTTTTCCGGTATCCATAAAATCAGGACTTTTCCCTAAAACTTCTTTAGCTGAAAAACCTGTTTCTTCCGTAAACCTGGGATTTACATAGGTTATAACTCCTTTATTATTTGCTATAATTATGGAGTTTCCTGAGTTTTCTACTGCCGTAGCAAGTAGTTTAACCTGACTTTCAGCTTTTTTACGTTGCTCAATTTCTTTTTCCAGCTTTTCTTTTGAAACAGTTATCGTTTCTAATTTATCTGCCATTTGGTTAAAGGCATTACCAAGCTCTCCCAATTCATCAGAACGTTTTATATGCGTACGGTAGTTGAGGCGGCCTTTCCCAATCTGTTGAAGTCCCTTTATTAATGTGGTAATTGGCTTACTGATATTCTTTGCAAAAACTGAAGCAAATGAAAAGGAAAGTAAAATTATTCCTATACCAATTAGTAATAAAATAAATTCAGATTTACGTACCTGACTGAATAATTCACTTCGTTTTATCTTTACTACTATTCCCCATCCTTTCAGGTTTAAAGGTTTCCAAAGGGCAAATACTTTCTCATTTTTATAGTCACGGGCCATTCCCCAACCTTTTTTTCCGGAGGTAGCTAAAATTATTGGTGTTGGGTTGCTTTTTAGGCTTGAATTAAGGTTGATTTCTTTTAATTTCTTTCCTTCAGCCTTGTTGCTTAAAATTGTAATGGCGTTTTTATATTTCTCACCAAGAACAACCTCTCCTGATTTTCCATAGGTGGAAAGAGGTTTTTGATTTTTTAAAAAATTCTCAATATCAACCTGTGCTAAAATAAGGCCTAGATATTTTCCGTTTTTATATACGGGCGACTTAACAAACATCATCTGTTTTTTAAGTGGTTTAAAATATGAGTACTTGGTAAGCTGCGTTTTAGGCTTGAGGAAAAAATCTAAATGCTGCTTCGAAAGGAATTGATGTAACATTTTATTTAATTTACCTCCTGGCATAAAAATAGTGTCACTCGAATAAATAATATTTCCTTTTTTATTTAAAAGAAATACTCTTGAAAAATTAAATGCCGGTTCTTTTAAATAATAATTTATTATGGGTGTTATTTTTTTCTCTATAGTTTTGTATTCATTACTGTTGCAACTGGTTGTGTGAAATACCTTTTCCAGCCGGGGGAACTCTCTTTTTAATCCAAACGAATTTGCTATGGTAATACTGTTTTGAATTTGAGCATTAAAAAACTTTTCAATATGATTTACTTCTATCCGGGCAAGTGTATTGAAATTTCTTTGTGTTGACTGGGTTAGTTCATTTTGAGAAAATACTAAAAAATAAATAGTAAGGATACTAAAGGGAATTAAACTACTTAAAAGCATCCATAAGAAAACCTTTTCCCGTAATGAAACTTTCTTTTTATATTTTGATTTTGTGTTTTTCTTCATAAGTAAATATCATCGATATTTATAAGTTAATCTTCTTTTTCATCCCAGATATTTGGATAAGGTTGAGGAATATGTAATTTTTTCGCCAAGGCATTTACTTCTTCCTTTAACTCTATGATCCTTAACTCTCTGCCAACCATGGCTTCGTTAAATAGTGCTGTTTCTTTTGCATAATCTGTTAGTTTCTGTTCTGTTTCTTTTTGTTTGGTAATATCTTGTACTGCACCGTATATTAATTCAGGCTGGTTTTTACTATCATAAACAATCTCCCCATTGGTACGAATCCATTTTGTTTGCCCGTTTATCAGAAGTCGGTAAACAGAATCGTAACTTCCTTTTTTTAATGCTTCGTGCCATTTTTTTTCTCTTTCCTCCTGATCTTCCGGATGGATTCGGGAAGTGAGTTCAGACAATGTGTACTCATCTTTCTCCGGCAATTCATAAAGTTTATTTAATTCTTGTGAAACTTTAACGGCTCCTGTTTTTAAATTTATCATCCAACTACCTATAGATGCAAGTTCCTGCGATTTGCGAAGTATCGTTTGTTCGCTTTTTAATGATTCTTCAGCTTTTTTATAGTTGGTAATGTTTTCTACTGTTCCGTCATAATATACCTTTCCACTACCTTCGGAAACTAAAATTGTACTTTCTCTGACCCATATTTTTTCGCCATCTTTTCTTTCCCATTGAGATTCAAGGCTATATATAAATCCTTTATCCCTTAACTGTTGGTTAAAGATTTGCTTTTTACCTTTAGGTATTAAATTAATTTTCTTTATTTCCTCAAAAGAATCATAACCTAACATTTTTATTAAAGCGGGATTAGCCATTAATATCTGACCCTCCGGAGTAATCCGGTACATGCCTACTGTAGTGTGTCTGAATATATTACGATAGCGCTCTTTGGTCTTTTCTAACTGATTTTGTATAGCTTTCAAATTAGTAATGTCCGTAAACGAACCTCTTATGCCTATTACTTTTCCATCTCTTTTTATAGTACTTGATTTTACCAAAACAGGAAATTTATCCCCATTCTTCTTTTTAGCACAATATTCAGTGGCTCCTTCAAAATTTTCTTGAAGTACTTTCCCAATATTCTTTTTAAGAAGATCATAGGTTTCAGGACATACAAAGTCAAGAGCATGCATTTTATTAATTACCTCCTCAACTGTATATCCTGTCATTGAAAAAACGGTGTCATTTACATATGTAAAAATTCCGTTTATGTCTGTTTCATAAACAACTTGTGGTATATGATTAATTAATGTCCTGAGCCAAATGTTTTCCTCTTGTAAAATATTATTTTTAGTTTTAGATTCGTTGTTTTCCTTTATTTGTCCCTCAGGTTCTGCAGCTTCCTGGTTATTAGTGTTATTTTTCATTTTTAATGCTTTCTATTGAGCAAACATAAATAATATTTTGTAATGTTCAATAAATCTATATTCAATATCAAAAAATATGCCAATTAAATAATTAATTAAAATACAGTATAATATATAATTCATAATTATACTATTCTTTGAAAGAGAAAAGTATTCTCAAATTAAGAATTATAGAAAATTCTTAAGGTCAATCATATCAGTTATAGCATAGGTAGAGATTAGCTCATTATTTTCATTGTTTGGTCTGAAAAATACCTGATCTATTCCTGCAGCTTTTGCTCCCAGAATATCTACTTCATAATCGTCACCTATCATTAAACTTTCTTCCTTTTTTGCATGGGCATTTTTTAATGCAAATTCAAAAATACCTGTATCTGGTTTTTTAATTCCTGCTTTTTCAGATGTTACAATAACATCAAAAAACTTGTCCATTCCGGAAGTTTGTAATTTTATATGTTGAACTTCTTCAAACCCGTTGGTAATAATATGCAAATGGTACTTTTTTGAAAGATAATCCAAGACTTCAAGAACATGGGGATATAAGTTTACAATTCTCGGACTTAACCTTACATACTCATCTCCCAATTCCTTTGCCAGTTGTTGGTTGTTTATTCCGTATTCCTGCAATGTGTCGGCAAACCTTTTCCATCTAAGTTGTTCCTTTTCTATTTTTCCATGACGGTACATATCCCATAGGGCTAAATTATGTTTTTCATATTTTTCGTGAAATTCTCGCCAATCATTTATTCCTTTATTTTTTAAATGGAAAGAATTATACATTATTTTAAATGCTTCCAACGCACTTTTTTCAAAATCCCATAAGGTACGATCCAGATCGAAAAACAGGTGTTTGTATTTTTTAGCCATAATAATAACAAGTAATTTATGAAAAATGCAAATGTACAATTTATGAGTTATTCAGTGATAGTTGTATAGCAAGGAATGTAATTACTTAATATGCCTAATAAATAGCTTACACTGCACAACATGATAATTCATTAACGCTCTTATGAAACGTGATAGCTGCCAGTTTTATTCCTTCCGACAGGGTTAGATAGGGGAAAAGACTATTGGCCAAATCTGTTACGGAAATCCCATATTTTATGGCTAAACTTGCCTGCATTACAATTTCACCTCCCTCAGGAGCTACAACTCTTATTCCCAACAGGGCATCTGTGTTGGGATTTCTTATGAGTTTGATAAATCCCCGGGTGTCATTTGCTGCAATAGAACGTGGGACATCAGATAATTTTATTATAGCGGTTTCGTATGGAATTTCTTTTTTTTCAGCTTGTATTTCATCAATTCCTGCACCTGCCACCTGAGGGTCTGTAAATACTACCCATGGTAATCCGGTATAATCAGTTTTTGCATTATTTTCTCCAATAGCATTTAATGCAGCTGTTTTTCCTTCTGCAGCTGCAGTATATACAAAAGCAGGTGTATTTGTGCAGTCTCCTGCAGCATAAATTCCCGGAATATTTGTTTCCTGTCTTTCATTTACAATAATATTACCATTTTTATTTAACCGGATTCCTGTTTTTTCCAGTTCCATACTACTTGTGTTTGCTTTAATTCCGGTAGCAACAAATATTTTTCCTTCTTCATTTATAGTGAAAGATTTTCCGGTAACTCTATTGGTACCTTTTAGTATAAATACATTTTTTTGTTGTGTTATTTCTTCTATCCGGTGATTGGGTAATAAATTAATGCCTTCCTTTTTCATGTATTTAGTGATTTCATTGCTAATGTCTTCAGTCTGAGTTCGCAATACCCTGTCGGTAAATTCCAGTATAGTTACTTTTGTTCCTAATCTGTTAAAGGCCATGGCTATTTCCAACCCAATATATCCCGCCCCTAATATTGTTATGGATTGTGGTTGTTCTTTTAATTGAAATAGTGTTTTATTTGTTAAATAAGGTACTTTTTCTATGCCTTTAATGGATGGTATATTTGTAGAGGCTCCTGTAGCCAGAATAAATCGGCTGGAAATATATTGCTTTCCTTCTATTTCGATAGTGTTTTTGTTAATAAAAACTGCCCATCCGGTAATTTGAGTTATTTCTTTCTTGTTTTTAATAACGTCTATGTACTTTTTTTGCCGTAATGTTTTTACTAAAAGTCGATTATCATCTAAAAGCCTTTGAAAATTAAATTCTGGTTTATGTGTTATAACTCCTTCAAAATGGCTTTCGGATGCTCTGTGTACATCATCAGCAATACGAATTAAGTTTTTGGATGGTACACACCCCACGTTAACACATGTTCCGCCAATGGGTAATCCCGCATTTACTATTAAAATTTTCTTTCCTTTTTCCTGTGCGGTAATTGCTGCTGAAAAGGCAGCCGACCCACCTCCAATAATTATTATATCATAGTAATTTGCAGGTTTTGAATTTATTTCATTGCTCTCTTCTATGTCTTGATTTTCTTTTTTGTTATCTATTTCGGATATAACCCTGTAATGGGGAGTTGTATGAATGGTTTTTATGATTTCTGTTTTTTGTATTTTATCAGGATCATAAGTAAATTCTCCAATTCCTTCTGTAAATGAAACTTTTCTGTTTATGATGCCATCTTTGTTATCGAAAAGTTTTTCAATATGACGTGCGCAATCATTGCAAGTCATTCCTTTGATTTTATATTTGACTACCATAATGATTTTTTATTTGTTTATGATTTTATATTGGTCTTACCCGGTTGAACCCGTTAAACAAGAAGGTGTAATTAAATATTTATGAGTTTGTTATACTAAACTTTCCTTTTTATTTAATTCTCCTTTGTTACCAATAAGTTCGAAACAGGTTTCTAAAACAGGAAGTTGTAACTTTTTAATATAATAGAAATAAGTGGGGCCTTCTTTGCGCAATCCTAATATACCTCCGTCTTTTAACTTACGCAAATGCTGTGAAACCGCCGGAATCTTCATTTCCAAAATGTCACTTAAATCACATACACATAACTCATCCTCCGCATTTAAAAGATATAAAATTTTAAATCGAACTTCATTTGCAGTTAACCCTAATACTTGTGTTAATCCTTCAATAGATTTTTTATTTTCCTGAAGCAATCGTTTTCCTTCGTTTATTTTTTTAATGTCTGCTGATAATCTGATACAAATATTTTTTTCCATAATAAATCTATTTTTAAATATATACAAAAGTATATAAATAATTATATTTAAGTATTTGCTTAACTAATTTTAACACTTCTAATTTAGAAATGTTATAAACAACGATGATTTTTAAATAAATAAATCGAGTTATTACTTTGATATATAACTTTGAGGTGAAAAATAATTATTGTTTGAATAAAAGAAATATGAAATGTCCATAATTGAATAATTATTAAATCACATTTACCCTGTGAAATTTTTGCTGTTTCACAGGGCAAGTGAAATGATTATACAGTTATGGTAAGTTATATGTAACCAATTAAATATAAAATTATAAGCACATGAAATCATTAAAAGGAACAAGAACAGAACAAAACTTATTAAAAGCATTTGCCGGAGAATCACAGGCCCGTATGCGTTATGATTATTTTGCCTCGCAGGCAAAAAAAGAGGGATTAGAGCAAATTGCTGCTATATTTATGGAAACTTCTTTAAATGAAAAAGAACACGCCAAACGCTTTTTTAAATTCCTGGAAGGTGGCCCTGTAGAAATTACTGCTGCTTACCCTGCCGGAGTTATTGGAAACACACTGGAAAATCTGAAAGCTGCCGCCGAAGGGGAAAATGAAGAATGGACAAAGTTATATCCTGATTTTGCAAATATTGCACAAGAAGAGGGCTTTAAAGATGTTGCAGCTGCCTTTCGCATGATTGCTAAAGTTGAACAGGCACATGAAGCAAGGTATAAAAAATTGTATAAAAATCTCGATGAGGGCCACGTATTTGAAAAAGAAGGTGTGATGGTATGGAAATGTCGTAATTGTGGTTATTTACATGAGGGTAAAAAAGCACCTAAAGTTTGTCCGGCTTGTCTTCACCCACAATCTTACTTTGAATTACAGGAAGAAAACTACTAACCTGAGCTCTACATAAGACTTTGCTTCAGACATAGATAATTTTTTTTCGGACGATGCAAAATTTCGCAGGACTATCGGGATAATTCAAAGAATTTTGCGGAAGTATAGGGAAAATTATCATGACCCTTTAGAGAAAGCCAACAAAAAGCCATCTTTGAAAAAAAACCTTGAAATAGCCCGCTATTCCTTCTGTTTTTTTTCTCCAAATCTCACTCCCTGTTGGCTTTCTGTAGCTAAAGTCTTATGTCGAACTCAGGTTACTAATTCTGATTGTATAATTAAGATATTAAGTTGTCATAATCTATTTTTATGACAACTTTTTTTTAGGGTAATATTTTTTAAGTTGATTGAGGTTTTATAAAATTGTTTTTAGGTTTTGATTATATTATTAACTATAAATATAAAGGTGTTACTCAATTATTTCCATTATAGCTTCTGCCCAGCTATCTTCATCATTTAAACTTTCTACCAATACCAGTTCCTCTCCGCCAGCATCTTTAAACATTTTTTTATAATCTATTCCAATTTCTACAGTAGTTTCCAAACAATCTGCTACAAAAGAAGGTGCCACAACAAGAATCTTTTTCTTTCCTTCTTTAGCAAACGACTTTAATTTTTCATCCATAAATGGTTTTAGCCAGTTTTTGGATAGTCGTGATTGAAAGCCAACAGAATAACTCCCGGGAGTTAATTTACAGGCTTTTGCCAATAATCGTGTGGTTTCATAACAAGCTGCCTTATAGCAGTAACGGCCATGATCAGGCATGGAACTAGTACAGTTGCAATGTTGCTCTTTTATATTTGGGTGTGTTTTGTTAATTTGACGTATTGGTAATCCATGATAAGAAAATATTATATGGTCAAATGTTTCAGGTTGATAATGGTTTATTTTTTCGGAGAAAACTTTAATAAAAGACGGATGATTATAAAATTGCCCGATAAATCGTAAAGCCGGGAAGTTATTCCATTTTTTAATTTGTTTCATAACAAATTCATTTACACTTCCGGTAGTAGAGGATGCATATTGTGGAAATAAAGGGAAAACTATAATTTCTTCCGGCATCTCTTTGTGTAATTTTTCTAACACTTTTTTTAAAGATGGGTTTCCATAACGCATTGCAGGATATATATTGAATCCTTTTTTGCCTGATTTTTGTTGTAATTTGTTTGTGAGACTGTTAATATATATTGATATAGGTGATCCTTTATCTGTCCACAGCTTTTTATATAGTTGAGTTGAATTTTTAGCGCGAAACGGGATAATAATCAGATTCACCAATATTTTTTGAAATATCCAAGGTAAATCAATTACTCTTAAATCATTTAGAAATTGAGATAGAAAGCGTCGTACTGATTTGATGTTGGGTTCATCCGGAGTCCCTACATTAACTAATATCAGGGCTTTATTTTTTTTACTCATATCTTTAACTCATTAAACTTATCCAGTCAATATCTTTTTTCAGCAATTTAAGAGTTTTTTCTTCATCGCTTCCCGGTGCCGGTTTATACTGATAATCCCATGCCGCAACGGGTGGCATGCTTACCAAAATAGATTCGGTATTGCCGCCTGATACTAATCCGAATTTTGTCCCTCTGTCATATAATAAATTAAACTCTACATACCTGCTGCGACGATAATTCTGCCATAAAATCTCTTTTTCACCGTAAGGAATTGAATGTTTGTTTTCCATAATGGATACATATAATTCCGGATATATAGTTATTAATGCTTTAGTAAATTCAAAATACTTCTCAAAGTCTGCTGAATTATCCGGTTCTTTATGATCAAAGAAAATACCTCCAATACCACGGGTTTCTTGCCTATGTGGAAGAAAAAAATAATTGTCTGCCTCTTTTTTAAAAAGTGGATAAAGATTAATGTCAAACCGGTTACATACTGTCTTTAAAGCTTTATGGAAATTACGGGATTCTTCGATGTCAATGTAATGTGGTGTAAGGTCAATGCCTCCACCAAACCACTTTGTGCCATTTTCCATTTCAAAGTATCTAACATTCATGTGTATTATCGGAACATATGGGTTAACAGGATGGATAATTGACGAAATTCCTGTTGCAGAAAAATTTCCCGGTGACTTTCCGGCAGCTTTAGCCATCGACTCCGAATAGTTTCCTGT
Organism: Bacteroidales bacterium; assembly: GCA_015491905.1. Lineage (GTDB taxonomy): Bacteria > Bacteroidota > Bacteroidia > Bacteroidales > F082 > Sulfidibacterium. Next base: position 2,318 of record WGGC01000152.1, on the reverse strand, counting down.
AACCATTGAGTAATTTATTGCTGCTTTGGCTATTTTATCGCCTCCTTTCATTACTCTTGTATTTCCCTCGCCTATTTCCTTTTTCCACGGGTCTTTTGAAAAAAGGGCGCTTCCTTCTGCCTCTTCAATCAAGTAGCACGCCCTGTCTTGCAATTTGCGATATGCTGCCGCTACCAATTCTATTTTATTATCGTACATGCTTTATTTCAGTTATGGTATTTTATAGTTTTTTTAACTAATATAAATATCTGGAACTAAATTTGAGTTATTCAGATTTGTCTTCTTCTTTGATGCAAATTTAATAAATAAGTATCCTTCTGCAAAGATTTTAAAAAGCTGTAATACAGATTTATATAAAAGCTATATGATAATTTATTTGCTTTTCCTTAAAGTTTTTTGCATATTTGACCATTAATTTTGAGACATTCTAAATAAATATAAAATTATTAACACATGAAATATAAAATTATAAACAGATGAAATCAAAATTTACTTTTTTAGTCTGGATTCTTTTTATGACAATAGTATTTAGTGCTTGTAATCCGCAAAGCCAACCTCATAAAAATACCGCCGGCAATCAATCGCCAAATCTTGAAGAAATCACTATTCAACAATTGATTGAAGGATATAAAAATCATCATTTTACTGTCAGGCAGGTTGTGGAAGGATATATTTCGCGAATTAATAACCTGGATAAAAACGGTCCTCAAATTAATAGTATGATTGTTATAAATCCTGATGCCCTGAAAATTGCAGATTCACTTGATAAGCTCCTTTCAGAAGGAAAGGTGTCAGGTACTTTATTTGGTGTTCCTGTTGTCTTAAAAGATAATATTGATACTCATGATAAGATGAGTACTACTGCGGGTTCACGTGCTTTAGCGGGTTCTCATCCCTTGAAGGATAGCTGGGTTGCTGCTAAATTAAGAAATACCGGAGCTATTATTTTAGGAAAATCTAATCTTAGTGAATGGGCTAATTTTAGAAGTAGTTTCTCTTCCAGCGGATGGAGTGGGGTAGGAGGCCAGACAAATAATCCTTACATATTAGACAGAAATCCTTGTGGTTCCAGTGCCGGTACAGGAGCCGCTGTTTCGGCAAATCTATCACAGTTCGGAATTGGTACCGAAACAAATGGTTCTATAATGTGTCCTTCAAATGCTAACGGTGTGGTTGGAATAAAACCTACAGTTGGTTTAATTAGCAGAACAGGAATTGTACCTATTTCATTTACACAAGATACTCCAGGACCTATGGCCAGAACTGTTACTGATGCGGCTATTGCTTTGGGAACTATGGTAGGAGTTGATTCTTCCGACAGTAAAACACTGGATTCTAAAGGACATTATTTTACTGATTATACTCAATTTCTGAAAACCGGTAGTTTAAAAGGAAAACGAATCGGACTTTACACTGCTCCTATGGGAAGAAACTATAAAGTAGATACCCTTGTAAATCGTGCTGTGCGATTTCTGAAACACCGTGGTGCTATTGTGGTAAAGATTAAACAAATTCTGCCACCAAAAGTGGAAAGTGCTTCTTTTCAAGTGCTGTTATATGAGTTTAAAAACGGATTAAATAATTATTTGAAATCTTTGGGCCCGGAGGCTCCTGTTAAAAATTTAAAACAAATTATAGCTTTCAATAAAAAAGATAGTGTTGAATTAAAATATTTTGATCAGAAGTTATTGCTTATGACCGAAGCTAAAGGTAATCTAAACAGTCCGCAATATAAAAAAGCATTGAAAATTATGACCACAGGTAGCCGAAAAAACGGAATTGATAAAGTTATGGGTCAATATAACCTTGATGCTATTATTGGTCCGACCGGAAGTCCGGCGTGGAAAACAGATTTAGTTGATGGTGACCATTTTATGCTTGGTAGTTCATCGCCGGCTGCCATTTCAGGTTACCCGTCCATCACTGTTCCAATGGGTTTTGTGCAGGGCTTGCCTGTAGGGTTGTCTTTTTTTGGACGAAAGTGGAGCGAACCTTTGTTGATAAGCCTTGCTTATTCTTTCGAACAAGGTACCCATATACGTAAAGCCCCGGGCTATATTACCTCTGATACGCATTAAAAAATTAACAATAAATTTTTCTTTTATTATTCTTTCATTTAATATCTTGCACACCTGTTTTTTTTTTAAAGCAGGTGTGCACTTTTAATTATTAAAATATGGATAAGCTAAAGAAAAAAGTGAAAATTATTGGATTTGATGCTGATGATACTTTGTGGATGAACGAAACATATTTTCGTGATACAGAAAGGAAATTTGCTGAATTGATGCAGAAGTTCGCTTCAGAGAAATACGTTATTG
>WGGC01000151.1 GCA_015491905.1 Bacteroidales bacterium | reverse complement strand
GGGTTTTTTGTTTTGGGTTTTTGGGGGACGTGTAACCATTGTAACCTTGTGACCGTGTGACAACGTGACCGTGTGACCATTGTAACCTTGTGACCTTGTGACAACGTGACCATTGTGACTATTTCACCAAGTCACTTCGTCACCTCGTCACCTCGTCACCCTGTCACTAAATTTGTGACTGTGTGACTTTGTGACCTTGTGACCTTGTGACAACGTGACCATTGTGACTATTTCACCAAGTCACTTCGTCACTTCGTCACTCTGTCACTAAATTTGTGACTGTGTGATCATTGTGACCTTGTCCCTCTTTAAAACTTCGTCACTTCCTCACCAATGATTCATTTTAAAAAATCCTCAATTTCCAAATTTTCACATTTTCCTTCTTTTCCAAAACGGCCTTGACTTTTTCTTTTCAATAAGATTATCTTCTTCGGGGCAAATAATCCTGTATATTTCTCCCCAGGAGGGTAGTCCGCAAATATTCCGGTCGTCAATATAATAATCTGCATTTATTTTTCTGCTGTCGTTTTCGTTCCAGGGTTCTTCGGGGTAGTTTTTGTTTATGGCGTAGAATTCAACTCCGTTTTTTCTGCAGTATTCCACGGCTTCTTCAAGTCGTTTTCCGGAGCGGAAAGTCCATAGGATAAGTTGATGGCCTTTTTTCTGAAGAGCCTTAAGGGTTTCAAAAGCAAAGGGACGCACTTTTCCTATTCGTGGGTATTTGTGTTCTACTATTGTTCCGTCGAAGTCTACTGCTATTTTCATTGGCGGATTTTGTTGTTCATTTTGCTTTTTATCTTTCTTTTATTTGTTTTGGTATATCAGGCAAGAAATGAGTTATGGGCATCCGGTATTTTAGGAACAGTATAATTTGTGGCTTAAGTCGCCTTACTTATTTAAGCCTGCTCCTGGAATCTTCCCAAAATAAATTCTGAGGAGCTTATAAGGAGTTGAATGGTGTTGACATTGGTATAGTTATTATCTATCACTTACTTATTCCACATCTTCTTCCTTTTCTTTCTGTCTTTCTTTTCTTCCTCACCATAGTATGATTTCTGATAATATTCGTAGTTATAATCCTTGTAATAGCTGTAACCGAAAGAACCGGTTTTTATATCGTTTACCACGAGTGCAACTTTATCAATTGTCTTCCGGGCAACTTCCTGATTGATAAATTCCAGGTTATGACGTTTTGAGTTTCCGTAACGAAGTATAAATATGTTGACATCTGATAACCTGGAGGTGATAATACCATCGGTTACCAGGGCTATCGGCGCATTGTCAATAATAATGTAATCGAAACGTTTTCGCAAATCATCTATTAAAGTTTTCATTTCCGGTTTGCCTAAGATCTCGGCAGGGTTGGGAGGAATAGGCCCGGATGCCAGGAGTGAAAGGTTTTTAATTTTTGTGGATTGAATAATTTCTTCTATCGTATTTTGTCCTATCAGATAAGTACTCAGTCCCTTGTCGTTTGAAACGTCAAATACTTTGTGTAACCGGGGCTTTCTAAGGTCGGCTCCAATAAGTATCACAGATTTATTGTTCATGGCCAGAATAGTAGCCAGGTTTGTTGAAATAAAGCTCTTCCCTTCCGATGGATTGGTAGAGTGAATACTAATTACATTGCCTCCTTTACTATCCAGCATAAATTGCAGGTTTGTCCGCATTGTACGGAAGGATTCGGAGAGGCTGGATTTAGGATTGTCGTAAATAGCCAAATCAGAATAACCCGGACTGTGGATGATATTAGCTAAAATGGGTAGTTGAGTATGATTTTCCACATCTTCCTGGGAACGAATACGGTCGTCAAAGTAATTACGAATAAGAATAAATAGTCCCGGGACTATTAAACCCAGGATAAAGCCTATAATTATAATCATTTTCGGTACAGTCCCCACAGGCGTGGTAGTTTCCAGCCTTGCTACATCTATCACCTGAACATCCGGCACATTGGAAGCCATGGTAATACTTGTTTGTGCCTTATTTTGCAGCAGGAAAGTATAGATTTGATTAATCATATTGTACTTATTCTGCAAAGTTATCATCTGCTGTTCCTTTTTAGGAAGTTTCATCAGCTTTTGGGTAACGAGGGACTCGCGTGCTTTAATAATACTCAGGTACTGATTTGCATTACGAATCATATTACTGACACTTACTTCCAATTGTTTTCGGGTATGCGAAATCTGTTGATTCAGCAATATCAGGGCCGGATTGTTATTTTTTGCACTGAAATCCAATACTGTTTTTTTGTTATATAACTCGTTCATTTGAAGCACCAATGCATTGAACAGGCCATCTTTAATGCCCACTACGGAAGGAGCAGCAAATATTTTCGAATTACCCGGATTTTTAAGATATTGCTGTAAGTTGTTATAATAACCAAGTCGCAGCTGAAGATTAGCTTTTTCCGATTCGATATGAGCCAGGCTATCCAACACCATGGTGCCTGCCTGAGTAAGGTCGATGATTTTATTTTTGGCGCGGAAACTTATAAAACTGTTACTGGCCTTATTCAGCGAATCGGAAATTTCTTTTAACTGGCTATCTATAAAGTCAAGGGTTTTTCGTTGGGTTTCGTTTTGCATATGTAATTTCTCCTGAATATAAGTACTAATAAGCTTATTCAGGAAATCCACTTCTTTTTGAGGTTCCTGCCCCTTTATGGAGCAGATAATTACATTGCTTTGATTGTTGCGGTTAAGTGTGGAAGTTTGTATTAAATTACGGTATTTCAGTGTAGAAGATGCCAGATTATTAAAGACAAAATAATATTCCGAACCGGAAAGGTCTGCATTTTTATCTTTCAGGGAAATAGTAAAGTGAAAATATTTATCATGAAACGGTTGGCCAAAAGTTCCCATGGCATTAATTTCAATATCTGTGCGGTTGGGTTTCGAGTTAAACTCATCACTGACCCTGATTTTGTATTTCGTTTTGGAGACAGGTGTTATATAAATCTTTCCATTTTCAGGATTTTTGAAGCCTGTATCTTCACTTACTACAAAAGGGGTATTTTTATACATTTCATCCCATGCCCATAAATTTTTCTGAAACCAACTGGTGCGCCAATTCAGACTTTTCAGTGCTTTGTTAATAACATCATAAGAAGAAATAATCTCCATTTGGTCCGTTACATTGTTTTTAGGTTGGTTGATAGCTCCCTGAAACAAATCTGAAACGTTGATGCCGCCGGTATTGTCTTTGAGCAAAATAGAAGTGCTGGCCTGGTATTTTTGTTTAGACACTTGTGTATAGATGAAAGCCAAACCCGAGCCCAGGATTCCGAATAACAGAAACCAGTACCAGTTATGAATTACGAGAAAAATAATTTTTTTAATGTCCACAGATTCTTCACCGTTGTCCATATTTATATTATGATCGAATTCCGCCATTCTGTTTTATTTTCAGTTTTATATTACCTAAATTTTTTATCTTACAATATACTATTACTCTATTATATTTTGACACCTGCAAACAATAATACAGAAATCAATATAGATATAGACGAGAAGAACAATGAAAAAGCCTGACTGTTCAGCTGCAGATTTTTGTTTTTGTTAGGATGTACGATAACATAATCATTGGGTTGTAAGTAAAACCCCGGGGAATTGTAGGATTTAGAAGAAAGCAGATTTAATTTATAAGCTTTGTCTCCGTCAGGAAAGGAACGAATTACTATTACATTTCTAATAGAAGATGTATTTGTGCTGCCACCGGCAAGCGCAATAGCCTGCAAAATGGTTAGTGAGTTTTCCGAGTTATAATAAACACCCTGCCGGTTTACCTCTCCCAAAACGGTAACTTTAAAGTTTAGCATCTTTACATTTACCACCGGGTTTTTAAGGAATTTATCAGCCCTTTTCTGTACAACAGCCTGTACCTGAGGCAGGGGAATACCTCCTACTTTTACTTTTCCCAAAACCGGAAGGTCGATATATCCGGCAGAATCTATTTCATAGCCATTAAGGTAAGCACTGGTGGGATTACCATATTGCTGGACAGTATTGTTAACGCTGCCAGCACCGCTTTGCGGGTTTAAAAGTATATTTAGTTCCGGGTTCATGGTCTGTATATTTACATACAGCAAGTCACCGGTTTTCAGAATATGCTCCGTTTCTTTGAGTGGAAGCTGGTGGATGATTTTTCCAACCTGCATATCCCTCATAATAATCATCTGCTTGCTGCTCTCGCAGGAACTTAACATAAAAATTGTTATCAGGATAAAAAACAGAGGTTTAATAATATTTCGCATTCGATTTATAATTTATAGTCTTGCATTATGAAAAAAAATTGTACCAAATGTATGAAGTTAATTTGTATTTTGATATTTTTTGTTTAAAAAATATTTTTGGGATTGTTTGGTTAATAGGGGTTCAAGGATAAGGATTGTTATATTATGTGGGTGACTTTGTGAAGATGTGGAAATTTGAAGATGTTAAGATTTGAAGATGTGGGATTGCGACTGGGTGACTTTATGACAATCTGGGAATTTTGGTTTGTTTTGGTTGGTTAATTGATATGTTCAAATTGTTTAATGCTTCGCGTTTAAACTATCTTGAACTACCTTCAATCCATACTTAAATCATATTGAGTTATCTTGAACCACTTTGAACTTCTTTCAGGAAAAACTTTCTAATATTTACTTTGATTCTTTTTACAGCTCCGCCTCCTAAGTCCCATTACATTTTATGTAACGAACTGTAAATAAGTATTTAATGTTATATATCTTTTTACTCTTTATTCCAGAGTAAAAGGACTTCGTTTGGGGATTTTGAGTTTAAGAACTCATCTTTTTCCCCGGGGTTGATGATGATGTACCGGATTTTTCTTTCCAGCAGATTTTCTACTTTTCCTATCAGGTCGAGTAGGTAGTTTTTATCAATATCTTTTCCTGCGAACCACAGGTCTATAATTTTACTGTCGTTGCCTTTGGCGAGTTCTCCTACAAGATAAACAGAATCGAGGCCTCCGAGTTTATGGACTACTTCTTCTATAATTTTATCCAGTCCTACATACTTCATCAGCAGGCTGTTGATTTCCGGAAAAAGAGGATGCAGGGTGTTGGCATGATATAATTTCCTGTTTTTGGCAGTCTCGGAAGTCAGCAAACCGGCTTCTTCAAAGCGGTTTAGTTCCTGACGTATGGCATTGGTAGACTCTTTAAAATCGGGTTCCAGGGAGCGTAAATAGCCACTGGTATCAGAATTCAAAAAGAATTTGAGTAATAATTTGATACGGGTTTTGGATGTTATTAACGCTTCCAGCATTGGGTT
>WGGC01000150.1 GCA_015491905.1 Bacteroidales bacterium | reverse complement strand
TTTAATCGAACCATATTGGAATTGAAACGCCGGTAAACAAACATGCTCTATGTCATCTTTGAAACTTTTAATCGAACCATATTGGAATTGAAACGACTTAAATGATAACTCTGACCCTGATATTTTTGTGCTTTTAATCGAACCATATTGGAATTGAAACCCGCTGAAATTAAAGAAGCCTTGTTGGAACTCGATGCTTTTAATCGAACCATATTGGAATTGAAACACATTATGGAACGACACTGATTACAATGGCTTTGATTCTTTTAATCGAACCATATTGGAATTGAAACTTGGCGGAGAAGATTCCGAGTACGAAAAGCAAAAGACTTTTAATCGAACCATATTGGAATTGAAACTATTCTGAAACTTGCGCTTATCTCAATCTGCTTTCGCTTTTAATCGAACCATATTGGAATTGAAACTTTAGAATAGCGAGGTGAAAATTCACAAGCTTTTCAACTTTTAATCGAACCATATTGGAATTGAAACGTGCAAAACTGCCAGCTTTACCACTGTTATTCGAATCTTTTAATCGAACCATATTGGAATTGAAACGGGTATTAAGCCTATGATAAACGGATTAAAAACTGTCTTTTAATCGAACCATATTGGAATTGAAACGAATAATAGGTATCCGTTCCATTCGTTACCGTCAAACTTTTAATCGAACCATATTGGAATTGAAACACAGATACAGCTCGTAAACCTGTTGTGAATAACAGAACTTTTAATCGAACCATATTGGAATTGAAACGAAATAACTATGCAAAGCGTATGACTATAAAAAAGGCTTTTAATCGAACCATATTGGAATTGAAACTAGATTAAGTGCGGTTATTCCGATTGAGAACCTTTACTTTTAATCGAACCATATTGGAATTGAAACTCCGTAACGGTCGCTTTTATGCTTCCGTCCGTCAAACTTTTAATCGAACCATATTGGAATTGAAACAAGAAAACGGAGTTACACAAGCGAGTGAAATATATGCTTTTAATCGAACCATATTGGAATTGAAACCCGTATCTATTACTCCGGTGTTCATGTCGATAAAAGCTTTTAATCGAACCATATTGGAATTGAAACTCGGTTAAAGGTATTTATAAGTGCTTCGGGTGTGGCCTTTTAATCGAACCATATTGGAATTGAAACCCCGAAACTTTTCCAAATTAACGAAGGAACGCCTGTCTTTTAATCGAACCATATTGGAATTGAAACGTTCGAGGCTGTATATGTCGCTGTCGTCGCTTTGGCCTTTTAATCGAACCATATTGGAATTGAAACGTAAGTAAGGCATGTAAGGCACGTAAGGCATCAGTCTTTTAATCGAACCATATTGGAATTGAAACAATCGAGCAGCCAGGCAATATCTTTCCAGCTTAGCAACTTTTAATCGAACCATATTGGAATTGAAACGCAGTTCAGCAACGCTTTTGCCTGGATAGATGAATACCTTTTAATCGAACCATATTGGAATTGAAACAAAATTTGTCTTTTTTTCCGTTTATCTGATTCTTGGCTTTTAATCGAACCATATTGGAATTGAAACTTGTTATTGCGGTTGAATGTAGGGAATAGATATTTTTCTTTTAATCGAACCATATTGGAATTGAAACAGTTGATGCCGGCTTCGGTTAGTTTCGATCCAACGACTTTTAATCGAACCATATTGGAATTGAAACCTTTAACGCGCACCTGAATATGATTCGCGGTCAAACTTTTAATCGAACCATATTGGAATTGAAACTCAGGGCAACGGCATAGGGGGGCTTTGTTTGCAGCCTTTTAATCGAACCATATTGGAATTGAAACGGGTCAGGCTCATATTCGTACTCAAATTCTTCGGGGCTTTTAATCGAACCATATTGGAATTGAAACTCCTGATAGGTATTATGCCTATCGAACTGATGTTGACTTTTAATCGAACCATATTGGAATTGAAACGGGGATTGTCCATGGCATTCAGTTATTTGGTTCGTGCTTTTAATCGAACCATATTGGAATTGAAACTGTGCTATTAATCCCCAATTTAACCTGTCATCTTTCTTTTAATCGAACCATATTGGAATTGAAATGAATTTTTCAATTTTCACTATTCATTTTTCATTTTCCTTTTAATCGAACCACATTGGAATTGAATATCTCCACATCTTCAAATTTTCACATTTCCACATCTCCAAATGATATATTGATTTGTTTCAGTTTTTTATGTGAATTTTATGAAGAAGTATTTTTGTCTTCTATTAAAAAAGATGCTTGTTCCCAATAATTTTTAAATGTGTATCCTTTCATTTTACTCCAAGAAATAAAATTTTCTAATTTTTTTATCATTTTTTCTCCTGATAAACGACTTATATAGAATGGCAGGTTTAACTTTTCTTTGTCCTTTATATTTGTAAATTCCCATGGATGAAAATAAAAGTTTACAAAGTTATCTTTATGTATAATTTGTTTGGTTGCTAACTTTATTATTGATAATGGAAAGTTTTTAAAGCTTAACCAAAAAACCGGAAAACGTATATTGGGTGTTACAGATGCAGGTATTTGGAGTAATGTTCCGGTCATAAAAGGCTGACGGGGTTTATGGAAATTATTATAGCGCCCAGGAATATATGTGGGATGCAAGGAGGCATTATATATATAACCCGCATCTATAATAGTTTGATTGTCAACAGGCATCATGCGGGCCATTCGATAACCGTATATTTCTTTTCCTGTTATTTTTTTTAAAACTTTTCTTGATATTTCAAGGTCTTCATTTTTAAATGATGAGTGATAATATCCGTGTGAGGCAATCTCGTGGGTTTCACTAATTTTTTTTATTAACTCAGGAAAATGCAGAGCAAAATTAGCGGTTGTAAAAAAAGTTGCGCAAACTTGTTCTTTTTCCAGAAGACTTAATACAGCAAGAAGTCCATGATAAGAATATTCTAATTGGTCTTTAAGAGCCAGGCTTTTTCCAAACTCTAATGGGGTGTCAAATTCTTCAACATCAAAACTAAGCAATATTTTCTTCGAATCCATTTTTATGGGTTTGTTTAATAATATATTTTGGCCTTCCTTTAGATTGTAGTAGTAACTTTCCAATATACTCTCCTATTATTCCAATTGTTATTAATTGAACCCCTCCTAAAAACAAAACTGCCAGAATAATAGTGGTCCATCCCGGAAGATTTTTATCAGTAAAAAAATAATCATATATCACCACCAAACTATAACCAAATGCCCCGGTGGAAACAATAAATCCTAAAAAGGAAGCAATTCGTAGAGGGAAAATACTGGTAGAGGTTACTCCACTTAATGCTAAAGAGAACATTTTATGAAGAGAATATTTTGAATGGCCATCATTTCGTAGGTTAGGCATATATTCTATTCTATATTGCCTGAACCCTACCCATTTAACAAGTCCCCTAAAAAATAAGTTGTCTTCGGGTAAACTTCTGATAACCGAAACGACTTTTTTATCTAGTAATCTGAAGTCTGAGGTTCCCGGTTCAAGCTTGATGTCCGAAAAAATATTTAGTATCTGATAAAACAACCGGGAAGTTTTTCATTTAAAAAGTGGTAGATTGGGATCTTCCTTTCTTTTGGTATATACAACATCATAACCTTTTTCCCAGAATTGCAGCATTTTATTTATTAATCCGGGTGGATGTTGTAAATCGGCATCCATAGAAATAATAGCATCTCCTTGTGCAAAATCTAATCCTGCTTTTAAAGCTGCCTGATGCCCGAAGTTCCTTGAAAAAGACAGGTATTTTATTCGTTTATCTTTACTATGTAATATTTTTAATAATTCTAATGTTCTGTCTGTAGATCCATCATCTACAAAAATAATCTCAAAATTATAATCAGTAGTTTCCAGTTTTTGTATCACATAACCCGACACCTTCTCTACATTTCCTTCTTCATTATAGGCGGGAATTACAATGGATACTAACTTATGTTTTTTATTACTTCCAGGCATAATTTTTTGTTGTATCGGTAAATAATAGCTGATAAATTATTTTAAACCATATTAAGGTAACGGGTAATGCTTTTAAGGCATGAGCCTGAATAATTTGATAGCGAACATAGTGAGGAAATATATCAGTAGGAGATAATACTGTTAGAATATAGGCAAACGCAACTAAGGTAATATTGAGAGCGTTTTTTTCACTTACTACGAACCAAATTGCTACTCCGGTTACTGCAATAATGTAAGTGGCAGATTCTGCTCCGGGACTAAATATCACGCTCCAGGTTAGCACTGAGGACAGAAATAATAGTTTAAATGTTTTTTGATGGAAGGCATTTTTTCTAAAATAAACACTTATAAAAATAAGTACTCCTGCAGCCATAACTTCATAAAAAGGAATGTTGGGATATATATTGTATTTTATTAGTCCAAGAAATGATATTTCATGATGCTCTATGATTTTTTCTGCTAAAGATTGATAAAATTGTTGATAATCAATGATTAATTGATGGGGAGAAATAACAAGCATAGGAAGGCTAAACAAAAGAATTATCCAAAAAATCATAGATAAAATAAACTTTCCTTTTTTTGGGTATAATAAGAAAAAAGCACCTCCTAAAAACAAATATAATTTGATAAAACCACCAAAGGCAATAAAAAAAGCTGCCCAAAAAGGCTTTTTTCTTTCAAACATTAAAAAAGTAAATATAAATAGTGCCGTAATCATTGGGTTAGACTGCAAATTCTGTTCTGTTGTCATAAATTCCAATAAAATAAACCAATAAATAAAAGCCTGATTTTTTCGGGATAATGGTAATTTATGAATTGCATAAAAAAGTAAAAGGGTGTTTGTTAAGTTCCATAAACCTACCCCTAGCCAGTCCGGAAGAATAGCATAAGGAGCAATAACCAATCCAAAGAACGGGCCATAATGATTACTGTCAAAATATAAATCAGGATAATGGGCATAAAGATTTTTATATTCTATCAAGTGGTAATAAACATATTTAAAAATATAATAATTATTTAAATGTCCCAATAAAATTTGTTGAATAACAGCTGTTAATGAGAAAAGGATAAATATCGACAGAATGAATCTTTTATCCTGGAAAATAGGTTTGTTTACCAACGAATTTAAAAAATGTTTGTTCATTAACGTATTAGCTAATTTAAATGTGTAAAAGTAAAATACAATTCTTAAGTTTTTCTAAAGTTTCTTAAAGATATTGGTTTTAAGTTGATTATTTCTGATTTTGTCAAATTTTCATGAAATATTATAACTCTGTGTCCGGAATAATATGAAATTATGAACATTTCAATCAAGATATAAATAACTATTTAAAATACTTGGTAATTGCCTAAATGGTAATGGTTTTGTAAAAAAAGCATTGGCTCCGCGTTCAAGAAATATATAGCGTTGGTAATAAAAAAAATAGGCTGTTTGAACAATTATTGGTATAGTCTTGTTAATTGACCTGATTTGTTCCAGAATATCATAATTCATGTATTTCCTAAATAAAACTTCCGTAAAAATTAAGTCAAAGTTATTTTCCTTGATCAGGCTAATTGTTTTTTGTGGGTTTATCTGGCAATAATAGTTACAAAAAGTAGGATCTAAAAATGAGCTATTACCTTGCAGTTAAGGTGATCATCATCAATTATTAAAATTGATTTATCAGTCCAATTGTAATTTGGGGCTTTTGGTTTTAAAGTATCCACTATAATTGTTTTAAAAAAACCGGACATTTGGTTTCCCAAGTCCGGTTAAATTGAAACACAAACCAAAATTTAACACAATCCTTTTTTCATTTTAGTCGGTTCCTCCATCACTATTATGGTCACTACTGTCGCTACTACTATCAGTTCCTGTGCCGCTTTCAGTGTGGTTGTCATGTTCTTCATTTAAATCCATCCCATGGTTGGATAGCGCTCCTTCAAAAGCTTGTAATAATTTGTTGTTATGGGTTCCATCAATTAAAATGGCTCCTGAAGTTTGTGTTGCTGAAGTTAAATCTATAGATGTTAACCATTTATTAAGATTGAAAACGATAGCTAATGATACTTTGCTGTTTGCTGTTACTGTTATACCTTTTGCAAGTTTAAGTTCAACTTGATGAGCATATTTTGATTTTAAAACTATTGGAATGGCAACGCCTCCTGTTGGAGTAAACTGACCTTTTATTACAATAGAGTTTCCATTGAAAAGAGTGTCGTTTTTAGGAATAAAAGTTAAATCTACTTTTTTAAATGTTCCCGGATAAACCCGAACATTACTTAATGTTATTGTGTCTGATAAAATATTAAAAGCATATGGACCGGGTAGATATATTTCTGTTGAATCTTTTGTTTCTGTTGTTGATTCAGTATCTGAACCTTCGGTGGTTGACTGACCATCATGCCCGGTATTTTCCTGAATGTTAACTTTTCCAAAATTAATCCATGCTGAAGATAATCCCAGATTACCTCCTTTTACCGGAATAGTTACAGATGTTTTAGTACTTTTATATGCAGCGCTTTTTGCTGCAGCTTTAAACACAACTGTTGCTGACTTTACTCCTGGTACACTGGTTGAATTTTTTTTGCAGGAACTCACAAAGAAAATCAGAGCCACCGCAGGAATAACGATTTTTAAACTTGTTATGAATTTTTTCATAGGACATAGAGTTTGATTGATTACAAAATTTATTATTTATTTTGTTTTAAAGATGTTTCCTATGAAAAAAGGTTGGGTTATTTTCTTATTTTTTTTAAATAACGTTTACCATTGTTATTTGATAAGCTGTTTATAATTTCCTCAAACATAAGCTTATGTATAGTTTGATAATTTAATTTTTGAGGAGGAAAAATTTTTGGATTATGTAAGTCGAGGATGCGTTTTTTATATATGCGCTCTACCATTTCTTTGCTGATATCTTTTCTATAAAGGTTTTGCTTTTGTCCCAAAATGAAATTGTCAACAATTTTTTTTGCAGCAAAATCTATCCTATGTGGTAAATCACTATAATAAAACTCTCTTAATTTTTCTTTGTCATCTTTACAATGAGTATAGTGTAAATTCTTATGATCTTTTAACTGCTGACTTATTTTTAGCAATATATCAATGGCATTTTGATTATTTTGGGAGAAAATTTTATTCACTGAAGATTCTAAATTTTTCCAGTTCTTTAAAATTGCCGGAGAAATTATTTCAGCCTTATCTTTTGTTTCAAAGCTTTCGTGTCTCATGACATTAATTTTTGTTCCAGTTGATTTGATATCCAATTCGCCATTCAATAAAATCTGAAATATGAAATTTATAAGCTCTCAGACTTATTCCGGCTGTAATATTTTTTGCAAAAGTATATTTTAATCCAATGCGTTGATAGGATATAGGCACTTGTTTTGGAAATTGCTTTCTAAAAATATAAAAACCTGGTTGTAAAAGCAGCGAAAATTGTCCCATAGTTAACTCGTATGATGGAAAAATACTTATTCTATATTGTTCCCTCATAGGGAGGTCAATTATATCAAGTTTACCTTTTTCTACAGATACTCTGGCATTTACAGACCCGTCATAACTAAAAGAAATCCCTATTCCAACTTTTGATTTATATGTAAGTTGCCGGCTAAAAGTTGAGCTTATTCCAAAGACAGGAAAGTAAACACCTTTGTAACGTGTTTTAATATTTACTTTCAGTGAATCATAAATTACATTTTTCAAACCTGCTAAAAATGTAATATCCAATGAATTAAATTGATGGAATGCCGGTATTATTTGCTTTTTTAATTTGGCTGGATTACTAACATTATATTTTATTTCTATACGTGGTGAAAAAGTATTTAAACCAAAGTTTGGCTTTTTTAACGCTCCATTTGAGAAATGTGTTAAACCAATTCCGGCACCTGCTTCCCAACTTTTTAAAAATTTGTAATATAATCCTGCACCAACATGAATATAAACAGTTTCTCCCGCTCCTATCGCAACATTAAATTGATTGCTTACGGGATTAAACTTTTTCCAGTTTGCGGTCAGGCCAAAATCAATCTCATAATTAAATGATAAGTTATTCCAGCTATGAAAAGGCGCATTTAAAAACATATAAATCGCAATTGGAACTCCCATTTCTTCCGGGTTGTAAAAATCAGAAATATGCAGACCAAATCCCCATGTTGGGAAACCAAAAATTTGTTGCCAATATTTTTCTCCTGTAGTTTGAAAAATAATCCTTCCTGAAAATGCCTGATAGTTTTTTATTGGCTCCATTTCTTTATTTATTCCTTTTACAAAGGTGTTTGTTTGGAAAACTGTTCCATTTTCATAGAGTAATCCAATAGCATATTTTGGTGGTAAATGTGATTTTGAAGATTTTTTATTTTCCTGTGCCATTAAATCCTTTACCCCTGGTTGTATTATGAAGATAAATAGAAAAAAATAGAGAAAACTTCCGTTTTTTTTATTTTTGATTTGATTCATTATTTTAAACAAATTATAATATTAAAATTCATACCGTAATAATACCCTGAAACCGGCATTATATGGATATGATTTTACTGTTGATGACGGATTCAAATCCATTAAATGAATTCGAATCAGGGGGTTTACGGAAAGGCTGATGTTATTCCAAATTCGACGTTCATATCCTAATCCCACAAGAAAACTAACATTGAATTTTCTAATGCCATTAATTTGTGTTGAGTTAATATTATAGTTGTCTTCCTGATCTTCTTTCATCCAGTTTTCTGTCTGATTAAAGTAATAATCAAATGTGGGACCTGCATTAATATAAAGCTGTTTAAAAGGATAAAATTTAAACAATACAGGTACAGATAGGTATTCTATTTTTGTGAATGATTTTAATAATGTATTATTATCCAGACCGTCAGAATGTTCAATGTCTAAATCTACAGTTCCGGAAGATGTATAAACAACACCTGTATGTTCTCCGGTTTTTTCTACAAAACCACCGCCTGTTGAAAAGTTAACTGAATAAATATAATAAGAAATTCCTGATTCAATATTCAGGCGTTTGAGTAATTTATAATCTACCAGTAATCCAAATGAATAATTAAAAGTATAACGCTCTCTGCTATTAAAATAGGATGGAGTGAAAATATTTTTTTGATAACCGGGATTAGTAGTTACAATTCTATATGAATATTCTGGCATCAGAAATGCCTCAATAGAAAAGCGATGACTTAGATGCTGTTTTTTTGTATTTTCTTTTTTTTGTATTTTCTTTTTCTTTTTGTTGTTATGTGTCACTAATCGCTTTTCTTTATTCTTTTTACTATGTGTAAAATGATGTTTTGAAATATGTTTTTGTTTATTCTTTTTAATTTTCTTTTTTCCATTTTTAATAATAGAATAGACTGTGGGCTTTGGCTGGTTATATGTCAGATGAAAAACCAGTGGAGGTAATATGGTAAATGCTTTTGTTTTTTTCGGCAGAGAAAATACCTTTTGATTATTCCTGATAGATTTTTGAATTAACGGTTTAAATGTTTTATTTTTTTTGGTGTAATGTTTCTTTGAAATTGAATGTAATGGCTGTTTAATATTTGTATGAGTTGCTTTATTTAATTTAATGTTGGTTGATTTTATTTTTTTTGAAGAAATATTGGAATTAATGACATTTAAATTCGATTTAATATTTTTTTTATGATAAATTTTATCTACACCATTAATCGAAACTGCCGGAGTTGTATTATTTTCTATTTGTTTTTGATGAGGTTTTATATATGTAAAATATAATATAGTGGCCACAATACCTATAGCGGTAGCAATGCTTGCTCCAATTATAACGGCTTTGGATAAATACCATGGTTTTACAGGATGAGCTCCCCCCGGTAAACTTTGCCGGATATTATTCCATAGGTGTTTAGGGGGGCTAACTTTTTCGTCCTGATATTTAGACCGAAGTAGTTCGTCAAAGGATTTATTATGTTCTTTTTCCTTCATCTTATGCCGTTATTCTTTATTAAAATCCTGAAGTTTTTCTTTTAAAATCTTTCTTGCATCATGTAATTGAGATTTTGATGTTCCTTCAGAGATGCCCAATAATTTGGCAATTTCCTTATGTGGGAAACCTTCAATGATGTATAGATTAACAATCAATTGCATTCCTGTAGGAAGACTTCTTATGGCTTTATTGATTTCTTCAATATCCAGTCGTCCTAAAATTTGGTCTGCTTCCCGGTTGGTTAAATTGGTAAAATTATTATCATGGGCAAATATTATTTTTTTTCTTTGTTTATATAATTGTAATGCTTCGTTAATAAATATTTTTTTCATCCACCACTCAAGCATTTCTGGTTGCTCCAGCTGATGAATTTTATTGTACACTTTTATGAACCCATCCTGAAAAATATCTTCAGCATCAGCTTTTTCTTTTGTGTATCTTAGACATATCGCCATCATCTTAGGCGCAAAAAAATCATACAGGGCTTTTTGTGCCTTTGGTTTGTGCTTAACACATCCCTGAATCAATTTTCTTATGTCATTACTTTTCAAATCTTGTTACTTTTATAAGATAGTATTTTTATAATAAGGTTGGGTTATTTATAAAATTAAAAACAGTAATATTAACGGGAAAATTTACTTATAGTAAACTTATGCATTTTATTATGAAACTCATATTCAATATTCAAATCGCTTACATCACAAATCTTTTTTACCAATGCAAGTCCAAGACCGGTTGACTGTTCTGCTTTACTTTCTTTGTAAAACCTGTCGTATATTTTTTCTTTATTCAATGAATTTTCACCTTCATTTTTAAATATAACCCAATCATTATCTATTTCAATTGAAATTTTTCCATTCTCATGGGTATGCATTAGTTGGTTTTTAATAAGATTGGATACTAATAATTCTGCCAATGTTTTATCCATAATAGCAGTAAAATTTCCATTGATTTGTAAATCAGGAGTTAGGTTTTTTAAGGTAAAAAGCTCACTTATAGATGCCATTGTGTCTTTAATTATTTTATTAAATGAAACGGCTTCTTTATTTGAAAATTGTGTGTTTTCTATTTTGGTAAGCAATAGCAATGTTTTGTTTAACCGGTTTAACCTGTTAATACCTTCTAATATAGATTGCAAAACACGTAAATGTTCTTCGGGCAGAGGGGTTCCATTTAACATATTTTCAGCTTTTGCCTGTATTATTGCTAATGGGGTTTGGAGTTCATGAGCTGCATTAGAGGTAAACTCTTTTAAGCTGTTGTAGTCGGAGGTTACCTGGTAGGTTAGTTGTTCTAACTGGTGGTTGAGTTCCTGAAATTCTGTTATGGACGTAGAGGGAAACTTAAGTTTTTTTTGTTCCTTTAAAGAAAATGACTTTAATAACTGTAAATTTTGATAAAATGGTTTCCAAATAGATTTAGCCACTTTTTTATTAATAAAATATAAAGTAAGTACCAACAGTATAAAAATTAAAGTAATTCCCAAAAAGATACTCATCATAATATCTTTTCTTTCCATGATAAGAGTTCTGACAGTAATCTGAAATCCTTTTCCGTTAATTTTTTTGTATTCGGAAAGTTCTTTAAACACTTCGGTTTCACCTTCTACAGGATCATAAATAGAAGTGTCTTTTAATATGGTTGGGAAGGGATGTTTGGCTTCTTTTATATTTATGATAGGGTAAAGGTTTGGAAAAGAATGTTGAGTGCTTATTTGTTGTTCAATTCGTTTTATGCTTGCTTTTAAGCCTTCTTCTATTTCACTGGAAGAAATATACCTGAGTAAAAAATAAAAAGTAATAAGGCCGATAACCATAATTATGGCAGAACTAATCAAATAATCTCTGTTTATTTTTTGAAGAAGTCTCATCAATCTGTAAATTTATATCCTATTCCATAAACGGTTTTTACGTAATCTTGTCCACCGGCTTTTTTAATTTTTTTTCTAAGATTATTAAGATGGGTATAAACAAAATCAAAATGATTGGCCGTATCCATATAATCTCCCCAAAGATGCTCAGCAATGGATTGTCGTGTAAGCACATGTCTTCTGTTGGTTATGAAATACAATAGCAATTCATATTCTTTTGGTGTAAGTATTAAAGGATTATCATTAATTATTACTTCTCTTAACTCAGGGTTGATTTGTATTTCATGAAAAGATATTGTTTGTGTTCCTTCAAATTTCCTTCTTCTTAAAATTGCTCTTATCCGGGAATGTAATTCGCTAAGGTGAAATGGTTTTGTAATATAATCGTCTGCGCCCAAATCCAGCCCTTTAATTCTATCTTCAAGAGCGTTTCTTGCTGATATAATA
>WGGC01000149.1 GCA_015491905.1 Bacteroidales bacterium | reverse complement strand
CTTATAAAGTTCACTCCATTAAAAAACACATATGCCGCCGAATCACTTTTAAAATAAGGAAACGGTGGATTCGCCATTTGTCCGGATTTATTAAATGGCAAATCAATAAATAATGTACCACTTAGTTTTTGAAGTACATTTTTTACCCTAATTTCCCTATACCGGTTCTTATTGACGGGAATCTTCACTTTAAATGTCAGCGAATCGATACGAGGCATATTTATAAGAAATGAATCATAAACAAAAAAACCTTTTCTGGTATAAAATTTAAATAATCCTGTTTTAACATTACCCTGAAAATAAAAGTTTCTGTTTTTCTGCAATGCTATTTCCTTATTATTAGGGAAAACAGTTACATCATTTCTTTCGCTAATAAAAACACGGGGCACACCAAAAATATCCAGGTTTAAACTGTGTAAATTCAAGGTGGCGAAGATTCCATTTTTTCCTTTAGAAACAAAATGAAACAAGTCATAATCTTTCTTTCCGGATTTAGCAGCAAGATAGTTAAAGAGCCTGTTTTTTATGTATGCCTCTCTATTTTGTGTATCATAAAGAACAAATCCTCTTTTGGAAAGTTGAATAAGTAAATCGTTGGCTTGCTCTACAGCAATTTTCATAAAACCGGCAAGCGTCCGGGCAGAAACATTTCTCTGTCCAAAGGTATTGGAGTAATTATATAAAACATACAGCGGATTTAAATCGTCCATGCCTTGTAATTCATAAAAATCTTTTGCTGAGAAATAACGACTGGACTCAAAACGGGCATGTTCAACAATATTATATTTATTGAGGTTTCTGAAAATAAGTGAATCTGATGAAAGGTGCCAAAACAATGCTGGCACATACAGGTCCATTTGATGATATGAATCGAACAAAGGCATCGATAAAGGATTTCCAAAAGGATTAGATAAAGTGATATCTTTTTTCTTGATTATATACTTAAATAACATCTGCGGATGAAACAATGAATCCCCGGCCATGGGAATTATCATGCTTGCAGATGGTGAAGTAACCTTTTTTTCCGAAAACAGAAAAAGTGAAGACCTAAGTTTTAATGCAATCTTTTTTTTTCTTTTTATCAAAAGCAATCCTTTTTCTCCATCTTTTTCAACACCCATAAAGTTTGCTCCTACCCATGCAACAGCACCTTTATAATAAACATTAGGGACAGGCTGATTTAAAACTACCGAATTACTATACGATCTAAATATCGGATAGCCAGCCCTTTTCCCGGGAGGCCCGGAAAAAACACGGTCTTCGACAATTCCCAAAACAGGGTCTTTAAAAAAAGGTTTCCCTGTAAAATAAACGGAATCCAGACGAAACATATTTTGAGATAATAAGATGCGATAACGTTTAAGAGAGGCATATACCATTTTTGTTGGGAGTCTAAACCTCTGCCAGTAAAATGTTCCTGAAATTCCCTTCCATAATTTGCTTTTGTAAACATAATCTCCATTAGTATGATGAATAGCAGAACTATCTTTTCTACTTTTTTTTACAAGTGTTACATTATTAAAATGAATTTGAAATAAAGAATCAAAAGAGACATTGAAATCTCCTCCCCTGGCTAACCATAAACTTGAAGAACGCTGGAAGAGTATTCCTTTTTCCAGGAAGTTTATTGTAAAAGTAAGAAACTGTAATAAGGGTGTTGTTGATTTTTTTCTTATTAATAGAATAACTTTTTTATTCCATAATTCTATTTCTTCATCCGTCCTTTTTTTTATCTTAAACAATTTCAAAACCCTCAAATAGTACTCAATAAAAGGTTGAATATCCATATTCCTTTTTTTCATTAAGGTCAAAATATTCAAAGACGACTGTTCCTGTTTGGGCAAAAAATTATAATTACCCAGACTATTGATTAATAGAATTATTTTATCTTGTGATTTTAACCTGGATTCTTTTTGGGAAGGTTTTATATCCAGAACTTTTATTATTTTTTCAGGAAATACTTTAAGCGACACCTGAGCTTTTAAGGGAAGACTGCAAACAAAAAAAGAAAACAAAAGAAATAAAATTTTTATCCCTTGTTTTCTTTTCTTTACAATTACTTTCCTGTTCATATATTTTAAATAGAAGGCTTACAGAAATTCAGCATATATTATTCCATCTTCACAAATTTTGCCGCTACCCAATCATTTTTAGTCTGGTGCTTTACATATTCCAACCCTAAAGAAATAGCTTTATTTTTTATATCTTCTAAATCTCTTTCATAAAAACCACTGAAAAAAATTAAACCACTGCTTTTCAATGAAGGAACATAAAATGGCATATCACGAAGTAAAATGTTTTTATTGATATTAGCAAAAATCACGTCATATTTATTTTGGAATTTTATCCATGAGGCATCAGCGAGATACACATCAATTATTGAGTTCTTATTATTTAACTCTACATTTTCCCGACTATTGTTATATGCCCACGGATCATTATCAACAGCATCAACATGTTTAGCCCCCATCATAGCAGCAAGTATCGCAAACACACCTGTTCCGCATCCCATATCCAAAATTTCCTTACCTTTAAGATCCTCGTCAAGCATCATTTCCAATATCTGAAAAGTTGTTTCATGATGAGCTGTCCCAAAAGCCATTTTAGGTTTAACAAGAATATTGTATTTCATTCCGGGTTTTTCTTCATGAAAAGGAGCATGGACATAAATTGTATTTCTAATGATAACAGGTGGATAATTACTCTCCCAAAGAGCATTCCAATTCTGGTCAGGTATCAAATTTGTCTTTAAAAGTCCCTTTTTTAGTAATTTTTTGCAAATACCAACCTCTTCCAGTAGTTTTTTTGAGAATTTATTTGCAGGAATATAAGCAAGAATTGCATCTTCCGTCTCCTCAAAACTTTCAAATCCCAGTTCAGATAACTCAGCTATCAGTATTTCATTTTCTGTATCTGATAAATCAGGACATACAACCTGATAATAATCCATAATAAAAATTTTAAATGAACATATCTTACCATTGAGGAATAATTTCCCAATAATATTAACTATCACCAAAACATTATTTTAACTTATACTTTGCTGTTTTTAAGTATAGGTTAAACCAAATTATCATTCGAAGCTTTCGGCAATAGCCATGAAATCATCTGCTTTCAGAGAAGCTCCACCTATTAACCCGCCATCAACATCATTTTGACTAAATAATGTTTTTGCATTCCCGGGGTTACAGCTTCCGCCGTAAAGAATACTAACTTCATCAGCAGTGTTTGCATCATATTTTTCAGCTATCATTTTTCTGATATAAGCATGCATTTCCTGAGCTTGTTCCGGAGATGCTGTTTTACCTGTTCCTATAGCCCAAACCGGCTCGTAAGCAAGAACTACATTGGAAAACTCATCTTTATTTAAATGAAATAGGCTCTCTTCGAGTTGTTTTTTAACAATATCAAAATGGATATTTTTTTCTCTTTCTTCCAGAACCTCTCCAACACAGAATATTGGTTTAATACCATAATCCAGTAAACGATTAACTTTTTGAGCTAATTGATCATTGGTTTCATGGAAATATTTTCTTCTTTCGGAATGTCCCACAATACAATATTCCATATCTATAGAAGCCAGCATAGCTGCAGAAATCTCACCTGTGTACGCTCCTTTTTCATGCTCACTAACATTTTGAGCACCCACTTTAAGCCTGGATTCCTCTGCATAATCAGAAGTCATCTCCAAATATAAAGCAGGAGGACAAATGATTACATCGCATTTTAAACTCTTTTCTTCCAAAGAAAGGAAGATTTGATCTGTTAATTCTTCTGCTTCTGAAAAAGTTTTATTCATTTTCCAGTTTCCAGCAACAATATTTTTTCTCATGGTTTTATATTTAAAAGCAAAAATAAAGATTATTATCCCTTTAAAAAGAGATTCTTTTATAATTATTATAAAATTAATTTTTTGTGTTTATCCAGATATTATTAACCGGGTTTACATCGGGTAACATAAGGTTTGGATCCAGCACAACTTTTGTAACTGGACTAACAGATGGATAATAAAATGTAAACTGCCCTCCTCTTTCCCATATTTCAACGGGAAGTTTAACGATACCCGAATCGCCATTTTGTTGCATAATTTTTACAGTAACAGGCATTACCATTTGGTCAAGATTTAAAATTGTTATCAAGGCACCTTTAGTAGCATTTCCTTTAACATATTTTACACCTTGAACAGCCTGGTCGAGTTTCCATTTTTTAATAAACCACCCTTTCCAAAACCAATTCAAGTCTTCACCGGCAGCATTATTCATAGTATTAAAAAAGTCGAATGGAGAAGGGTGTTTGTAAGCCCAACGATGAATATAAGTTTTAAATGCATAATCAAATCTGTCATGGCCTAGAATATATTCCCTTAGCAAAACCAATCCCAATGCTGATTTATAATAACCCAGTTTATGGCCATATTTCCATGGAATTGCATCAGCATACGACATCATTGTCGGGGCTGCACTGTCGGTTAATAAAGGTACAATATTACGTGCAGCACTACCACCTTTGGGGTTATATTCATGATCCTGTTTAGGAGCAAATTCTCCATGATTAAAATCTTTAGTGGCATAGATATCAATAAATGTATTCATTCCTTCATCCATCCATGCAAAATTACGTTCGTTTGTTCCAACTACCATCGGAAACCATGTATGGCCAATTTCATGATTGGTAACCATCCATAAAGATGGCCCATGTGCACGCCACGAACAGAATACAATTCCGGGATATTCCATTCCACCTACAGGACCACCTACTGTTGTGGCTGTACTATATGGATAAGGAAACCATCTTTTAGAAAAAAGCTCAATGCTGCCTTTTAAAAATTCAACTGCACGTTTCCATTTACTTTCTTTAGGATATAATGCCATTACAAGCACTTTGGAACCATTAGAAAGTTTTGCTCCCGCTGCGTCCCAAATAAAAGCATTAGAACTTGCCCAGGCAAAATCACGACTGTTTTTCATTTTAAAATGCCATTCCAGTTTTCCTGCTGAGGTTGAATTTATTGCTTTTATATTATTAAATTCATTTGCAGATTTTATACGTATTGTCTTGTCACTCTTTTCTGCTTTTTTTAATCTGTCAATAAACTTCTTTTCCAGTACATCTCTTGGATTTAATAATTTTCCTGAGGATGCCACAATTTGATTTTTAGGAACTTCAATAGTTATATCATAATCACCATAATCACTGTAAAATTCACCTGCTCCTAAAAACGGCAACACATTCCATCCAACAAGATCATCATATACCGACATACGCGGAAACCATTGTGCTACTTCATAAATAACACCGTTTTTTGTCTGCATCCATCCTGAGCGGCCGTTTCCTTTTGGTGGAATTTTAAAACTATATAATATCCTTATTTTCATTGTCCCTACTTTGGCAGGCAAACTAACAGGTAAACGAATTTGCATACGTGTACCAATAATTTTATAATTAGCAGGAATATATGCATCTACTAATCCAATTTCAACGGTTTCTATTTGAAATCCCCCATTAAAGCGAGTGGAAGATAGTCCGTAACCTGATACAGCGGCACTTTTTGATGTAGAGGAAAACCTGTTTTGTCCCAACTCTAACCATAGAAATGAAAGTGCATTGGGACTATGATTGGTATAGCTGATTTCTTCCTGTGCCCATACCTTTTTATTTAATGTATCCAGCTTAGCATAAATAGTATAGTCAGCACGGTTTATCCAGTATTCAGGCCCAGGCTGGCCATCAGCACTTCTATATACAGTAGATTTTTGAATATCATAAAGAGGGTTAAAGGCTTTATGAGGATCATAATGACCGGTTTGACCCCATACGGGTATTCCAATAATGATAATAAAAAAAAATACGTTGAAAAATTTTAAATATCGCTTCATTAATTTTTAACTTTTTTATTTAAGATTCAGTTTTTTATTTAAGTCCCGCCGGAATATTTCTACCTCATTGAAACTGTAACTTACTTCTATAACTAAGAAAAATTAGCTATTTTCCATTCGTTGCCTGACAACTTCATACATTATAACAGCCGCTGCCACCGATACGTTAAGAGAACCTATTTCTCCCAACATTGGTATTTTCACTTTTGTAGTTGCAAATTTTAAATATTCCGGAGAAATCCCTTCTCCTTCCGATCCCATTATCAATACTAATGGTCCTGTTAAATTTTCTTTAAAATATAAGTTATTAGCTTTTTCAGTAACAGCAGCAATACGGAGTCCACTATCTGTGAGATATTTCAGTGCAATCTTTAAATTCCGTTCTCTGCAAATTGGAATCTTAAATATTGCTCCTGCAGAAGATTTTACAGTCCCGGAATTAAGTGCTGCAGTGCCTTTATCAGGAACCAAAACGGCATCAACACCGGCACTATGTGCCGAGCGTAAAATGGCACCAAAATTTCTAACATCGGTAACCTTATCCAAAACAAGGATAAAGGGCTCTTTTCCCTGTTCGAACAGAGCCGGCAACAATTGATCAATTTTATAAAATATCACAGGTGAAATGTAAGCAATTACACCCTGATGATTTTTTCGAGTTACGCGGTTTAACTTTTCTTGTGGCACTACTTGATATGGTATCTGATGATCTCGTAACAAGCCCATTAATTCTTTGTAGTTAACACCGGAAAGACCTCGTTGCAATAAAACTTTTTCTATCTCTTTTCCTGATTCAATGGCTTCTATTACCGGACGTATCCCATAAACCCATTCCTGTTTTTCTATTTCCTGTTCTCTCATTATTCTTCCAAATACTTTTTATCTAAAGTCTTAGTTGCTTTTGCACCCAGTTCTTTTAGTTTTTCCACTTGCCCAACCAGGTTACCCCTGCCGGAAACAAGTTTTTTATGTGCATCACCATAGGCTTCTTTAGCTCTGTCAAGGTTAACTCCTACCTTTTCAAGATCTTTTAGGAAACCTTCAAATTTATCATATAACTTGCCGCCTTGCTTTGCTATTTCCAAAGCGTTCCTGGTTTGACGCTCATGACGCCAAATAGAAGCCACTGTTCTTAATGTTGCCAATAAGGTGGTAGGACTTACTATTACTATCCGTTTCTCCCATGCAAAATTAAATAACTCGGGATCAGACTGAACCGCAACTCCAAAAGCAGGTTCTACAGGCATAAACATTAAAACAAAATCAGGTGTATTAAGTGCTGCCAGATGATCATAGTTTTTTTCACTTAACTCTTTAACATGGTTTTTTATGGAGTTAAGGTGTTGTTTAAGGGCAGCCTCTTTTTTATCATTTTCTTCAGCAGATATGTATTTTTCAAATGCAGTTAATGACACCTTGGAGTCAATAACCAAATGCTTGTCTTCGGGAAGTTTTATCAATACGTCGGGACGATAAATTTTTCCGTCTTCACCGGTAGCGGTTTGCTGTAGAAAATATTCTTCATTTTTTATCAATCCTGACCTTTCCAAAATTCGTTCCAACACCACTTCTCCCCAATTTCCTTGTTTTTTACTATCAGATTTTAGTGCTCTGGTAAGATTGCCGGCCTCTTCTCCCAATTTAGTATTCATTTCCTGCAGACGCTTTAACTCTTCCTTTAAAACCGTTTGATCAATTTTTCCTTTTTGATAGGTCTCTTCAACCTTTTTTTCAAAGTCGATAATTTTTTCTTTCAGCGGATTCAGAATTCCTTCCATTTGCCTCTGAGATGTTTCATTAAATTCTTTGGTATTTTGTTTTAAGATGCCCTGTGCCAAAAGTTCAAAATCTTTTTTAAATTTTTCCTGGATATTTTCCAGTTGTTGCTTTTCCTCCTCCAGTCTTTGCTGCAGATGTCGATAATCCGCTTCCAGAACAAAATACTTTTTTTCAGATTCCTCCTTTTCCACAGTTGTCTTATTTAAATTCTTCTCAAGCGTTTGAAGATTTCTTTCTTCATTTGCCAGTCGTTCATTAAGCACCTCAATTTTTTTTTCAAGATCGTTTTTTTCTTCCTGAAATGTTAACATAACCTTTTCCACACTATGTTCACCATCTGCTTTGGCAGCTTTAATCTTTTGTTGGAATATAAAAAATAACGCTAATCCACCCAGAATCAGCCCCAGAAAAAAATAAAAAATATCCATGTTAAAAATTTGAGTAAAGGTAAAACTTTTGATCAAATATTTAAATAGAAATCAATTGTATAAAATACCATTATTAAAGATATTTCAAAGCTTTTACAGCCTGATATATAACTTCCAATCCTGAATGTAATGATTTCCTTCGCCATTCAAAGGATGCCGGAAAGAAACATTCCTTTAAATCTTCAACAGCTTTTTTATATGCTTCTGAACTTCTGTCTCCAAAATGGAAAAAACTATTTTCCCGGCGTATAACTTTTAGCATCTTAAGCACGGGATATGTTCCAAATTCTGCGGCAGCAAAGCGATAATCCACATGTTGAAAATAATGCTGTAACCACTCTCCCATAATCCCCGATGCTTTATATGCCGTTCCTTTTCCACTGGCAAGAAACTCCACTTTCTTTTTCCCAAATGTTTTTTTATACCACTTTTTATTAGGTGACTTTTCCGGTTCTGCCAACAGAATCTTATAATCACCTGACTGCCCCAAACCGGTATGTAAATCAATATGTACCACTTTTTCTGTCTCACCCAGCCACAGGCTGTAGTTTTCTTTTATAATATTTGTTGAATCACAAGCTGCGGCACCGCCGTAAAATATTCCTTTTGGAAACTCATATTGTCCTCCGGCAACCGCATTTTTTAATGATTGTAAACCACCATGCTTTAGTATATTAGTTGCTACTTTAACAAAAAATAAGTCCATATTTCCGGGAGGTACTTCAGGATTTAAAAATCCATTTAAATCCTCATAACTATCAGGAGCACCACGATAACATTGATTGTCAGGTAAGAAATTCCTGTTTAAATCAACATTTTCTTCATTTACTCGCCGTATATTAGCAAAGCCAAAAGGGTTAACAGCATGAATAAAAACTGTACAAATATTTTTGTCAACACCTTTCCGTCGCATTCCTTCTAACCACGCCAGCTGCACAGCAGATCCAAAAAAACCCTCCACACCATGTACTCCGGAAGATACAACCAATACAGGTTTACTCCTGTCTCCAATAATAGCAACATCTATGGTTAAATCTGGCTGTGCAAGAGTTTCAGGATGATATGTATATATTTGAGCATTTAAATCTACGGCCGCCTGTAAAAATCTTTCTTTAGCCTCCTTATATGAAGCAGAATAATATCCGCTTGTATTGTAAGTTGAATCCATAATTATTTCTTTTCAGAATATTTGAATTTTGAAATTCTATTTATTTTATAGTGAGTCTATTCATTTTCAAAAT
>WGGC01000148.1 GCA_015491905.1 Bacteroidales bacterium | reverse complement strand
GGAAGGAAGAAATAAATGAAATGGTTTAATGATAATGTTAATATTCTTGCTCTGATCGGTGCTGCTGTTATCATTATATTGACTGTGCTTGTTGCAGGAAAATATATAAGACAAATGAAGACAGATAAAAGTACTGGTCAGCTTACGGGTGGTAATTGGGATGGTATAGGTGAATACAGTAATCCAATCCCAACAGGTTGGGGTTTAATTTTTTTAGGAACAATAATCTGGTGGCTTTGGTATGCACTTGCTGGATATCCACTATGGTCATTTTCGCAGATAGGTCAATGGAATCAAGAAGAAGCAAATTACAATAAAATATTCCAAAGTAAATGGAAAAATGCAAATACTGAAACTCTGCAAAATATGGGTGAAGGTGTTTTTATAAATGATTGCGCTCCTTGTCATGGTATTTTAGGTAATGGCTCAAATGGAAGAGCACAAAATTTTGAGCACAGGTTTACAGCAGCTCAGGTTTTGGCTGTCATTAAAGGCGGTTCTGCGGCACTTGGAGATAGTAAGGCAAATATTGCCAAAGGTAAGGGACAGCTTGGATTTCCTCTTGGCGTTATGCCTCCTGGCATGGCAAGCGGAAAAAGTGCTAAAGAGATAGCAGATTATGTTGCAGGAGGACTTAAAGGCAAGGCGCCAGCTGGATTTGCCACATGTGCAGGATGCCATGGTAGCAATGGCAAAGGAAATAATGGTACAGCTCCTGATCTTGCTTCCTATAATGAGAAAACAGTATTGCATGTGTTAGCTCACGGTAAAAAAGGTATCATTGGCAGAATGCCTGCTTTTAATAGTGGAAGACTTTCTGATATTCAGAAAAAAGCTGTCGCAACTTATGTTAAAAGCCTAATGAAATAAGGAGTAAATATGGAAAATCCAACAAGAAGATTATGCTTTAATCTAAATGGTCTAATGGGTGGAGTAATAGCATTGGTTTTACTCTTGGCAATATTGGTGTTTTTAACAATCTGGGACATACAGGTACAAAAAGAAAATGCTCAAAATTATTATCAAATTAAAAATCCACAGGGAATAAAATTTGAAAGTAATAATAATGCTAAGCATTATGAATTAGTAAAATAAGGATAGAATATGGCAGATAAATTATATTATTTGATTGGACTG
This sequence comes from Bacteroidales bacterium, assembly GCA_015491905.1. GTDB lineage: Bacteria > Bacteroidota > Bacteroidia > Bacteroidales > F082 > Sulfidibacterium. The sequence continues at coordinate 2,099 of WGGC01000148.1, read as the reverse complement.
GGTCTTGTTTTGACTGCTGTGGTTTCGTTATGGGCGGTTTTGACTCCACACCACTTGTTTATTGGATAGAATTTGAGTAGAATTTTTAGGTTAAGACAGCTATTTTTTGCTGTCTTAACAATTTTATTATTTTCAAATGTTTATGCTAAAGATAACTTAATACTTTGTAATAACTCTATAGTAAACAGTAGAGCTATAGGTGAGATTGAAAAAATTGGTACAGAATTAAAAGAGAAAAGCGGTATATCTGCTTATATATGCATTAAAAAAAGTATTGGACACGAAAAAATAAAAATATTTGAAAAAAATTTAACAAAAAATATTAAAGGTTCATATATTTTGCTCACTTTAGCTCTGAAACAGCAAAAAGTTGATATTACAACATCGCAAGATATAAAAAACCTTATTGATATTGATGCTATTTTGAGCCCATTTACCGGTACTATTATTCCTATCTTAACTTCTAGAAAAACTAAAGATAAGTATTCTGCTGCTGTATTAAATGGCTATGCGGATATAACCGACAGAGTAGCTAGCAAATTAAAGATTAAGTTAAAATCTGGCATTGGCGACACTAACAGAATACTTGTTGATATTTTAAGAATTATTATTTATGGATCATTTTTATACTTTATTATTGTTTATTCTGTTAAAAAATACAGGTATAGAAAAAAAAGAAAATAAAATTTTCTAAGGAGATACAGTGAGCAATAAGAAAAAAAGTTTTTGGCCATATGGGATCACTATGGCTATATTGGCAGTTGTTGTTATGGGTGCAGGTACTATAATGATAGCATTAAAACACCCAGTTCAAATGGATGAGGCATATCTGCAAAAAAAATATCAAAATGTAGACCACAATATAAATGAAATCAAAAAATCTCAGCAATTATTTAGTCAGCAGTATAAAATTGTATTGAAAAATAAAAATTTTCATATTGGTCAAAATAAACTCCATATCGATATAACAGATAGATATTCAAGCAAACATGTTGATAATATGAGCGTATCTGTCAAAATTACAAGACCAGACAGTGATGCATTTGATATTAAGCTTAAAGCAACTGACAATAAGGACAATGCATATATCGTACCAAAATTTAAAATTGAAAAACTTGGAAGATGGATAGTTTTGGTAAGAGCTACAAATGGTAAAGTCGAAGGTTATTTAAAAAAAGAGATAGATGTTTTGGGTAATTCTTAAAAATTATACTTGTATACTTTTAATTTAGCGAGTTTGCCCAATTCCAAAATGGTATTAATTGATAGTTGATTTCATCATCTTTAAATTCTGTTTCATTACCTAAACTAATTATTTCAACTTTTTTAATTGAGAGTTTTTTAAAATGTCTTTTTCTTTTTATTATTTTATTTTTTAATAAATTTGCAGGTATAAAAGGTAAGCATAAAATTGCTAAATTTTCTTTTGGTAAATAAAAATCGATTTCATCCGTATAATATATATTTTCTTTTTTTTTGTATAATTCCAAAAAAATTATATTTTCAAATTTTTTTATAAAATCTTTTTGATACGACATGGCATCTTTTATAGTGAAATCTATGAGATAAAGTTTTTTAAAAGCTTTAGGTCGATTATACTTTTCTACAAATAAAAGCAATCTTGCATTTTCAAAATATTTTACTATATCATAAAAACTGTCCTTGGATAACTTAATTTTTATTTTTTTAAATATTTCATACAATGATACCTTTCTGCCTTGGTATGGAACAATATTTTTAAATATTTCAAGTTCTTTTTTATTTTTTAAAATACAAGACAATATACTTTGTATCAGCATTGTTTTATTGGCATTACTTGATAGTGCCACTTGAGGATAAGTCCCAAAATTTGCATAAGAATTAAATATTTGTTCGATGCCTGTTTGTTTTCTATCAAATGCAATATATTCCTCAAAATCTAATGGGAAAAATTGTCTGGAACTGTATTCTGTAATGTGAATTTGCGTATTTGTGGTTATAATTATTCTCTCACATTTAGGAATCTGAAAAGAAAAATCAAAATTTTCAAAGATTAGCAATATAATTTTGTGTTTATTAATAAAACTCTCTATATTGTCTCTAATATTTATAATATCTAT
>WGGC01000147.1 GCA_015491905.1 Bacteroidales bacterium | reverse complement strand
TACACCGGAACAAACAGAAAAAACTTTCTGGCAACCACTTACCAAAAATAAAGAAGATGTTTTTTTAGATGATTTTGAGGAATTTGCAACGTTTACCTGTCTTCAGGAAAGAAAAAACGGATTGGTTTATTTTAGAATTTTACCTTTACATAACGAAGATAAAGATAGTATAATTCCCTTTCAGGAAACTGATTATTATGCTTATTTCGATGATAATTTTGATTATAACAGTTCCTTTTTACGGTATAGTTTTACCTCTTTAAAAACTCCCGGTACTATTATTGATTATGACATTAATACCCGTAAAAAAACAATCAGAAAAAGGGAAAAAGTAATAGGAGGTTACAATCCTGAAGAATATATAACCGAACGGAAGTATGTTCCATCGCGGACAGGAGAAAATATTCCGGTAAGTTTAATTTACAAAAAGGGATTACAGCTAAACGGGAAAAGTCCCTTGTTGCTATATGGTTATGGTTCGTATGGAATAAATGTAGAATCAGTATTTCGCTCATGGCGGATTAGTTTATTGGACAGAGGTTTTTCATTTGCCGTGGCACACATTCGCGGAGGTCAGGAGCTTGGCAGAAAATGGTATGAAGACGGGAAACTATTGAAAAAGAAAAATACTTTTAATGATTTTATTGATGTAAGCCTTTATTTAATATCGAAACAATATACCACTGCTGAAGGGCTTTTTGCCATGGGAGGAAGTGCCGGTGGGTTACTAATGGGCGTAATTGCAAACGAAGCCCCAAAACTGTACAAAGGCATTATTGCAGCTGTTCCATTTGTAGATGTAGTAACAACTATGCTTGACGAAACCATTCCCCTCACAACAGGAGAATATGATGAATGGGGTAACCCCAACGATGAAATATATTACAGGTATATGCTTTCCTATTCGCCTTACGACAATGTAAAAAAACAAGATTATCCCGCCATGTTGATAACAACCGGATTACACGACAGTCAGGTACAATATTGGGAACCCGCAAAATGGACGGCTAAATTACGAGACATGAAAACTAATGATAACCCACTTTATCTTTGGGTAGAAATGGATTTTGGACATGGAGGAGCCTCCGGACGTTTTGAACATTTAAAAGAAATTGCTATGGAGTATGCTTTTTTGTTAACTCAAGCCGGTAAACAGAAATAATTTTATAGTTTAGATATCTGCCTGCAATTATACTCATTGCACAGACAATTCGAGTTAGAAACATATAATTAATACTTTTGCAATAATATAAATACAACTCTATGCGTATCGGGTTTGATGCCAAACGGGCTTTTTTTAATCAAAGTGGACTGGGAAATTACAGTCGTAATATGATTCAATATTTGGCTAATGTTTTTCCCAAAGAAGAATACTTTTTATTTACACCACCGATAAAAGGAAAAAATCTGTTTGAAGTTCCGGGTCAAGCGCAAATAATAAGTCCCGCCACGAAAGTAGAAAGGATGTTTCCCTCTTTATGGCGGTCTGTTTCCATCACCAATGAAATTTCAGCTTTAAATATTGATATTTTTCATGGGTTAAGTAATGAATTACCATTGCATATATATAATAGTAAAGCAAAATCTGTTGTTACCATTCACGATTTAATATTTATGCGCTATCCTCAATGGTACAAACCCATTGACAGATACATTTATAAAAAGAAATTTCACCATGCCTGTAATAATGCTGATAAAATCATTGCCATTAGCGAGCAAACAAAAGCAGATATTATTTATTATTTTGAAATAAATCCCGACAAAATATCCGTAGTATATCAAGGCTGCAATCCAATATTTTACGAACACGTATCAGACGAAAAGAAAAAAGAAATTTCTAAAAAATACCACTTACCCGAAAATTATGTACTCACTGTAGGCACTATAGAAAAAAGAAAAAACCTGCTGACACTTATAAAAGCTATGCAGAATATAAAATTTCCCGTTCCTTTGGTTGCTGTAGGGAGGAATACAGATTATGCCAGGGAAGTAAGGCAATATATCGATAAAAACAAGCTGGGCAATAAGGTAGTTATATTAAACGACGTAAAAACAGAAGAGCTGCCGGCAGTTTATCAGATGAGTACAATATTTGTATATCCATCAATTTTTGAAGGATTTGGAATTCCCGTTATAGAAGCTTTAAATTCAGAAATACCTGTAATCACCACCCAAAAAGGATGTTTTAGCGAAGCCGGAGGAAAACATTCAATATATATAAACCCGGAAAACCCCGAAGAAATGGGAGAAGCTATAAATAAAGTTCTTAAGGATAAAAATTTAAGAAATACTATGATACAGAATGGCAGAAAACATGCATTAAATTTCCGCGAAGAAAAAATTGCGAATAATTTAATGAAGGAATACAGAACATTATAAATGAATTAAGAAAAAGGAAAAATAAAACCTTTAAAATATTTTAAGACAGAAACAGGGAAAAAATAAACAATAAAATGTTTAAAACTTTGGTTAGTTGGAAAATAGTTTCTATTTTTGCACCCCGATTTTTGAACGAAATAAGTAAAACGACTTAAGAAACAAATAGATAGATGAATACTTTAAGTTACAAGACCATTAGTGCCAATAAAGAAACCGCCAATAAAGAGTGGATATTGATTGACGCAGAGAACCAGGTGTTGGGAAGAGTAGCTTCCATAGCAGCAAAATTTTTAAGAGGAAAATACAAAACAAACTTCACTCCTCATGCTGATACCGGTGACTATGTTATTATTATTAATGCTGATAAGATAAGGCTTACCGGAAACAAATGGGAACAAAAGGAATATATCCGTCACACCGGATATCCAGGAGGTCAAAGAAGCATTAACGCAAAAGACCTTATGGCCAAAAAACCCACAAGCGTTATGGAAAAAGCCATAAAAGGAATGCTTCCTAAGAACAAATTGGGAAGTGCCTTATTTCGTAACCTGCATGTTTATGAAGGAACAGAACACAAACATGAAGCACAAAAGCCAAAGCAAATTAATTTAAATTCAATTAAATAAGAGATGGAAGTTTTAAATGCACTCGGAAGAAGAAAAACTGCTGTTGCTCGTATCTATTTAAAAGATGGAGATGGTAAGATTACTGTAAACGGGAAAGACTTTAAAGAATATTTTCCCATTCCAACTTTACATTATGTTGTTGAACAACCTCTAATGCTAACCGACAACCTGGGTAAATATGATATTAAAGTAAACCTAAAAGGTGGGGGAATTAATGGTCAGGCAGAAGCCTTAAGACTTGCTATTTCACGTGCTTTAACACAAATAAATGAAGAGCACCGTCCTGTATTAAAAGAAAACGGATTATTAAAAAGAGATCCCAGAATGGTTGAACGTAAAAAACCTGGACAACCAAAAGCTCGTAAGAAATTCCAGTTCTCAAAACGTTAATATACAACAATTGGAACGGGTTTAGTATCCAAATTATCATAACTCTTGTCTAAAATAAGGCTATATGGTAATTGTTTTAAGTGAATGTAAACAAAAATAAAAAATGAAAAACGTAACTTTCGACGAATTATTGGAAGCAGGTGTACATTTTGGTCACCTCAAAAGAAAATGGAATCCAAACATGGCTCCTTATATTTTTATGGAGCAAAATGGAATCCACATTATAGATTTATACAAAACACAGGCAAAACTTGATGAAGCCGCCAAGGCTATAAAGCAAATTGCAAAATCAGGAAGAAGAATTCTTTTTGTTGCAACCAAGAAACAAGCCAAAGACATTGTTGCAGATATGGTAAGCAAAGTAAATATGCCATATGTAACAGAACGTTGGCCGGGTGGAATGTTGACTAACTTTGCAACTATTCGTAAAGCTGTCAGGAAGATGAACAGCATTGACAAGTTAATAACAACCCCATCATGGAAAAACCTTTCAAAAAGAGAAAGACTTCAGGTAACACGTGAGAGGGCTAAACTGGAAAAAAACCTTGGTTCAATTTCAGATATGAACAGAATTCCTGCTGCATTATTTATTGTTGACATAAATAAAGAAAAAATTGCTGTTGCAGAGGCAAGGAAATTAAATATTCCAACATTTGCAATGACGGATACTAATACAGATCCAACATTAATTGACTTTCCAATTCCTGCAAATGATGACGCATCTAAATCTATATCTTTAATTATGAAGATAATTACTGATGCTGTTGCAGAGGGGCTTTCTGAACGTCAAATGGCTAAAGATAAAAGTAATGAAGAGAAAAAAAACAAAGCACAAAAAATTGCAATTGAGGAAGATCTGAAAGCAAAATCAGAAGTCCTTAAAATGGCTGAAGAAGAAGCTGATATAAAAGCCGAAAAAGAAAACGTAAAGAAAAAAGCCAAAATAGTAAAAAAAGTTAATCCTAAAAATTAAAGGATTTAACAAGTTAAGGTACTAAAGAAAACAGAAAAATATAAAGAAATGAAAATTACCGCTCAACAGGTTAATGAATTAAGAAAAGCCACCGGTGCCGGAATGATGGATTGTAAAAAAGCCCTGATGGAATCGGAAGGCGATATGGAAAAAGCTATTGATTATCTGAGAAAAAAAGGTCAGAAAGTAGCTGCCAAGAGAGCTGACAGAGAAGCAAGTGAAGGTGTTGTACTTGCAAAAGTTAGCGATGATAAAACTTTTGGTGCAGTAGTAATGATAAATTGTGAAACAGATTTTGTTGCAAAAAATCAAGATTTCATTGATTTCGTTAACTCAATTATTGATTTAGCTGTTGCTGAAAAGGTTCAGACTAAAGAAGATTTATTAAATGCTACTTTAGACGGCAGAAAAGTTGAAGAAACGTTAATTGATAAAACAGGTGTTATTGGTGAAAAAATTGAATTAGGAGATTATCAGTCAATAACTGCTGAAAGTGTTTATGCGTATATTCATCCCGGTAACCGCATAGCAACAATTGCCGGTTTAAATAAATCAGGAAGCGAATTTGCAGAATTAGGACATGATGTTGTAATGCAAATAGCCGCTATGGCACCAGTAGCATTAAATAAAGATGATGTTTCTGAAGAGATAATACAAAGAGAAATAGAAATCGGTAAAGAGCAAGCACGTCAGGATGGAAAACCTGAAGCAATGCTTGAAAAAATTGCCATGGGTAAATTAAATAAGTTTTTTAAAGAAAACACATTATTGAATCAGGCTTTTATTAAGGACTCAAAAAAATCTATTTCCCAATATTTACAAGAAGCAGATAAGGACCTTACCGTAACAGCCTTTAAACGCCTGGCATTGTCCTAATAATATAAATGCTAACAAATGAAAAAGAGGCTATTCAAATGAATAGCCTCTTTTTTTATATTTAATATAAAACTATCTGTTAAACTCAGCTTAACAATTCCCTAACAATATTTGCAACTGTTTTATTATCTGCTTTACCTGCCAGTTTCTTAGTTACAACACCCATAACTTTACCCATTTCCTTAATAGAGGAAGCGTTCATTTCTTTAATAACAGATAGAACAACTTCTTTAATTTCATCGGAAGAAAGTTGCTCAGGTAAATATTTCTCAATAATATTTGCCTGGTATTCTTCTTCTTCAGCTAATTCGGGCCTGTTTTGTTCTCTATATAAAGTTGCTGAGTCTTTACGTTGTTTAACAAGTTTTTGCAATAATTTAAGTTCTACCGTTTCAGGAACTTCAACACTTCCAACACCTCCACCTGTTTTTTCAAGCAGTAAAGCGGCTTTAATAGCTCTTAAAGCTTCTAATTTTTTTCGATCTTTAGCAAGCATAGCCTCTTTCAGATCGTTGTTAATTTTTTTTTCAAGTGACATTGTCTGTTTTTTTAGTCAACATTATCGTGTAAAAATGAATTATCTGATTTAATAAAAGGTTTTTTATGGCTGTCCTCCGACAAAGAAAACCTGGAAACTTCAGAATCCTTAGAATAATTGGGATCTGACAGTTGAACATTTTTCCTTAAGTAAGCAGGTTTTTCCATTTCAGATAACGACATACTCAAAGCCTTCAATTTATTAATTCTTTCAGTAGCATGTTTTTCAAGTTCTTCCTGCTGATTACCAAGTGTTTCAGGTTCTACTTTTCGTTCTTTTTTCGGCATAACCGGATTAGCAGGTTTTATATGCATTTTAATAGTATCGCTACTGTCAAAAGGAAGCTCATAGTTATCATGACCGGAAGGTTCATTAACAACATGTTCTTCAATATTCTTTTTTTCATTAATGGGATCATCAAGTGAGAAAACCTTCTTTTCTTTTTTAATATCAAGTTCGGGTTTAGTAGAAATATCAGGTTTTTCCTTAGCCGTTTGTTCGTTATAAATTTCTGAATTTTTATTTACATCATCGGGAACATTATTATCAGAAGGAACTTCTTGATTTGTAAATTTTTTATCTGCATCGCCATATAATGGTGTTTTAGTTATTTTTTTAGTTTCCTCCTTAAAATCATTATCCTCTTTATCAGGAAAACCGGTAGCAATTATTGTTATACCTAATTTATCACCCATTTCTTCATCTATACCACGACCCCAAATAACATTAGCTGATTCTTCGCCACACCTTTCAGCAATATAATCGGTAATAGCGGTAATTTCATCCATGGTAACATCATTTACACCTGTGGTAATATACAGAAGGATATTTTTAGCTCCGTATACGTCATTATCATTAAGAAGTGGGGAAGTCATAGCCTCTTCAATAGCTTTCAGGGCACGGTCGTCACCTTCTGTAATAGCTGACCCCATGATAGCTTTGCCACTGTCCTTCATAACAGTTTTTACATCTTCAAAATCTACATTTACATACCCATGAACGGTAATCAATTCTGCAATTCCTTTTGCTGCCGTAGCTAAAACATTATCTGCTTGTGAAAATGCATTAGCCAGGCCAAGGTTAGGATATAGTTCTCTTAAAATATCATTATTAATTACAAGCAGAGTGTCAACATACTTTCTAATTTCAAGGATACCCTGTTTAGCTTTAAGCATTTTTCGCCTTCCTTCAAAACGAAAGGGAAGGGTGACGATACCTACTGAAAGCAGGCCTTGTTCCCTGGCAAATTTAGCAATAACAGGTGCAGCGCCTGTACCTGTTCCACCGCCCATTCCGGCAGTAATAAATACCATTTCCGTATCATCATCAATAACGGCTTTAAGTTTTTCCAGTGAATCTATAGCCGCTTTTTGAGCAACCCCGGGATCAGAACCGGCACCAAGTCCTGATTCTCCAAGTTGAACTTTAACAGGAACAGGACTTGCAGTCAGGGCTTGTAAATCAGTATTACATACAACAAAGTCAACCCCTTCTATTCCTTGTTTAAACATGTAATTTACGGCGTTACTACCACCGCCGCCAACGCCAATCACTTTAATAATTGATGTCTTTTGTTTGGGAGTAAAATGTATCATATTATTCATAGCACTATTTGAACTTGAATTTTGTTTTTTATTATTATCGGCTTCCATTCTGATGAGTTTAAAATTAAAGGTTTATAAAAAAAAAGGTTATCATTTATAAGATAGTTATAAACAAAGAATAGTTAATTCTCCTCTGCATCTGTTTCAAACCAATCTTTGATAATTCGTAAGAATCGTTTTGAGCCAAATTCACTTTTTTCAGATTTCTTTTTCTTTGGTTTACTCACTTTTATCTCACTTTCATTTTCATCTTCAATTGGTTTAGTTTTAATGTCTGCCTCGAACCTGTTAATACCTTCAATAACCAAACCTACCCCTGTTGCATACATTGGACTAGCTATTTCTTCGTTTACCTCTTTGGCAAGATGCTCATTTGGATAACCAATTCGTGTTGGCATACCCGTTGTAAATTCTGTTAGTTGATGTATATGTCGTAATTGAGCACCGCCACCGGTTAAAACAATTCCGGCAATTAATTTTTTTTCAAATCCCGAATTTTTTATTTCGTAATAAACGTGTTCCACAATCTCTTCCATACGTGCCTGTATAATAGAAGCCAGGTTTTTTAATGTTATTTCTTTAGGAGGCCTGCCCCTTAACCCTGGAATAGCCACTACTTCATCATCTCTGTTTTCACTTATCAATGCCGAGCCAAATTTAACTTTTAGTTCTTCGGCATGCCTTCTAATAATAGAGCAACCCTCTTTCACATCTTCGGTAACAATATCTCCACCAAAAGGAATAACAGCGGTATGACGAATTATATTATCCTGGAATATCGCAATATCAGTAGTTCCTCCACCAATATCAACCAATACTACTCCGGCTTCTTTTTCTTCATCGCTTAAAACAGCTTCTGCCGACGCAATAGGTTCCAAAATAAGTTGAGAATCTTCCAAACCTGCTTTTTTAATACATTTATATATATTTTTTGCAGCAGCAGTTTGACCAATGATTATGTGAAAATTAGCTTCCAGTTTATTCCCTAACATTCCAACAGGGTGCCTGATTCCATCTTCATCGTCAATAATATAATCCTGAGGGATAACATCTATAATCTCTTCTCCGGGAGCCATATTCAATTTATACATATTATGTATCAATTGCTCAACTTCCATACTGGAAATCTCCTCATCAGAATTTTCCCGAATCATAGTACCTCGATGCTGGATACTTTTTATATGCTGACCGGCAATTCCAACATTTACATATTTTATATCAACTTTCGACTCTTGTTCAGCCTGACTAACAGCTGTTTTTATAGATCTGACAGTATCTTCGATATTAGTTACAACTCCTCTTTTTACCCCAATGGATTCTGTTTTTCCGGTTCCCAATATATCTATTTTGCCAAATTCATTTCTTCGGCCAACAATACAGGCGATTTTCGTAGTCCCAATATCAAGACCTACTATAATTTCATTTTCCATAACCATATTTTTTTGTACATATTACCTGATTGGTATAAACCAAATTTATTTTTTTATACTTATTCCAGCCACCATTAGCCATTGCCTGTTGGTAAAAAGCTTCCAAATTTTCTAATTTCTGTTTAGCGTCTATAAGTCCCCCAAACATTATAACTTGATTTCCCACTTCAGGAAATAACTCTATTTTTTTCTGACTGTTGACATATACCTGACTAATAAGCGCCTTTAAAAATCTATTAGATTGTATTTTTCTGGCTAACAGAAAAACAGAAGGCAACTCACTTTTAACATATATGCTATCGTTAATATTTTTTCCTGAAATTAAAGGGGTTTTAATATAACCGTTAGCAATTAAAACTCTTTTTGCAAAAACATTGCTCAAGGGGAAAATATCACCATTTTTATCTACATAACAGCTTTTACCATAGTAATTTGTAATTCTTATTACCGGAATCTTTTCCTTTACATTTACAAATAAATTTCCTTGAATATCAAAAAAGGCATCAGCATATTGGACATATGGATTTCTATTTATTTTCCTTTCTATTTTATTAGTATGCACTGCCTTTACAGTTTTCCCGATAATATTTTTTTTCACTCCTATCAAAGCAGCAATTTCTTTCCTGTTAACAAATCCCTTCTTATTATTACGTTCAATATGTATTGTTACTTTGCTTATTTTATTATTTCTGAATTGTACATAGGCATACACTGACAATACAATTAATACGAGTGCCAGAACAGCAGTTGATATGCCCGCAATCCACTTTTTCATTTTCATTATTTTTTAATAAGTATTTTTTCAATTACAGGAACAAGTTTATTTATATCGCCTGCACCCATTGTTAAAAACACCTCCGGTTTATATTTTTTCAGATGTTTTAATAATTCATCTTTCGAAAGAATGTATTTATCACGACTTTTAATTTTATCAAAAATTATTTTAGAAGTTACCCCTTTAATGGGAAGCTCACGTGCAGGATATATATCTAACAAAATAATTTCATCGGCTTTATCCAGAGCAGCAGCAAATTCATTAGCAAAATCCCGGGTTCTGGAATATAAATGAGGTTGAAAAGCAACTGTAATTTTCTTTCCCGGGAAAAACATTTTTACTGAATCCAGCGTAGATTCAATCTCCTTTGGATGGTGTGCATAATCATCAATAAAAATAGTATCAGAATTACTTATACGAATATCAAACCTTCTTTCAACACCCTTATATGATTCTATTGACTTTTTAATGCTAAGCTGAGGAATGTCAAGTTGAAATCCCAGTGCGATAGCGGCAAGACAATTTTCCACATTATGTTTTCCGGGTATACTCAGAGATAAAGAAAATGAAGAAAACATTCCTGCTATTACTTCAAAAATAAATTTCCCTTTATCAACTTTAATATTAGCAGCACTAATATCAGCTTCCTTGTAAATGCCATAAGATACTTTTTTTACAGGTATATTTTCCATAACCTTTAATTGGTTCTGATAAATCAATGTGCCTTTATTTTTAAGTTTTGAAGCAAACGAAATAAAAGTATCCTCCAGGTCCTTTAAGTCATTATAAATATCCAAATGATCTTTATCCATGGAAGTAATAATCACGATATCAGGAGATAATTTTAATAAAGAACGATCATATTCATCGGCTTCAACTACCATAAATTCCGGATTTTCAGAATACAGAAAATTATTATTTAAATCTTTACTTATTCCTCCAATGAAAGCCAAAACTCTTTTACCTGCATTTTCCAGCAGATGAGTTATCATTGAGGTAACAGTTGTTTTGCCGTGACTTCCTGCAACTGCTATGGTAAAAATATTCTCACTTATACGGCCAAGAACTTCAGCTCGTTTTAATAAAGGAAAATTATGTTTTTTAAAATAAACAATTTCTAAATTTGAATCAGGTATTGCAGGGGTATAAATAACTTCCTCAACATCATCAGGAATTTTAGAAACATCTTCCTGATAATGAATTATCATACCTTCGTTTTCAAGTTGCCGTGTTAACTCGGTAGATGTTAAGTCATAACCATATATGGTAAAGCCCAACTGATTGTAATACCGTGCCAGGGCGCTCATTCCAATTCCACCGATACCCAAAAAATATTTGATATGTTTATTGTTATTTTTCAATTCTACTTTTTTTCTGTAAGCTTTATTACTTCATTTATAATTTTATCAGTAGCATCACCATGTTGCATACTTTTCAGATTCTTTATAATTTCATTCCGAGTTTTACCATCTTTTATTAATTTCGTTATTACCGGTATAATTTCTTTTTCAAGATGTTTTTCTATTATCATTTCTGCAGCATTTTCTTTTACAAGAGAACGTGCATTATATTCCTGATGATTTTCTGCTGCTGAAGGCAGCGGGACGAACACTGCAGGCTTTGCAACTTCTATAATTTCAGCTATAGCAATAGCTCCGGCACGTGATATTAATAAATCTGCAGCAGCATAAGCCTTATCCATTTCATGGATAAAATCTACAATTTTCACATATTGTCTGAATTTACTATTCAAAATAGATTTTTGAGCCATTTCAAAAGAAGGTTTTCCAGTCTGCCAAATAATCTGAATTCCTAAAGTTAGCATTTGCTCAATATTTGCGGCTATTCCTTCATTCATTTTTTTGGCCCCCTGACTACCTCCAATAATAAGCAGTGTAAATTTATTTTTATCCAGTTCAAAAAATTTTCTGGCATTTTCAGGATTTATCTCATGAGAATGTTTTATTTCTTTTCGAATAGGACTACCTGTTATAACAATTTTATTTTTGGGGAAATATTTATCCATATCAGGATATGCAGTACAAATTGTATTTACTTTACTACCAAGCCATTTATTTGTAATACCCGGATAAGAATTTTGTTCCAATATTAATGTTGGAATATTTTTTAATGCAGCCATTCTGAGCAATGGCCCGCTTGCATACCCTCCGGTTCCAATAACAACATCGGGGAAAAAAGTGTTAATAATTTTTCGTGCTTTATATAAACTTGATGCCAATTTAAAAGGAAAGGTAATATTCTTTAGGGTTAATC
>WGGC01000146.1 GCA_015491905.1 Bacteroidales bacterium | reverse complement strand
TAAAAGGTATGCAAGGTAGTCATGAAGTTAAAAAGGGTGATTACCTGTTTATGACAAAACAAAGCTATGGTGAGGCTTTTGGCATTACTTATCCTGAATTGATAGATCAACTAAATAAGGGCGATGAAGTATTTTTTGCTGATGGAACAGTAAAAACAAAAGTTGAATCTAAAGAAGGAGAAACATTAAAACTAAAAGTTTTAACAAGAGGAACCTTAAGAGAAGGAAAAGGGGTCAACATTCCTAAATCAGGAATTAAAATGTCCGCATTAACAGATAAAGATAAAAATGATTTGCGTTTTGCTGCAAAAATTGGTATTGATATTGTTGCTGTTTCTTTTGTTGAAAATAAGAACGATATTCAGGAAGCGAAAAAAATTCTATCTGAAAATGGTTCTGATGCGTGGGTAATTGCAAAAATAGAGCGGAAAGCTGCCATTAAAAACCTCGATGAAATATTATCTGTTGTTGATGGTGTTATGGTTGCCAGAGGCGACCTGGGTGTTGAAGCCGGATTGTATGCTCTGCCGGCACTTCAAAAAGAGATAATACGCAAAGCCAATGAAAGAGCATTACCGGTAATTACCGCCACACAAATGCTTACTTCCATGCTTCATGCCGCCTCGCCTACACGTGCTGAAGTTTCGGATATTGCAAACGCTGTATTTGATGGTACAGATGCTGTTATGCTTTCAGATGAAACTGCAGTAGGAGAATTTCCTGCCGAAGCTGTAAAAGTAATGGCTAAGACCTTAAAGACAACTGAAAAACATTATGCTTATCAAAAAGATTTTCCCACCCATCCTAAAGAGGCTTTTGCTCATGCTGCAGTGGAAATTTCAGCCTTTATTAAATGTAAAGCTATTGCCAGCATCTCCACTTCCGGTAACACTGTAAGACAAATATCACGTTTCAGACCTCATAAAAATATTTTACCTATTACTATTAATGAACGTCTTAGATATAAACTGGCATTAGTGTGGGGAACTGAGAAAACATTTGTTATTAAACCCGATGTAAGCGAAAGTTATTTAATTTATCAGTTTTTGACTCAACTATCAAATCCACAAGAGGACTATATTATTACCTTAGGGACAAAAACCGGAGTTCAGGGAAATACCAGCATGGTACGTTTATTAAATGAAGCAGAAAGAACAAAAATATATAAACGGTTTCAGTCTGTTAAAAATTAGTTATTTTTTATTCCTTGTCAAGAATCTATGAGTTTTGTACTTTTGAAAAGTGAAAAACACTTTTCAAAAGTACATAACTCAAAATCATTTATGCCTCAAAGAGGATAACATTCTATTTGCTGTTAGCGGAGGAATTGATTCGGTGGTAATGTTACATTTATTTGTTGAATTAGGTTACCATGGTGCAATTGCCCATTGTAACTTTAATCTCAGAGGGGATGAGTCTGATGGTGATGAAGAATTTGTAAAACAACTAGGCGAAAAATACAACATACCTGTACACATTAAATCTTGCAATACCGAAGATTACGCTAAAAGCAAAAAGATAAGTATTGAAATGGCTGCACGTGATCTCCGTTATAATTATTTTAAAACACTTTGTCAGGATTTTCATTATTCAAAAATTGCAATTGCACACAATGAAAATGATGATAAAGAAACTTTTTTTATAAAACTTTTTAGAGGTTCAGGGTTAGAGGGTTTAAAAGGAATACTTCCCATTCGTGAAAATATTATCCGCCCTTTATTATTTGCTTCACGAAAACAAATAGAAAGTTTTGCCCAAGCCAATAATCTACATTTTAGAGAGGACAGCAGTAATTCCTCCCATGATTTTGTCAGAAATAAAATAAGACATTTACTTATCCCTTTTCTAAATGAAAAATTTCCTGAAAGTAAAACTTCTATATCCACTTCTATTTCTAAACTTAAAGAAGAAAATATATTACTGAATAGTGCAATACACGAAAAACAAATTAAAATTTTCCAATATTCAGGAAATAGAATATTCCTTAATATTAATGATATAATCTCATTAAACCCACCTGTAATATGGCTGTTTTATCTTTTAAAAGATTTTGGTTTTCACCGCTCAGACACAGATGCAGTTTATAAGTCTATGTTAGCAAACAACTCAGGTAAAACTTTCTATTCATCAGATTATAAGCTTCTTATTGACCGGAAAAAAATCATCATTCAAAAGAAAAAGAAGAAAAAGAAAACGATTTATACAATTACTGATTTTAAAGAACTTATCACAAAACCCATCTCCATAAAAATGGAGTTAATACATAATACAAAATCTTTTTCTTTTGATAAAACTTATCAAACTGCGTATTTTGATGCCGGTTTACTTAAGTTTCCTTTATTTATAAGGCATTGGAAAAAAGGTGACCGTTTTATTCCTTTCGGCATGCAGGGAAGTAAATTAATCAGTGATTTTTTTATTGATGAAAAAGTAAATCAATTTTTAAAAGAGGACATTTGGATTCTGGAATCAGAAAAAAAAGAAATTCTTTGGATTATAGGATATAGGGCTTCTAACCTTTATAAGGTATCTGACAAAACACAAACAATTTTAAAATTTTCTACAGAATAAAACTCTTTAGACATCGGTTAGTTTAATTTATTTTTTTAAGCTTTTTTATGAAAAAAACAACCCTAAACAGGTCATTTAACACTATTCATTTAGATGTATTTTCCTACATATCTTAAATAATCTTCTATTTTTGCATCTTGAAATTATCCTACAACTATAATCTGTTTTCGTTTTATAATAACGAAATTTTAAAAGGGGAAAATATATGAAACGATTTATTTTTTTGCTTACCGGTTTTCTTTTTATAGCTTCAGTAACTAATGCACAAATTTTCGAGCCGGTAAAATGGAGTTATCATTCGGAAAAAATTAACGATACAGAATATAAGTTAATTTTTAACGCAACTATTGAGCACGGTTGGCATTTGTATTCGCAGGATATACCTATGGCACCTCCCGCAACAAGATTTGAATTTCAAAGAAATAAGAATTATCAACTAATTGACACGGTATATGAAAAGGGAAGAATAATTCAGGAGTTTGATAAAAACTTCAATATGGAGTTGAAATATTATTCAAATAAAGTTTCTTTTATTCAAAAAATAAAATTAAAAGATAAAGGCGCTATTGTGAAGGGTGTTATAACCTTTATGAGTTGCAACGATCAACAATGTACACCGCCTTCGGATCTCGACTTTGAATTTAAATTAGGACAGTCATCAAAAGCTATAACAACGGTTACAAAAAGTTCTACCAAAGAAAAACATTCAGGACCGGTTATAACTCCAACGGGCAAAGAAAAAATAGACATTGGAGGAAGAAATAAAACCTTATGGGGCTTTTTTATTCTTTCATTTTTAGGGGGGTTGCTGGCTATAGTAACACCTTGCGTTTTCCCCATGATTCCTATGACTGTTAGTTTTTTCATGAAAGAAGATCAGAAAAAAGCCAAAGGCCGTATGCAAGCATTATTATATGGTTTTAGTATTATTTTAATATATACTTTTATTGGTTCCATTTTAGCAATTATTGCCGGACCGAATATTGCAAATTGGTTAAGTACACATTGGATTCCTAATTTAGCCTTCTTTCTGATATTTGTATTTTTTGCTTTTTCATTTTTTGGAATGTTTGAAATAACTTTACCACACTGGATGGTAAACCGGGTTGATGAAAAAGCCGACAGAGGAGGGGTTTTAGGTCCATTATTTATGGCGCTTACTCTTGTTCTTGTTTCGTTTAGCTGTACAGGCCCTATTGTAGGCAGTATTTTAGTTGAATCGGCAGGTGGACATATCTTAAAGCCAATAATTGGGATGCTGGGCTTTTCTCTTGCTTTTGCACTTCCCTTTACATTATTTGCTTTTTTTCCATCCTGGCTCACAAATCTTCCGAAATCGGGTGGCTGGTTAAATTCTGTTAAAGTGGTACTTGGATTTCTGGAATTGGCATTAGGATTAAAATTTTTAAGTATTGCAGATCAAACTTATCATTGGCATATACTGGACCGGGAAGTATATTTAGCTCTATGGATTGTTATTTTCTTCCTTATGGGAGTTTACCTGTTAGGGAAATTAAAATTTGTACATGACGATGATGTTCCGTACGTAACAGTTCCCAGGTTGATTTTAGCTATTCTTACTTTTAGTTTTGTTGTTTACATGATTCCCGGAATGTTTGGAGCTCCATTAAAGGCATTAGCCGGATATTTACCTCCTCAATCCACTATGGATTTTGATATGAATAAGATTGTGAGGCAAAACATTCAAACCTTTGGATCGGGAGAAACAGGAAAACAGCCTATAGAAACCTGCCAAACGCCAAAGTATCATTCATTTTTACATATGCCATTAGGCTTAAAAGGATACTTTGATTACAAACAAGCTGTTGCCTGTGCTAAAAGAGAAAACAAACCGATTTTTATCGATTTTACAGGCCACGGATGTGTAAATTGCCGCGAAATGGAAGCGCGTGTTTGGTCTGATCCTAAAGTTTTAAAAATATTACGAAACAAATATATTTTACTAGCCTTATATGTAGATGATAAATATGAACTACCAAAATCAGAATGGGTTAAATCCACCTATGATGGAAAGTGGAAAAAAACATTGGGAAAAGTTGATGCAGACTTCCAGATTACTCGTTTTGGTGTAAATGCTCAACCATTTTATGTTTTAATGGATGCTAACGGAAATGTACTTACACAGCCTAAAGCTTATGATTTGAATGTTGATAATTTTGTCAATTTTCTGGAAAAAGGGTTGAAAAATTTCAAAAACCGTGATTATCTTTTTAATATTAACAATAAGTAATTCAGATTTTTAAAATCAAAATATAATTTTTTCTGTCTTAAATTTAAAAAAAAATCAGGAAAAATTTTGATTTGAAAAATAAATATATACATTTGTCTCCAGAATATAAGACAATGAATAACAAAAGATTTTTCAATAGTATTTATACCTTTTATTACTTTTATTTTAAAAGCAATAAGGGATAAATCGTATATTGATTTAAATTAAATTTAACAATATAAAAAAGTCCCGGAATCAATTTCGGGACTTTTTTTTATTTAGAAATTCACAATGAGATTAAAAATATAAATAAAATATAAAATTATAAAGAAATGAAAATAGCCATGCAGGGAGGAAGAGGTGCTTTTCACGAAATAGCAATTAATAAATACTTTTCAGGTTATCAATATGACGTAATACCTTGTATTTCATTTAACGAATTGTTTGAAACCTTAAAAAATGGAAAGGCAAACTACGGAATGGTTGCCATTGAGAACTCCATTGTTGGTAGTATTTTGCCTAATTACACTCTCCTACGCGAGTCAGGATTAAAAATATTAGGGGAAATATATTTGAGGATTGAACAGCATTTGGTGGCATTACCAGGACAAAAGCTGGAAAACATAAAAAAAGTATATTCTCATCCAATGGCAATACAACAATGCCGTGAATTTTTAACACCTATGCGCCATAAAGGGGTTCAGTTAATTGATTCGGAAGACACAGCCCTTAGTGCAAAATGGATTAGCGAGGAGCAAAAAAAGAAATCAGCAGCTATATCAAGTCGTTTAGCAGCACAGCTTTACAATATGGAAATCCTGGCTGAAGGTATTGAAACAAATAAAAAAAACTACACTCGGTTTTTGGTTGTATCAGAAGAAAAAAATTATGCAAACCACATCGATGGAAAAAAATTAAATAAATCATCAATATATTTTATTTTACCTCACGAACAAGGGCGACTTTCAGAAGTTCTGTCGGTACTCTCTTTTTATAAAATAAATCTAAGTAAAATTCAATCTTTACCACTGGTAGGCCGGGAGTGGGAATATTTATTTTATGTTGATTTAAATTTTGATGATTATACAAAATATCAACAATCATTAAATGCTATAAGGCCTCTTTTAAGTGAACTCAACATCTTAGGTGAATACGTAAAAGGAAATAAAGCCTTTGAAACAACAGGAATTAAATAATACATCATACCAAAATGAAAATTGAACCAGCAAACCGGCTAAAAACAGTAAACGAATACTATTTTTCTAGAAAGCTGAAAGAAATAGATCTAATGAATGCAATGGGAAAAAAGGTTATCAACCTGGGCATTGGAAGTCCTGATATGCCACCCCAAAATATTGTTACTCAAGAATTAATTTCCGCAAGTCAAAATCCAAAAAACCATTCTTATCAAAGTTATACCGGGATTCCACAGTTAAAAAATGCCTTTGCCGATTGGTATTTTAAATATTTTAAAACAATATTAGACCCCAAAAATGAAATTTTACCCTTAATGGGAAGCAAAGAAGGGATTATGCATCTTTCATTGGCATTTTTAAATCCCAGAGACGGTGTACTTGTTCCGGATCCTGGCTATCCGGCTTATTCAGCAGTTGCAAGACTTGTAGGAGCTAAAATAATTTCTTATAATTTAACTGATTCGAATAGTTGGTATCCCAACTTATCAGAAATTAAAAAGAATGACTTACAAAAAATAAAATTAATGTGGGTTAACTATCCCAATATGCCCACAGGAACACCTGCCACCACTACAGTTTTTGAAGAACTTGTAGAATTTGGGAAACAGCACAACATTTTAATTGTTAATGATAATCCTTATAGTTTTATTTTAAATGATAAACAATTAAGTATTTTATCTGTTCCTGGAGCAAAAGATACAGCCATGGAACTAAATTCATTAAGCAAATCTCATAACATGGCAGGATGGAGAATTGGGATGTTAGCAGGGAACAAAGAATTTGTCAGTAATGTATTAAAGGTAAAAAGCAATATGGATTCAGGTATGTATAAACCTATCCAGTTAGCAGCAACAAAAGCCCTTAAAGCAGGCAAGGGGTGGTTTGACAGTTTAAATAAAATATATGCTATAAGAAGAGAAACTGTTTTTAAAATGTTACAACATATGAAATGTATTTATAATCCCAATCAAAATGGAATGTTTGTATGGGCACAAATACCTGATACTTTTAGCAACGGAGAAGAATTATCAGATTTTTACCTTAATAAAGCTAATATTTTTATAACTCCCGGCAGTATTTTCGGAACTAATGGTAACAAATTTATTCGCATTTCCTTATGTGCTGAAAACAGTATCCTGAAAGAAGCAACAGAAAGAATTAAAAATTTAAAGGGATAATAAAATGAATATATGTGTTATTGGAATAGGGCTGATAGGAGGTTCTATGGCTCTTGATTTAAAAAAAAGAGGATTTGCCTCCCATGTAACCGGTGTAGATAATAACCCGCAACATGCTAACATAGCCTTAATAAGCGGGTTAGTAGATGAAATTCTACCTATGGAAGAGGCCATTGAAAAAAG
>WGGC01000145.1 GCA_015491905.1 Bacteroidales bacterium | reverse complement strand
TGAGCGAAATACTGATTCTACATTTATTCCATACGAACCATAACCATATAGCAACAAGGGACTTTTCCCGTTTAGCTGTAATCCCTTTTTGTAAATTAAACTTACCGGAATATTTTCTCCTGTCCGCGATGGAACATACTTCCGTTCGGTAATATATTCTTCAGGATTGTAATCTCCTATTACTTTTTCCCTTTTTCTAATCGTTTTTTTACCGGTATTAATGTCATAATCAATAATGGTACCGGGAGTTTTTAAAGAGGTAAAACTATACCGTAAAAAGGAACTGTTATAATCAAAATTATCATCGAAATAAGCATAATAATCTGTTTCCTGAAAGGGAATGATACTATCTTTATCTTCATTATATAAGGGTAAAATCCGAAAATAAACCAATCCGTTTTTTCTTTCCTGAAGACATGTAAACGTTGCAAATTCCTCAAAATCATCTAAAAAAACATCTTCTTTATTTTTGGTAAGTGGTTGCCAGAAAGTTTTTTCTGTTTGCTCCGGTGTAGTAGCCATAAGACGGAAGTTGCCGGCTTTGTAGTTAGTACGTATTAAAAACCTGTCCGACTGATGAGTTACATGATATTCCAGGTTTTTTTCTCTGGGATGAAAAACCTGCCATTTACCTTCGGGCGTATCTGCATTTAAAAACCGGTATTCTGTCGATAATGTAGATTCAGAGGATATAAATATATATTTCTGCGATTTACTTTTTGCAACACTTACCTCAAAAGTGGCGTCATCTTCTTTATATATTAAAGTATCGTTGTTTTGTTCATCTCCCAGCCGGTGTTTAAAAATATTCGCTGCCCGCAATGTATCATCCAGCACAGCATAAAAAACCGTCTGACTATCATTTGCCCATGCCAGGTCACCGGAAGTGTTAACAATTTTTTCTGAAAGCATCTCTCCGGTTTCCAAATTCTTTATGAAAATAGTGTATTGCCGGCGGCTAACAGTATCGGCAGCATAGGCAATGTAGCGGTTGTCGGGGCTAACTTCCCAGTTTGTAATTTCAAAAAATGCAAAAGGTTTAGCCAATATATTCCCGTCCAGCATCACTTCTTCAGCGGCTTCCGGGGTCTTTTTCCTGCAAAATAATGGATATTCACCACCTTCCTCAAATCTATTGTAATAAAAGTAACCATTACAGAAATATGGTACATCTTCTTCTTTTTGCGGAATTCGGGCTACCATTTCATCATACAAAGCCGTCTGTAACTCCTTTGTTGGCGCATTAAACGCCTCATCGGTGTACTTGTTCTCCGCCTTTAAATATTCTATAACTTCCCTGTTTTCCCTGTCGTTTAACCAATAATATGGGTCTCGCCTGGTATCTCCGTGAATGGTTAATTTTTTTATTTTCTTTTTTGCTTTTGGTGCATTCATAGTATGTAAAATACTGTTAATAAGATAAGTAACAATTACTTTTGTTAAAAAAATATTGGATGCAAAGTAACTAAATATAACTGCTGAATAAAAATAACATTGATATTAAATATTTTTTGGGCGGGTAAACCAGGCTATTCGCTTTAGTCGGCGCCGGCAAGGTGTATTCGGCCAGGTGGTTACGGGGGCTCCTAAAGTCGCCACGTTACCACCGGCCTCTCTATCACCTTGCCGGCACCTCGCTGCCGCTACTATCCTTCCCGCAGGGTAAACAGTAACATGTAAACTATGAAATACCCGGTGAAAAGTTGGGGAAATAGATAAAATGGCTTGATAATTTTATTGCTGTCCGACAGTTAGCTTAGGAAGCTCCATATGCCATTTTGTTGGGTTTACCGTATCTCCAATATCCTGAGGGCCAAAATTGCCATCACCGTTCCGGTCTTCAAATTGCCAGCAATTGTTTATATTCAAGTCAACAACAAGTGTGGTTCCTGAGTTTTGAACGAAATTAAAATCGGCCTTTGTATAGAAAACAGGGTGGGGTGCATGGTTGAAAAATGCAGTATCTCCAAACGGGCCGAAATCTTTACCTGATTTTCCGGCGAAATTATACCACGAAACGCCATTGCCACCATAAGTATATGCATTAATTCTTGGTTTTATGGGATCCATATCAGGTAACTGTCCTTCTCCCAGCATCCATCCCAGTTCAGTTCCTGTACTGTTTATTTGTGTCATATCACCGGGCTGATGTTGGCCGTTTTCTGTTTCAGCATCATCAGAAAGGTAAATTCTTATATTTCTTTTACCAACGCCACGGTTAGTGGTGGAAATTGGTATTTTCATTTGCAGATAATATATAAAAATTTTTATAGACTGATATTCACCATTAGGTATTGATGCTCCTTTTAATAAGGAATGTAATGTGTTTTTATCTTTAAAATCGAAAGTATAAGAACTGCTTAAATTATTTTGATTGAATAATGGAAAATCCGGGGTTCCGTTTTTTCCTATGAGCACAACTTTTTTTAATGCTATGCCATATTCATCGGGAGTTTGTTTGGTCATTGCAGTTAGAATTGCACGACTTGTTTTTTGGGGAGTGAAAGTAACTTTAACTTTAACATCGGAAAGTTTTGTTACAGGAGCCGGATTAACAGGCTTTTTACAGCTATATGAAAATATTACTATTCCTGTAAGTATAAGAATGAAAAAGCTTTTGAAATACATATTAGAAATTTTAAATAGGTTAATATGATAGCAATATAATTAAATTAACTTTTATTAACCAATTTACTTGTTAATTTATAAACATTAAAAATTAGTTAAAGTGTATAATAGCTTTATATATGAGTATTTGCACCAGGGATAGGAGCGGTAGCTGCCTGTGCCTGAAGTTGATGGATTGCCTGCCGTAGGGTGCGACAGGGGAGCACCCCGAAGGCAGATGCAAATCCACAACTTTCAGGTGCCGGCACTATAAGCGGATAGCCCGCCCGGGTGCCCATAATATTACATAAAAGATAATAACCTGAGTTTGACATAAGACTTTCCCTAAAGGGTCATGATAATTTTCCCCTATACTTCCGCAAAATTCCTTGAATTATCCCGATAGTCCTGCGAAATTTTGCGTCGTACAGGAAAAAATCATCTATGACTGAAGCAAAGTCTTATGTTGAATTCAGGTTAATAGTTGCCAAATAAAGGCTTTTTCTTTCCGGTTTTGTGTTTCAAAAGCTTTGCAAGCCGGGAAATTTGTATTGAAATATCTTCGGTAATAGCATATACAGACACTGTTGCTCCTGAAATAGCATCGATATTTTTACCCACCTTTAATTTTTTTATTGACGTTGTTCCTGTAAACTGATTTAACCAGCCTCGTGCTGTAATTTCCTGACCATGAGTAGCCTGGTAGTTAAAGATTTTTACTTTTAAAATTTTACCATTTTGTGAAAACAGTATGAAATAATCGAAATATTCATATTGTGTATCGGAAACGGGTGTTCCGTTGGAATTTGAGCAACCTCCTGCACGACAGCTGTTTACCCTACCAACATAAAGGAAGTAAGAATTAGTTTTGGGAGAGGCAGGGGGAATGAGGTAGAATTTGCCGGAAATTTCGCCGGCAGGGGAGGTTTTGGTAAGCGTTGTTAATTCAATTCGCTTTGGGTTGGTAATACCACTAATTTTTTTCACCTCTTTGCGGATGGTTTTGTGATGAAAATCGACAGGGTTTCTTTCCTGAAAAAAGAACCCTGTCCAAAGGATAATAGCAATATAAATAATTTGATTCATGAAAATAATTTAAAACATAAACCCGAATCCGGTATTAAAAGTGGTAGAATAATTTGGGTTGGATTTACTTTTTATGAATTGAAAATCTGATTTCACCACTACTGATTTGTTTAAAAACCAACTAATTCCGGTGGTAATAATTGTTTTGTTGTAGTCAGGATTTTTAATAACCGGTGAAATAACACTTTGCTGTGTATTTAATTTTGAATATCTTATGAAAGGAATAAGCCTGCCATTGGCTTTGGGTAGCAACCTGAACAGATTATATCCGGCTTCCAGATACCAGCCTTGCATCGTTTTTGCCAGTGAGCCTGTTGCCCCCTGATTGTCGGCAAACAGGTTGTATTCGGATGAATTAGTAACATTGCTAAAATAATATTGACCTCTTAACTGCAACCCCTGTCTGGAAAAGCGAAAATTCATTCCCAACATCTGTATTCCTACTACAGAAGAATCTGCAAGCTTTTTTGCGTTGATATCCATAGGGTTTAAACCGTTAAACAAGGTACTTTGCGTTTTTCCCATAAAAGTAGAAACGCCTATGTTTAACCCCCTCATGCCAAAGTACTCTATTTTAGCTGTAAAATCAGGATTTGTAATGAAAGACTCCGCTCCTTTTTGCCGGCCTTTACGAAAACCGTATTTACCATTTAGTAGAAAAGCTCCTTTATCATAGCTTTTGAATCCATTGATAACGTAAACCTGATAACGTAATGACAGAGGGATATATGTCCCTGCAATTCCCAGTCCTATTTCCCGCCATGTTGAAGGTATAAGATATTTGTCTAACAGTGGCCGTTCAACTCCGTTAAAGGCTGTTGGCTCGTGATATTCGTTAATAATTCCCATAGGAACCAGTAGTAATCCGGCACGAATATTCACAGCAGGGCTGATGCGGTATTGCATAAAAGCCTGCTCTACGAATACTTCTTTAACATGTTCAAATTCCAGTTCTGAAATAAATTCGAGCCGCTTGCTGAAACGATAGCCAAAAAGCAATACCAGCCTGTGCACATCAAGAATTCCATTGTATTTAATACTGCTGTTTAGCGGTTGGTTATAATGTACTTCACCGTAACCACCGATAAGAAGTTTTCCCTGTGTTTGCAATAGTTTCCCGGCACTGTTTGCAAAAGGATATTTTGAATTTGTTTTATTATTTTGAGCATAAATACCTGCTGATATTGCCAGAAGAAAAATTAAAATATAAATTTTACGCATTTGTGTTTTTTTAATGAATTATTTGCTGCAAACTTATTCACAATAAAAACACACTTTAATACCCGGAGTTGGGTATTATAAAAATATTTAACGGGAATTTGTATAAATATTATTTTATGGTTGTAACATAAAATTTATGATTCGGTTATACCTTAAAGTATTGCGTATAAATGATAAAAACTTCCTGATAGTATAATTATTTATCAAGTTTTAAAGATGAAATATCTGTATTGTATATTTTGTAATATATTTCGAATTACTGTAATTATTTTTTTCATGGTTTTAATTAAAACACTTAAAATATTTTTCTGGTGAGAATTACTTTATAAGTCATAAATTAGAGGGAATATAAAATAAGATTTCACTCGTTTGCAATAGGCGTTTAACATCAGTATATTTGTTTGTTATTATTAATGTTAATATTGATGGCAAAATAATATATTTTACTTTTAAAAATATTCTCACCTTTGCAATTATTCATTAAAAAAAAACCATGTTTCAATATACTTTTAAAGCTGTAATATTTGACCTTGATGGGGTCATAACGCAAACGGCATTAGTGCATAGCCATGCCTGGAAAAAGATGTTTGATGCCTTTTTAAGGGAAAGGGAAAAGACAACCGGTGATTTGTTTAAAGAGTTTACCCGGGAAGATTATTTGAAATATGTTGACGGCAAGCCTCGTTATGATGGTGTGCAGAGTTTTTTGGCTTCGCGCCATATAGAACTGCCTTATGGAACCCCTGAAGATACTCCCGACAAAGAAACTGTTTGTGGACTGGGGAATAAAAAAAATGAAGCTTTTAATGAGGTGCTGAGGCAGGAAGGAGTAGAAACTTATAAATCTACTGTTGCCTTTATGAAAGAATTACGGTCAAAAGGAATTCATGTTGGAGTAGCTTCTTCAAGTAAAAATTGCGAAGCGGTATTAAAAGCTGCGAATTTAACAGGTTTGGTAGAAACCCGTGTAGATGGTGTTGTTTCGGCACAGTTAAATTTAAAAGGAAAGCCCGCACCTGATATTTTTACTACGGCAGCTGCAAATTTAGGAGTAAAACCCAATGATGCTGTGGTTATTGAAGATGCTGCCTCAGGTGTTGCTGCTGGTAAAAATGGTAATTTTGGATTGGTTTTGGGGATTGCCAGAGAAGGTAATGCAAATGATTTGCTTGCTAATGGAGCTGATATTGTAGTAGAGGATATGGCTGAAATGAGTCTCGAAAAAATGGAACAATGGTTTCGCGAAGGTAGGATTGAAGATTCGTGGAAGCTGGAATATCATGACTATAAAACCGATAACGAGCGTTCACGTGAAGCCCTACTGGCTATTGGAAATGGCTATTTTGGAACTCGCGGCGCTATGGAAGAAAGTGAAGCCAATAATGTTAATTATCCCGGAACCTACATTGCCGGAGTTTATAATAAACTTGAGACACAAGTATCAGGTAAAAAAGTTTCTAACGAAGACTTTGTTAACTGTCCGAACTGGCTGCCTGTAAGATTTAAGATAGATGAGGGTGAGTGGGTTAACATAAATCAAAGTAACATAATGGAAATTCACCGGAAAATTGATTTTAAAACCGGGGTTTTATCTCGTTCTGTGCTTGTAAAGGATGAAGAGGGTCATATTTCCAAAATTGAATCGGAACGATTTGCCAGCATGTCCGAAATGCATCTTGCAGCTTTACGATATAAAATTACTCCTGTTAATTATTCGGGAAATTTAACATTATGGACAGCCTTGGATGGCACAGTAATAAATTCCGGTGTGGAAAGATATAAAACACTTAATTCAAAACACCTGAATCCTTTAAAAGAAGTTGCTGAGGATAATTTTATTTCTCTCTTAACGGAAACAAATCAATCTCATATAAAAATTGCTGAAAGTGCAAGTTTAGATATTACCTTAAATGAAAAACCTGTCGATACTGAATGGGTGTTTTCTTTAGAAACAGGCCTTGTATCGGCATTTTTTGAAGCAGAAATTGAAAAGGGACAGACATTGGAGTTAAATAAAACAGTTGGAATATATACATCCCGTGAAGTTGAGAACCCTTTGGAAGAGAGTTTGAAACTTGTTAGAAATGATAACTCCTATAATCATATTTTGGATGAATCTACCAAAGAAAGAAATAAACTTTGGAAAGAAATTGATATTATAATTAATGGTAACAGGTTGTCACAGAAGTTAATACGGTTACATTTGTATCATTTATTAATTTCAGCATCGCCTAATAATGAAAAACTGGATGCAAGTGTTACAGCTCGTGGGTTACACGGAGAAGCATACCGGGGCCATATTTTCTGGGATGAGTTGTTTATTTTGCCTTTTTATGATATTCATATGCCTGAAACAGCACGTGCATTACTGATGTATCGTTACCGGCGTTTGGATAAAGCCAGAGAATATGCCGGGCAATTTGGATATAAAGGTGCTATGTTCCCATGGCAAAGTGGTAGCGATGGCAGCGAAGAAACACAGACATTGCATTTAAATCCTGTGTCGGGGCATTGGGGTGATGATTATTCATCTCTGCAGCGCCATGTGTCGCTTGCAGTAGCGTATGATGTGTGGGAATATTATCATATTACTGATGATAAGCCTTTTTTGGAAAATTATGGAATGGAGATTTTTCTTGAAGTATGCCGCTTCTGGGAAAGCAAAACTGTGTGGAATGAAAAATATGGTCGATATAGTATCAGCGGCGTAATGGGTCCTGACGAATTCCATGAAAAATATCCTGATGCCAAAGAGGGCGGTCTTACCGATAATGCTTATACCAATATTATGGTGGCATGGTTGTTTAAAATGGCAGATAATTTATTGAATGAAATCAGCTCAGAATCTAAAAGCCTGCTTTTTTCCGCACTTAATATTACTGATGGAGAAGTTAATAGATGGCAAGAAATTAGGAAAAAATTACGACTGGTAATTAATGAAGATGGAATTATTGCCCAATATGATGGATATTTTGATTTGAAAGAACTCGATTGGGATTACTATAGAAAAAAATATGGTAATGTATATAGGATGGACCGTATATTGAAGGCAGAGGGTAAGTCAGCGGATGAATATAAAGTTGCTAAACAGGCAGATATGCTTATGACTTTTTATAATCTGGAAAAGGAAGTTGTAGATAGTTTAATTTCGGAAATGGGCTATAAACTACCGGCAGATTACCTTGAAAAGAATATGGAATATTATTTAAAAAGGACATCACATGGTTCTACTTTAAGTCGTGTAGTTCATGCCCGCTTGGCACAGATAATTGGTAACAAAGCCTTGAGTTGGGAATTATATTCTAATGCGCTTTCCAGTGATTATAATGATATTCAGGGAGGTACTACCGGTGAAGGAATTCATGCAGGCGTAATGGCTGGAACTATAATGATAGCGCTGAGCACCTATGCCGGCGTAAACCTTAAAAATGATACTGTTGAAATTTTCCCACAGCTTCCCGGTACGTGGAATAATATGACATTCCGGTTTAGATTTAAAGGGGTTGTATATCAGGTAAAAATTGATAATTATAATGTATTGTTGAAGACAGACAAACAAGTAATATTGATGGTATTTAATAAAAAGGTGAAGCTTAATGCCAATGAGGAAATCGAATTTACACATCCTGAAAAAATATAATGATAGAAATTTAAAAAATAATAATTATGTTGGAAGATATATTGCTGATAGAAGAAAAGCATAAGAGGGTAGCAAAGGGTATTGTTGATGAAATATTAAAAAATAAAAAGGATAAATTCATTGTTGCTATCTCAGGGGAGTCAGGTTCGGGAAAATCTGAATTAACACATGTAGTAGCAAAAACTTTAAGAAATTACGGAATTTTTGCAAAACCTGTTCACCTGGATAACTTTTTTAAAACACTACCATTGGAAAGAAGAGAATGGCGTGAGAAAAATGGTGTTGAAAAAGTTGTGGGTATTAATGAATTAGATTGGGATGCTATTCAGAAAACTATTGACGATTTTAAAAACGGCAGGAAATCTACAATGCCTTGCGTTGATCTTGTTACTGAACAAGTGGATACGTTGATTACCGACTTTAAAAATATTGACATGATGGTGCTCGATGGCCTTTATGCTATAAATGCTGAGGATATTGATTTGCATGTTTTTATTGAACTTACCTATCATGAAACAAAAAAAGCTCAGAAAGATCGTGGTAAAGAAAAAACCGATGATCTACGCATGCGTACACTGGAAGCTGAGCATAAAGCTGTTCAAAGTCTGAAATCAAAAGCTGATTTACTGGTGAATATGGATTATCAATTGGTAAAAGCCGTATAAATTATTTTTGGATAAAAGAAACGAGATGTTTTAGAACAGTTTCGGTATTGTCGAAATGTAAATGGTGAGTTCCTCCGGGAATAATTACCAGTTCCTTTTCAGAATGAACATTCTGTTTGATTTTTTCAATTTGTATGAGAGTGGTATATTTATCTGCTGTTCCGTGAAAAGCAAGAACAGGTACTTGTATCTTTCTTAATTCATTGTCAATGTTTAAATTTTGAAAAAAAGGTGCAGTCCAGGTGAGACTCCATGCATCGAAAATGAGATCAGTATTAGAACCATGATATTTTTTTAGAGACTGTCTTAAGTGGCTGTCTTGCTGATGATATTGATCGATTATTTTGTTAATAGATTCGGAAATTTTTGGCTCGTTGATTGTATTAGCTGATAAAGTTATTACCTTTAGTAATCCTTTTGGCTGCCGGGATGCATGAATCAAAGCAATGGTGCCTCCTTCACTGTGGCCAATCAAATAATATTTTTTGACTTGAAGATTTTTTATTAAAGTATTAAATAACTCTTCCTCGTGTTTAAGGTAGTCAATATTTCTTTTCGTTGTTAGTGGTGATGACTTTCCATAACCCTGGCGGTCATATAACATGGCATTAAGCCCTGTAGCCTCGATAACCTTCTCAGGAAAATCCTTCCACTGGCCTACTGAACCAAGTCCCTCATGGAGGAAAATTACTATAGGATCATTAGTACCTGTTCTTTTGTCTGAAAAAATCTGTTTCACAAATAATGTTATATCTCCAAAAGAAATATACTGTTCGTTGGATTTCATTTTATCCATTTTTATCTTTAACAAAAAGTATAAGAACAGAAGCAATAAACATGGAAATTCCACCAATTACCAAGGCATAAATAGCCTGACTATGGAAAAATTTATCTAGAAAAAATCCTAAAATAGCTGCAGCAACAATTTGGGGAATTACTATAAAGTAATTAAAAATACCCATGTAAATCCCCATCTTATCATGAGGTAACGCATTAGTTAAAATGGCATAAGGAATAGATAATATACTTGCCCAAGCCACACCAATACCTAACATGGAAATAAATAACATGTATTTGTCATGAATAAAAAATACTGACAAAAGACCAACACCTCCTAAAACCAATGCCAGAGCATGAGTGATTTTTCTATTTGTTAGTTTTGCAAAGGGAGTTAAAAACCAGGCAACAATAGCAGCAAAACCATTATATACGGCAAATAAAATTGAAACCCAGTTGGCCCCTGCATTATAAGCAGTTGAAGTTGTATTGCTGGAATGATAAATGTATTCTGTTATGGCTGGTGTAGTATATATCCACATAGCAAAGAGAGCAAACCAACTAAAAAATTGGACAAAAGCCAGTTGAAACATTGTTTTTGGCATGGAAAACATGTCATTCATGATTTCTACCAGAGCGGCTTTAGTATTTTTAGTACGCTGCAGCCATCCGGAAAAAATCATTAAAATACCGAAAGTAATTAGTCCTATAGATAAAACATATAAATCTTTTGTTAATTTCTCTGCATAAAACCAATAGGTCATTAAAGCACCTATTATAATCCAGATAAAACCGGAAATTATTTGTTTTTTTCCCTTTGCCGGATAATCAATTTCTTCCTGTATTTCCGAGCGGTTAAGAGTAACATGTTTTCTACTTTCTTCTTCTTCATCAAATTCTTTGAGCTGTTCGGGGGAATATTCTTTAGTGGTTAATATTGTCCACATTACAGCAAGGAAGTAAACGCCGGCACCAATATAAAATGACCACCTAACCGATGGTGGTATAATGCCTTCCGGTGCAGTATTTTGAATATTAAACCAATTGGTCATTACCCATGGTAGCACGCTTGCTATAACGGCTCCTGTGCCAATAAAAAAGCTTTGCATTGCAAAACCTTGTGTTCGTTGTTCTTCGGGTAACATGTCTCCGACAAATGCCCGAAAAGGTTCCATTGATATATTGATGGAAGCATCTAATATCCAAAGCATTGCTGCCGCAATCCATAACATATGCGAATGTGGCATAACAAATAAAGCTATTGACGCTAATATTGCACCGGCAAGAAAATACGGCCTTCTGCGTCCTAAACGGCGACTCCAGGTTTTATCACTGTAATGCCCAATTATTGGCTGTACAATTAATCCTGTTACGGGTGCCGCAACCCATAATATCGATAAGTTTCCAATATCTGCACCTAATGTTTGAAATATCCTGGATACGTTTGCATTTTGAAGCGCAAATCCAAACTGAATTCCGAAAAACCCAACACTCATATTCCAAATCTGCCAAAAGCTAAGATGTGGTTTTTTTGTCATACCGCTAATTTTTTGAATGCCCGAAAGTACAGTAATTATACCATTTGACCAAAAATATTATAGTTATGAAGCGTATATATGAAGTAAAAAATTAAACTTAATTCTCATTGAGAATTAAGTTTTCAATCGTTTGATATTACTTATTGAGTAAGTTTGATACTCAATAAGTGAATATTTATAACTATAGCTATTACCAATAATAAAAGCCGCTTTAATTAGCGGCTTTTATTATTGGTAATAATTCTTTTAATTGAATTTATTACAGGATTTTAATTTCAATTTATCTAAAATCACAGAAATAAATTACGTGGCTTTTTAATTAAAAGTTATTCATTTTTCCCTTTTTATGTGTAAACATAAATCCTTGTGGATTTTCAGGATCAAATAATAAAAACCGGATCATACTTTTGGCGGAATTTTTTTTCATCATCATTTCCTTCCTGAAATTCTGATTTCCTTTTTGACCAATCATTTGTTTTTGATGCATTGGCATATTTGCCATTACAATTTTCCTGACATCATTTTTCCATTTTGGTATATTTATTTTTATCTTATTAATTACAGATGTTAGCTGGGTGTAATGCTTTAATGCAATTTCTTCTACAACTATGATATTTTTTTGTTTTTCAATGTTTAACGATAATAATTCATTTCCCGCTGGTTTATTTTCTGAAAGAGCTGCTTTTTCTTTAATAGAAATAATTTTTTCTTCTATTGTTTTCAGGCTATTACGTGCATTAGTCAGTTCTTTCCTTTCTCTTGAAGAAAGGTCTTTTTCAAAATTGTTTCTTTCTTTTATTACGGTTGGAATAACATTGTTTTTTACATAGTATAATACTTCTTTTCTTATTGAAGGGTTTTTCATAAATTTCATCATCATCATTTGATGATGCTTATTCATCATTTTGTTGTTTCGCATGCTTTTCGTGCCTTTTTGATTGCAATTTCCATTTTTCCTCATGCCTTTTTTTCCTTGCATTTGCATTCCTTGGCCATTCATGTTTGAACGTTTCATCATCATCTTTGTGTGTGCCTGGAAATTTTTGGTGTCCATAATAAGGGCAAAAGCAGGGTTGTTTAATTTAGAAAACATATTGTTTTGACGATTTGCCATTCCTTTCTTCATTTTCATTCCATTTGCGTTTCCTCTCATTGGCATGTTCTGGCTCCAAATGGCTTCTTGTTTTTCCATTGCCATAGTATAGGCTTTGGCTGCTTTTGGATGAGCTTTCACTATAGCTTCAACTTGTGAAATTATTTTTTGATATTGAGCTTTGCGGGTATCCCATAGCTGTTGGTTAAATTTTCCATTCATACTTTCACGAATTTGTTTTCCCTGAGCACGAAAAGCTTTCAGTTCATTTTTAGCTTTGTATAAAGTAGCTTTTTCATTAGGAGTAAGTACTTTAATGAATTGTTCCTGTTGCTTTTGAATAAAAGGCAAAACTGTTGTCTTCATAAAAGACATCTGCTGAGTGTTGTTTCTTTGTTGTGGTTGTGCATTTACCATTTGCATTCCGGCAAATAATAACATCAGAAATACGATTCCTGTTTTTTTAATTGTTTTCATTTTTTTATTTTTTAGATTTGTTATATACTAAATAGACATCAAAAATCATTCTTTTATTTCACTTTCATATGTTGAATCGACGAATACATATATATACCTTCCTAATGCTATAAAGTAATCGATAAAAGCCTATTATTGAGTGTAATATTTCCTTGAAAACAAAAAAAACTCCGGCAAAAATATGCCGGAGCTTGTTTAAAAGAGTAATTTCATAAAATTACTTCTTTATTCCTGCTGCTTCTTCAAGCATATCGGTGGTTAATGATTTAGGTCTTTCTATAGGATAACCCAAAGCTCTGTCCCAGGTAATGTTTGCCAAAACACCTATTGCGCGGCCTACGCCAAACAGAACTGTATAGAAATCATATTCCTTTAAACCATAATGCCACTGAATAACACCTGAATGTGCGTCAACATTTGGCCATGGATTCTTAGCTTTTCCTTGTTCTCTAAGGATATCGGGAACTACATCATATAAGCGTGAAACAAATTTAAAAATAGGATCATCAGGTAAATGTTTCAGTGCAAATTCACGTTGTGCCATATAACGTGGGTCCGTTTTTCTTAATACAGCATGTCCGTATCCGGGTATAACCTGGCCACTGTTAAGTGTTTCCCAAACAAATTTTTTCATTTCTTCTTCAGAAGGCAGCTTGCCATCCATTTTCTTCATTACATTCTGGATCCATTTCAGTACTTCCTGATTTGCTAATCCGTGTAATGGACCTGCAAGGCCATCTAGTCCTGCTGACAAAGAATAATAAGCATCGGATAAAGCAGAAGCTACCAGGTGAGTAGCGTGTGCCGAAACATTACCTGATTCATGATCTGCATGAATTATAAAATACATTCTGGCAACATCATCGTAAGGTTCTGCTAATCCCATCATGTGTGCAAAATTACCACCAAGGTCAAGGTTGTCATCACTTGGAATATGAATGTCACCTTTATATTTCATTCTGTAAATATAAGCGGCAACACTGGGTAATTTTGCAATTAAATCAGTAGCATCTTCAAACATAGGTTCCCATGCCGTCATTTTATTAAATCCTTCTGCATAAAATTTAGCAAATTTCGATTCACGCTGCATGGATAATACGGCTGCCGAGAATAATGTCATAGGATGACTATCCCGAGGCATTGCTCTTAAAATATCTATAACATATTGAGGAACATCTCTTCTTTTTTTAAATTCATCAACAATGGTCAGGGCTTCCTCTTTTGTGGGAACATCGCCTGTTAACAGATAAAACCAAAATCCTTCTACATAAGGATAGTCTTTTCCTTCTGGTTTAGGCAGAGCAGCCATAACTTCAGGAATAGTTTTTCCTCTAAAACGAATTCCTTCAAATGGATCTAAATATGAAATGTCTGTAACAAGGCTTTTTACACCTCTCATTCCGCCAATTGCCTGCGCAATGGTAACATCACCAATTTTTTTATCTCCATGTTCTTTTAGAAGACGTGTTGTTCTCGGCCTGTGAGCTTCAATCTTTTCACGTAACCGGTCTTTTAATATCTGTGCCATAATTTTAATATTTTAGGTTAATATTTTACTTCGATCCTAACTTTTTTTGTAAGTTCTGATCTAAAGCATTTAAAAATTCTTCAGTATTTAAATAGTCCTTTTCTGTCATTGCACTACCTTTAACCAATAAGGCAAGGTCTTTAGTCATTTGTCCTGATTCAACAGTTTCCACACAAACTCTTTCCAAAGCATGAGCAAAATCCATTAATTCCTGATTTTCATCGAATTTTCCCCTGTAAAATAAACCTCGTGTCCATGCAAATATCGATGCAATAGGATTAGTAGAAGTGGCTTTTCCCTGCTGATACTGACGATAGTGGCGGGTAACTGTTCCATGTGCAGCTTCAGCTTCTACAGTATTACCATCAGGGGTTAATAAAACAGATGTCATTAATCCCAGTGACCCGAAACCCTGGGCTAAAATATCAGATTGAACATCTCCATCATAGTTTTTGGTAGCCCAAACAAAACCGCCTTCTTTTTTTATTACCTGAGCTACCATATCATCAATTAAACGATGTTCATAATATATGTTTTTAGCTTCAAATTTTGCCTTAAACTCCCTATCATAAATATCTTGAAAGATATCTTTAAAACGCCCGTCGTATTTTTTAAGAATGGTGTTTTTTGTGGATAAAAATAAATTTTGCTCTTTTTCTAAAGCCATGTTAAAACATGAATGAGCAAAACCATTAATTGATTCATCAGTATTATACATCGACATGGCTACACCATCTCCTTCAAAATGATAAACTTCTTCTACCTGAGGAGCACTGCCATCATCAGGAGTAAAGGATAGTGTCAACGTACCTTTTCCTTTAGTTACAAAATCTGTTGCCCTGTACTGATCTCCAAAAGCATGACGCCCAATAATAATAGGCTTTTTCCAACCCGGAACTAAACGTGGTACATTTTTCATCAAAATAGGTTCACGAAAAACAGTCCCCCCTAAAATATTTCTAATAGTTCCATTTGGAGATTTCCACATCTTTTTCAAATGAAATTCCTCTACTCTTTGTTCATCAGGTGTAATTGTAGCACATTTAACCCCTACTCTGTATTTTTTTATGGCATTTGCTGCATCAACTGTTATCTTATCATCTGTTTCATCTCTCTTCTGAATGCTTAAATCATAATACTTTAAGTCGATATCTAAATATGGTAAAATAAGTTTGTCTTTAATCATTGCCCAGATAATCCTGGTCATTTCATCACCATCTAATTCTACTAGTGGATTTGCTACTTTAATTTTCTTCATTTTGAAACTAAATTTTAAAATTTAATTGAATTTATTTTTATGACCGTAAAAATACGATTTATATAGCATTTATCACCATTAAATAAAAGAAAATTAATAATTTAAAACCCATACAAATTACGCATGCGTACTACTTAATGTGTTAGTATTTCGTTGTTTAACTCTTATTTTCATAAAATTAATTTAGAATTTTTAACATTTACCTCTTTTTTTTTAAGGTTCACCGACTAAATAATGACTCTTGCCGAGATTATATTTTTTGCCTGTCAGTCTCCTTATATTTTTGCATCATAAATCATTAAAAAATTAAAAAAATGAAAAAATCAAAAAAATTATTTCGCTATGGTTATTTTAAATTAAATAATACATTTAACCTTTTTAACCGTGATAGAAGATATAATAAGGTTCAACAATTCTGTGCAAGTAAAATTTAATTATTGTTTATTTGGATATTTCCCCATTCACCGATAAAATAACTATGGTTACCGAATTTATGTTTTAGTAAACACTATGATTAAATAAATTTGCACCTTTAAAATTAAGAAAATGGAAAAAACAAAAAAATTGTACCGGTCTCGAAACAGAGTAATTGGCGGTGTTGCCGGCGGACTTGCAGAGTATTTTGATATTGATGTTGTACTTGTTAGAATACTTTTCCTTGTCCTTTTATTAATTGGTGGTGGAGGCCTGCTGGGTTACATTATTTTATGGATAGTAATTCCCTCCGAACCGTTGGTAATGTTTAAAAATACTGATTCTTCTTCAAATACTGATAACCCATCTTATACTGTTGATGATAACCAACATGAAGATAAAACTAAAAATAATAATAATACAGCAATGGTGGCCGGCATACTATTAATTATTTTTGGCTTGTTTTTTCTTGCCAACCGCATTCTGCCATGGTTTAACCTACATGATTACTGGCCTTTGCTATTAATAATAGGTGGTGTATTTATTATTCAGCCTGATTTGTTAAAATCAAAAAAATAATAAACCACGAGAGCTGATAAATAATAAAGCAATTATTTAATCCCGGCATCCTAATGTTACAATTAAAATTATAAAAAAATGAAATTTAAAAACATATTTTGGGGCTTAATACTCATACTTTTTGGTGTCCTTCTTATAGGACGTAATCTGGGTTATTGGAATTTCGACTGGTATAATTTCTTGCGTCTGTGGCCTGTACTGTTTATCTTATGGGGGCTTTCTGTGTTGCCAGTGCGAAATGAAATTAAAGCTTTTTTTCTTGTTATAGTCCTTGGTTTTTCCACCTGGTACGTGGTACAAAGTCCTGATAAAACTACTGTGATGTCATGGGGATGGTGGAAGTTTAATAACTACCGAAATTATGAAAAGGATACATCCCGAAAACAAACTTATACGCTTCAAAATAATGATTCGCTGAAGAGTGTAAATTTAAAAATGGATGCTGCTGCCGGTGAATTTTATATTCAGGATACAACGTCTAATCTTGTAACTATGTTGCAGCAGGGCCGTGGTATCAATTATCATTACACTTTTACACAAACTAATACAAAGGGTATTCTCAATATATACGAAAAAAATGATCACGGAAATTTTAATCTTAATAGCGATAACAAAAGGATGTTGCTCCTTAAGTTAAATACCCAACCCCTGTGGAATATCGACCTGGATGCGGGCGCCAGCTCGGTGAAATTCGATTTGCGGCCTTTTAAAGTGAAAAAGCTGAACTTTGATGGAGGAGCAGGGTCTTTTAAAATTTATCTTGGCAATAAATATCCTAAAACTTACGTAAACCTTGATGCCGGAGCTTCTTCCATCGTTTTTAAAATTCCTAAAAATTCCGGCTGCGATTTAAAAATGAGTTCTTTCCTGTCCGGAAAAAATTTCAAAGGCTTTCATAAAGTCGGAGATGAGCATTTTCAAACTGACAATTTCGATACGGCTGCAAACAAAATTTATCTTAATATAGATGCTGCTATTTCCAGCTTTACCATTATTCGCGAATAACAATTTCTTTTCATAATGATAAAAAGCAATCGTCAATTTTGTCGATTGCTTTTTTTGTGGTTATAAATCGTTCTGAATTTTAAAAAGAGTTATTTTAATTATTTGGCGGGCTTATAGCGCTGTTCGTTACAAGTCCTCGGTTAAAGGCCAAGTTCGGCTAAGCATTTTCGGGGGCTCCTGCGTCGCCCCGCCTCTGCCAGCCTCTCTATGCCTTTATCCTGTGGGCTTTCCACTGCCATCACTGCCCGACCCGTTATAAATTATATTTTGTCACTTGGTAGTTAAATAATGCCTAACCAAACAAATCCATGCGGCTCAAAATGAAAATTGCCGGTTTCTTCATTATAGGAGAATCCATTTAAATTTAATACAAAAATATCTGATCCAGGAAGGGGATGTTTTATCTGCTGCTCCTGGTCAGATAGATTGTTTAAAACCATAATTTTTTCTGTACTTGTTGTCCTGGTGTAAGCAAGTATATTATCAGAGTTTTCTCCCAAGGTATTGTAAACATCCAAAAAGGTTGTCTTTCCTCTTCCAAATGCAGAATGCTCTTTTCTGGTATTTAACATCGACTTAATAATATTATAAACCTTTGCGTGGAAATTGTCAGGGTCTTTTAGGTCTTTTTCCAGTTGCTTCCAGTCTATTCTGCCGCGTACCAAAAAACGTGTGTCATTCTTCCCTGTTTGCTGTATCTGCTCTTTGTAGTACGCTTCATCGTTAAGCTTTCCAAACTCATCTCCATAATATACTACCGGACTGCCTGTTAATGTTAGCATTAGTGAGTATGAAAGAGCAATTTTATCAACATCTTTTTCAAATAACTCGGCCAAACGTGCTGATATTCCTTCGCCTACCCTGAAATCCCATTCTGGTTTATGACAATATTGTTCATGAATATATTTACGATCTTCTTCGCTCACATAAACCAGTTCCAAACTCAATTCATCATGTACACGTAAAAAAGTCATCCACTGACTGTTTTCCGGTATTTCTGGGGTTACCTGTGGGCTAAGTGTTTGTCGTATTGGAGAACTGCTGCCCATGGCAATGGCTTTAAACATCATTGGCATAAGGGGAAAATGATAGGCTGCATGACACTCATCGCCGTCACCAAGATATTTAACAACTTCCTTAGGTTTCTGACAGGCTTCAGCAAGTAAAAATGAACTTGAGTTTACATGATCCAGCAAAGCTCTCCAAAATTTTACAATTGTATGTGTCTTGGGCCTGTTTTCACAATCAGTGCCTTCTTCTTTCCATAAATACGGAATCGCATCAGCACGAAAACCATCGACACCCATATTCTGCCAATAAAGTAAATTACGTGCCATTTCAAGAATAACCTTTGGATTTCTGTAATTTAAATCCGGCTGAAAACTAAAAAAACGATGGAAATAATACCAGTCTGTGTTTTCCAATGGCTCCCAGTTGCTATCTTCTATTCCTTTAAATAATAAACGGGCATCACTATATAAACTGGTGTCTTTGCTCCATATATAATAATCCCTGTATGGGTTGTCTTCTGACTTCTTCGCCTCCTTAAACCATGGGTGTTCATCAGAGGTGTGATTCATGGCTATGTCGAAAATTACATGGATGCCGCGGGAATGAGCTTCCTTTAAAAAGTCTCCGAAAATATATTCTTGCTCTTTTTTATCATAATCTTTAGGTAAATCCAGTAATCCTGCCCTTATCCTGTCATAATTTCTTATGTCAAAACCGGCATCGCGCATAGGAGAGTCCAATATAGGTAACAACCAAAGACAACTTACTCCTAAATCTTCAAGATAATCCAACCGTTGCTTTAACCCATTAAAATCATGATTAAATAAATCAACATATAATGAATATATAATGGCATCTTTATACCAGTCGGCAGGCTTGGGTATAGATGAGGCTTTATATTTCTCTGCTTCTTGTAAAAATTCATTAAGTAAAAATTCGGGATATGTAGGGTATAACTCCTTCCAGTATTTTTTTAATAAGGTTAATTTACTCATGTATTTGGGTCTTTTGATTGCAAATTTAAAGAAATCAATTGCGCTTTTACTAAATCCGCTATTTGAGAATGAAGGTATTTTATTAGCTTGAGTATTTTGAAGTTTGGTTACCTATATCAATCGATTGCAATAGGTTAAATAATTGTTAATTTTTAAATTTAATTTTTGCAGGCAAAGGGTTACCTCTAAAATATTAATATATACTTGTAAAATGGTTATCTTTGACTAATTCTCAAAAAATAATTATTTACCTGATTTAAAA
Source organism: Bacteroidales bacterium (assembly GCA_015491905.1). Classification (GTDB taxonomy): domain Bacteria; phylum Bacteroidota; class Bacteroidia; order Bacteroidales; family F082; genus Sulfidibacterium. The sequence goes on along the minus strand of WGGC01000145.1, from coordinate 11,578 downwards.
ATTAATATTCAAATTAAAATATTAGGACGCATGAAAAAAACTACTCTTATTTTTTTATTGTTAGTATTTTTTGCCGGAACATTAACAACCCGTGCTCAAAAAATTAATGTTAAACGCATTGACCCGCCTTCATGGTGGACAGGAATGAAAGATTCACATCTTCAGTTAATGGTTTATGGCAATAATATTTCGAAAACAACGCCTCAGTTAAATTATCCGGGAGTTATTTTACATGATGTGATACATGTGGAAAGTCCTAACTACTTATTTCTCGATTTAATTTTGAAACCAGAAGTTAAACCAGGTACATTTCTTGTTTTATTTAAAAAAGGAAAACGTACGGTTGTAAAAGTGCAGTATACATTGAATAAAAAAGATGATAATCCTAAATTACATAATGGTTTTGATGTTTCCGACGCTATTTATTTGTTAATGCCCGATCGTTTTGCCAATGGTAATCCTGCTAACGACAATATGCCGGGAATGTTGGATAAAGTAAATCTGAAAAATCCTAATGGTCGTCATGGCGGAGATATTCAGGGAATAATGGACCATCTGGATTATATAAAAAAATTAGGCTTTACTGCCATTTGGAGCACTCCTTTGCTGGAAGATAATATGCCCAAAGTATCGTATCATGGTTATGCTATTACCGATTATTATAAAATAGATCCGCGTTTTGGTACCAACAAACAATATAAAGAAATGGTCCAAATGATGCATAAAAAGGGATTGAAAATAATAATGGATATGGTTTTTAATCATTGCGGTACTGACTATTTCTGGAAGAATGATTTGCCAACTCACGATTGGTATAATCAGTGGCCTAAATTTACAAGGTCAAATTATCATGCCGGTGTGGTTTCCGACCCGCATGCATCTAATTATGATTATCGTCACATGGTACGGGGTTGGTTTGACCAAACTATGGCAGATTTAAATCAGGACAATCCTTTAGTGGCTAATTATCTGATTCAGAATAGTATTTGGTGGATTGAATATGCCGGACTGGATGGTGTTCGTCAGGATACATATCCTTATCCTTATAAAGATTTTATGGCTAAATGGATGAAGCGCTTATTGAAAGAATATCCAAACTTTAATGTTGTAGGTGAGGTGTGGATGGATTATCCTGCTTCTATTGCCTACTGGCTCCAAAATAAAAGAAATAAAGATGGGTATCAAAGTCATTTAACAAATGTTTTTGATTTCCCTTTAACTTTTGCTATTCATAAAGCCTTTAATGAAAATGAAGGCTGGAATACCGGGCTGGCAAGACTTTATGAAGTATTGTCACAAGATTTTGTATATAGTAACCCCATGAACTTAGGCATTTTTGCAGATAACCATGATATGTCCAGGATATTTACTATCCTTCATAAAAATTTGAATAGTTGGAAAATGGCTATGACTTTTTTGGCTACTACACGTGGTTTTCCTGAGATGTTTTATGGTACTGAAATATTAATGACAGGCGATAAAGGACAAGGTGATGGCTTTATTAGAAAAGATTTTCCGGGTGGTTGGCCCGGAGATAGTATTAATGCCTTTACTCCTCAGGGAAGAACACCTGAACAAAATGAGGCTTTTAACTTTCTTAGTAAATTATTAAACTGGAGAAAAAACCATCCGGTAGTTCAATATGGTAAACTAACACATTACATTGTTGAAAGTGGAGTTTATGTTTATTTCAGAGAATATAAAGGCGAGAAGGTAATGGTTATATTGAATAGAAATAATAAACCTGTTACACTGGGTTTAAGTCGTTTTGCAAAAGATTTAAATGGATATAAAACAGGAAGAACAGTTATGGAAGAAAAAAGTCTGGACAACCTAAATTCTATTAAACTAAAAGCCTCTTCTCCTTTAATTGTAGTTTTGAAAAAATAATTTCCTGTCTATACAGGATTTTAAAAATTAAAAGAATAAACAATGAATCTTAAAATAACTTTTCGACGGTATTCCATTAATATATTTCTGACAATAATTGCCTTATTTGTTTATCAACAGGTAAATGGTCAGAATCTGGATACATTGAATAGTTGTAATTATATATCGCATCTGGTAAAACATGATACTTTAACTGTTAAAACTACCGCCGGGAAGGTTCAGATAGCTTTTTATAATAAAAAAATGGTGGAAATAAAGCGGATGCTTGATTTTCAGGTTGCTGATTCTTCAGTAGCAATTATTATGATTCCACAAAAAGTGAAAACTAATATTTATGAAAAGGATAACAATTTGATTTTTTCTTCCGATAGTCTTAAAGTTATAATTCATAAAGTTCCATTTTTTATATCTTTTCAATATCAAAATAGTATATTATTAAAAGAATCTTCTGTTTCTAATAATAATGAAAATAAATTATTATCGTTTGAAATAAATAAAAACGAAAAGTTTTATGGTTTAGGAGAGCGAGCGGTGAAAAAATTGCGCGGAAATAAATTTCAGTTACTTAATCAGGCTCATTATGGTTATGAAATAGGTGCTCCAAATTTGAATTTTTCTATTCCGGTTTTACTTTCCTCTAAAAAATATTTGTTGTTTTATGATAATCACGAAAAGGGATTCGCTGATTTGGGAAAAACACATCCGGGACGACTATCTTTTGGGTCTGTAGGAGGGTTGATGAAGTATATTTTTATTGCCGGTAATAATTTCGGGGATATTTATGAATCGTATGGGAAGCTCACCGGAACTCAACCGTTACCCCCAAGGTGGGCACTGGGAAATTTGCAATCCAGAATGGCTTATCGTACTCAAAAAGAAGCCGATTCTATTGTCCGTTTGATGCAGGAAGAAGATTTTCCTATTGATGCTCTTATTCTTGATTTTTATTGGTTTGGCGATAGCATTAAAGGCTATCTGGGCCGCCTCGACTGGTATAAACCGCATTGGCCTGACCCTGAGAAAATGATTTCCGGCTTTAAGAAAAAGGGTGTCAAAACTATTTTGATTACCGAACCATATATTATTGATACATTAAAAAATTTCTATATTGCAAAAAGATTGAAACTTTTTGCTACCGATAGTCTGGGAAAAACATTCATTAATACTCATTTTTATTTTGGCCCTGCGGGATTGTTGGATATTTTTAAGCCGGCAACGGATAAGTGGTTCTGGAGTAAATACAATCAACAGATAAAAATTGGAGTAGCAGGATGGTGGGGCGATTTAGGTGAGCCGGAAACTATTTCAGTACATCAGTATTTTGTTAGTGGTAAAGCCAATCAGGTGAGAAACCTCTATGCTTTTTACTGGGAAAAGATGTTGTTTGATGAATATCGGAAAAACTATCCTGAAACCAGAGTATTTGATTTAAACAGAGCCGGCTATGCCGGTTCTCAGCGGTTCTCTGTTTTCCCGTGGACTGGCGATATCTCCCGCAGCTGGGGTGGGCTGCAGGCGCAACTACCCTTGTTATTAAATATGAGTGTCAGCGGTATGCCTTTTGTACATTCTGATGCTGGTGGGTTTGCAATGGGAGTTAAAGATAATGAATTATATACCCGGTGGCTGCAATTTGCCTGCTTTTCACCGATATTGCGTCCACATGGTTCAGGAATTCCTTCCGAACCTGTTTTTTTTAATGATACTACAAAACGTATCGTAAGAGAATATATGAAGACAAGATACAGATTGTTACCTTATATTTATACAACTGTATGGAAGTCTCATGATAAAGGGATTCCTATTGTTCGTCCGTTGTTTTTCGAATTTCCTAACGATTCTGTTTCGTACTCAATAGTTGATGAATATATGTTTGGCCCTGATTTACTGGTTGCCCCTGTGCTAAAACCAGGTGTTAAAATAAGAACTGTTTATTTACCAAAAGGTTTATGGTATGACTTCTGGTCAGGTAAAACATATAAAGGCGGAATTAGATTTAATTTTCCTGTTAACGAGGAAATTATGCCTGTATTTGTCAGGGCTGGAGCTTTTATCCCTATGGTTAAAGCTGTTAACTCCACTGTTGACTATTCTTCTGATGAAATGACAGTTATATATTTCCCTTTACCGGGTAAAAGCAGCAGCCAGAGTTACATGTATGAAGATGATGGTGAAACTTTTGGCTCATTTCGAAAAGGAGATTATCAATTGTTGAAATTTCAAATAATTAATGGAAGAAAAATGATCTTTTCTTCATCAGGAAAAGGATACCATGGGGAACCGTCAAAAAGGTTGATACATCTTTTAATTATGGGTAAAAATAAAAGCAAATCAACATTTTACCTTAAGAATAATAAAAAGAAAATAATTAGAAAAAAACTAGGGTTAGGTTTGTCTGCAGAATTTGTTTTTTAATTAAAAAAAATTAATTGGGATATTTGTTTAGAATAAAATAATTTTTCTACATTTACCCCGATTAAAAAAGTATTCTATTTTGATTAATAAAATGTCATATAGTATTTTATCCCAAAGGTTATCTGAAAACACAGGTATGGGGATATCTATTATGGGACATACTACCTCCTTTATGACCCCCTTGGGGGTATAATTAATAATTTTTCCCGAAGGGATACCGTATTTTATTTTATGACAGGAAAAATATATTTCCACCGGTCATATTTTTTCAATTTTTTTTAAGTATAAGGTGAGATGATGTTATCTCCCTGTTTCGGTATAAGCAAAACAATAAATTATACGCAAATGAAGGTGATAAAATTTGGAGGCAGTTCAGTAGCCGATCAGTCAAGAATATTAAAAGTTATTGATATTATTAAAAACTCAGAAAAGGGACAACAGTTAGTAATTGTTGCGTCAGCTTTTGATGATATTACAGATACCCTTGAAAAAATAGGCAACCAGGCAGCATCAGGAGATGAGAATTACCATAAAGGTATAGAAGAAGTTGAATCTTTTCACTTGACTCTCGTCCGCAATATGTTTCCATTAAATGAACAAAGTAAAATATTGTCGGAAGTCAAATTATTACTTAATCAACTTGATGATATATGCCATGGGATTTTTCTTTTGAAAGAAGTTTTTCCTCGTATTCACGACTTTTTACTTGGTTTTGGAGAAAGATTTTCTTCCCTGATTTTATCCGGGTTATTAAATAGTAATGGAATTAAAACGGTTCTGGTTAACGCCGGAGATATTATTATTACAGATGAAAATTTTGGAAATGCACAAGTAGATTTTAATAAAACATTTGCCCAAATCAAAAAAAGGCTTTCCGGAATAAAAGAACATATTTTTGTCCCGGGCTTTATTGCTTCATCTTATAGTGGAAAACTTACAACCCTGGGCAGGGGAGGGTCTGATTACACGGCTTCCATACTTGCAGCTGCATTAAAAGTTGATATTCTTGAAATATGGACAGATGTAAATGGTGTGATGACTGCTGATCCTAAAAGAGTATCCCAGGCAATTTCTATTCAAAAACTTTCCTATGAGGAAATCATGGAGTTATCACATTTTGGTGCAAAAGTTATATATCCGCCAACTATTTCCCCTGTAATGAAGGCCGGTATCCCTGTATTGATTAAAAATACTTTTCATCCCGAATTTAAAGGAACACTAATTTCAAATGTCAGTAATTCAACAGCATTACCGGTGAGAGGGTTGTCGCATATTGAAAATATCAGTCTGTTAACATTATCCGGAGGTAGTATGGTTGGAGTTACAGGTATTGATGGTCGTTTGTTTTCTGCATTGTCGGCAAAAAATATTAATATTATTTTTATTACTCAAGCCTCTTCTGAACATTCAATTAGTATTGCAATAAGTAATAACCAAATTGAACAAGCTGAAGCCGCTGCATATTTGGAATTTAAATCTGAAATCGAATATGAGAAAATTTCTACTCTTTCTGTCGAGAAGAATTTGTCTATAATTGCATTGGTAGGTGATAAAATGAAGTCTTCAGCAGGTATAAGCGGAAAAGCTTTTGATGCACTCGGAAAAAATGGAATTAATATAAGGGCAATTGCACAGGGTAGTACAGAAAGGAATATTTCTATTGTAATTTCTGATAAAGATGTTTCCAAAGCTCTGAATGTTTTACATGAATCATTTTTTCTTTCCCCGGTAAAAAAAATACACTTGTTTTTGGTAGGAGTGGGAAATGTGGGAGGAGAACTAATTCACCAAATAAACACTCAGGCTGTATATCTGAAAAAAGAATTTGGCCTTGAGTTGAAAATTGTTGGTTTGGCAAACAGCCGTAAAATGCTATTTGATGAAAATGGTATAAATATTTCACAATGGAAAGCCTTGCTTGGAAAAGAAGGTGAAAAAATGAGTTTGTCAGCTTTTATTGATAAAATGAAAAAATTAAATCTTCGTAACTCAGTATTTGTTGACAACACAGCAAGTAAAAAGGTAGCCGGAATTTACAAAAATGTACTTGACAATAGTATATCTGTTGTTGCCAGTAATAAAATTGCCGCATCTTCTTCCTATCAAAATTATCAACAATTGTTGGGGCTTTCTAAGTCAAAAAATGTTGGATTGCTTTATGAAACAAATGTCGGAGCGGGATTACCTGTTATAAAGACAATTCAGGATATGATAAAAAGTGGAGATAAAATTTTTAAAATACAGGCTGTTTTATCGGGAAGTCTTAATTTTATATTTAATCATTTTGAGGATGGTAAACTGTTTTCTGATGTCGTTAAAGAGGCTATGAATGAAGGTTATACAGAACCTGACCCTCGAATTGACCTTAGTGGAGAAGATGTGATGAGGAAAATTTTGATCCTGGCAAGAGAAACGGGTTTGGAAATTGAATTTAATGAAGTTAAAAATAAAAGCTTTATGCCCGAAGAGCTAATGAAAGCTGATAGCGTTAAGGAGTTCTTAAAACTGTTGCCCGAATTTGATAATTACTTTGAAAATATTCGCCGAAAGGCAGAAAATAATAATGCCAGATTAAGATATATTGCTACCCTTGATAATGAAAAAGCCGAAGTAGGTTTAAATGAGGTTTTCTCCGGACAACCTTATTATCAACTGGATGGGAAAGATAATATTGTACTTATCTTTTCAAGAAGATATAATGAACAGCCATTGGTAATAAAAGGAGCTGGCGCCGGAGCAAGTGTAACGGCATCAGGAGTGTTTGCAGATATAATTTCTTTGTCGAATCAATAAGTTTAAGAAGAAATAAACATAACCTTTTAATTTTAAACATATATAATAGTTTGATTGAAAAGATATTAGTTACTGTTAATCAACAGTATAAATGTAGTAAAATATAAAATTATTTATAGATGTAGAAATAGGTTTAAAAATAATCAGGCTTAAAAGGTCTTTAAATAAAAAAGAATGTATAAACTAACTATTTTTTCTCCTGCAACAATAGCCAATGTCTCTTGTGCTTTTGATATTATGGGTTTTAGTCTTGAAGGAATTGGGGATGAAATAACATTTAAAAAAAGTAAAGATCCGGGTGTAAAAATAAAAATGTTAAATCATACAGAATTATCTGAAATTCCTTCACGAAATGTTGCTGGTGTTGTAGCAAAAGCTATGCTGGAAGTCGTTAACCCCTCATATGGTATCGAAATAGAATTACTGAAAGGCATTAAGCCGGGTAGCGGTATAGGTTCAAGTGCTGCCAGTGCAGCAGGGGCTGCGTATGGAATGAATTTGATTCTTGATAAGCCATTTAAAACAAATGAATTGGTAGAGTTTGCAATGCTAGGTGAAGAACTGGCGTCAGGAGTTAAGCATGCCGATAATGTGGCTCCTGCACTAATGGGTGGAATTACTCTTGTCAGAAATCATCATCCTCTTGATTTAATATCTCTTCCGGTTCCGGAAGGCCTTAGTGTTAGTGTCCTACATCCTTTAATAGAGGTGGAAACAAAAAAGGCGAGAAAATTATTGAAAGAAGAAGTTTTATTGACTGATGCCGTTACACAATGGGGTAATATTGCCGGACTTATATCGGGACTTTTTTTATCCGACTTTGATTTAATTGGCCGGTCGATGCAAGATGTTATTGTGGAACCTGTAAGATCAATATTGATTCCTCTTTTTGATACTATAAAAAAAACTGCTCTTAATTCAGGGGCAATTGGTTGTGGAATTAGCGGTTCAGGACCTTCTGTATTTGCTTTTTCTAATGGTTCTGAAACAGGAAAAAAAGTGAGTGAAACTATGGCAGAAGTATATAAAAATTCAGGTGTTGAATATAAAATATATACTTCCGGAATTAATAAAGATGGAGTGAAAATTCTTGGTGTGATCTAGATATATTTAATATTGATTGGAAAATGAATAAAATGATGTTTCATAGTACAAATCATAAAGCTGAAACGGTAACTTTCAGGAAGGCTGTTTTAAATGGCCTTGCAGAAGATAATGGACTTTATTATCCTGATTATATTCCAAAACTATCCCCTACGGTGATAAAAAATCTTGGAAATATGTCCTTACCTGAAATTGGATTTCTTTTTTTGCAACCTTATGTTGGACCGGACTTACATCCATCAGTTTTAATAGACATACTTGATGATGCTCTTAATTTTGAAATTCCCGTAAAACAGTTATCAGAAAATGAATATGTATTGGAATTGTTTCACGGACCTACCATGGCGTTTAAAGATGTTGGGGCACGGACAATGGCAAGGTTTTTAAGTGCATTTAATCAGAAAAACGAAACAACAGTATTGGTTGCTACTTCCGGAGACACAGGAGGGGCTGTTGCTAACGGTTTTTATAATGTGCCCGGAGTTAGAGTAGTGGTTTTATATCCAAAAGGAAAAGTGAGCTATATACAAGAAAAACAATTTACCACTTTGGGAAACAATATTGAGGCTATTGCCGTTGAAGGTACTTTTGATGACTGCCAGCATATGGTGAAAGCAGCTTTTTCTGATAAAGAAATAAAAAAAAGATTAGTACTTACTTCGGCTAATTCAATCAATATAGCCAGATTACTGCCCCAGTCAATTTATTACTTCTATGCTTTTGGTAAATTACAGAATAAAGATAATTCTCCTGTTGCTTTTTCTGTTCCAAGTGGTAATTATGGTAATTTGACAGCAGGATTAATAGCAAAAAAAACAGGATTGCCGATAAGCAAGTTTATTGCTTCATCAAATATAAATAAAGTTTTAAAAGATTTTCTTGATACAGGAAAATTCATCCCAAGACCTTCAATATCAACTATTTCAAACGCTATGGATGTAGGAAATCCAAGTAATTTTTTTAGGATCTTAGAAATGTTTGAAAATGATCTGGAACAGATAAAAAATGATATTGTCTCTTATAGTTTTTCTGATAAAGAAACCCGTTATGCTATTAAAGAGTATTATCAGAAATATGATTATCTGATGGATCCGCATGGTGCTGTTGCATGGTTAGGAATGAATAAATATAAAGAACATAAACCTAATAGCATCGGAGTTTTTTTGGAAACAGCACATCCTGCTAAATTTAAAAATGTTGTGGAAGATATAATTAAGGAAGAAATTTCTTTACCGGAAAAGCTGAGAAAAAATATATCTAAACAAAAACATAATATAGAAATGAAAAACTCATTTAATGAGTTAAAAGCATTTTTATTAGAATGATAAATAAATCTTATATAAAAATATAAAATATCATTTTATTACAAACATCAATCGTTTGAAATATAGGGTTGAAAGCTGAATTTGCATATTAAAACGTTTTAGTAATAAATTTAAATACTTTTTGATCTCGTGAAGAGTAAATTGCATTAATTTTGTTTTCTAGACATTAAATAAAACTAATTTTATTTCAATTCCTTAAATAAAAAAAATATGATAAAAAAAATTACTTTTCTAATAGCTGCTTTAGTAATTACTTTTCAAATAAAAGCACAGTTAATTACATCGAAACCCCCTTTTCCAACAGCCAATGATTCGGTAACAATTATTTTTAATGCAGCACTCGGTGACCAAGGTCTAAAGGGTTATACCGGGGATGTGTATGCTCATACAGGTGTTATTACTAATCTTAGCACCAGTTATAGTGATTGGAGGCATGTAGTTACGCCATGGGATACGAATTTGCCAAAAACAAAAATGAAAAATATAGGTACTAACCTTTGGGAGCTAAAAATATCCCCCAGTATAAGGGCTTATTATAATGTACCTACCTCAGAAAAGATCCTGAAACTTGCTTTTGTATTTCGAAATGCTGATGGTAGTATTACCGGTAGGAATGTTGGAGGTGCTGATATTTTTTATGATGTTTATCAACCGGGACTGAATGTTCAAATTACAAATCCTACTAAAACAAATCCAAATATTATTTCATTAAATGATTCGGTACAAATTAACTGGAATAGTTCTTCTGCTGATTCTACATTTCTATTTATCGATAATAAGTTAATAAAAGCCGATACCGGAACTACATTTTCATTAAAAATAAAAGGAACAACTACGGGAAAACATTGGATTGTTGCAAAAGCAGATAGTGCATCAAAAATAGTTTATGATTCAGCTTATTTTTTTGTTCTTGGAGCAAATACTTTCGCATCTTTACCTCAGGGAATAAGAGATGGAATAAATTATATTAATGATAGTACGGTAACATTATGCTTGTATGCTCCACAAAAAAAGTATGTTTTCGTTATAGGTGATTTTAATAATTGGGAAGTAGGTAACCAATGGCAAATGAAAGAAACTCCTGATAGTTTAAGGTATTGGCTGACGATATCAGGTTTAAAACCAAAAAAGCAATATGTATTTCAATATTTTATTGATGGGTCTCTTCGTATAGGAGATCCATATGCAAGCCAGGTAAGTGATCCATGGAATGATAAATATATAAGCAGTGCCACTTATCCAAATTTAATTCCTTATCCTTATGGTAAGACTACAGGAATTGCCACTGTTTTGGAAACAGGACAAACTCCTTATTCCTGGAAAGTTAAGAACTTTACGCCTCCCAAAAAAGAAGATCTCGTTGTTTATGAACTTTGGGTAAGTGATTTCACCAAAGCTCATACTTTTGATGCAATCATTGATACATTGGATTACCTGAAGAAATTGGGTGTTAATGCTATCGAATTAATGCCGGTGAATGAATTCGAAGGAAACCTAAGCTGGGGTTATAATCCAAATTATTATTTTGCTGTTGATAAATATTATGGGCCAAGAAATACTTACAAAGCGTTTATAGATACGTGCCATGCCAATGGTATAGCTGTGATTATGGATGTGGTTTTAAATCATGCTGAGGGGACTTGTCCTTTGGTTATGATGTATTGGAATGAGACAGAAAAACGACCTGCAGCAAATAATCCATGGTTTAATGAAACCTCTCCAAACCCTGATTATAGTTGGGGTAGTGATTTTAATTATGATAGTCCGCAAACAATGAAATTCGCTGATAGTGTTACCAATTATTGGCTTACCGAATATAAAGTTGATGGTTTCAGATTTGACTTTGCTAAAGGGTTTACCAATACACCAGGTAATGGTTATGCATATGATCAGTCTAGAATAAACCATCTGGAACATATTTATAACCACATGAAATCTTTTCATCCTAATGCAATAGATATTCTTGAACTATTTACTGCACAAAGTGAAGAAAAAGTATTAACAGATTATGGTATGATTGTATGGGGTAATGAAAATTATAATTATGGTCA
>WGGC01000144.1 GCA_015491905.1 Bacteroidales bacterium | reverse complement strand
TTGGAGTTCCCGAAGACAGGAAGGCCGTAAAAAATACTTCCGGGAGTACAAATGGTCCTGATGAAATCAGAAAGAAACTTTACCCCTTGTTTCCGCACTGGAATTCATTGAATATTGTTGACCTGGGAAATGTTAAAAGAGGAAATACTGTGGAGGACACATACTTTGCGGTAAAAGATATAATCCGTAATTTATTGCAAAATAATACACTCCCTGTTATCATCGGTGGCAGTCAGGATTTAACCTATCCCAACTACCTGGCTTACGAAAATACCGGCAAGGTTGTAAATATTGCAGCTGTAGATTCTGTTTTTGACCTGGGTCATGAAGAAGGTGAGTTAAATGCACGTTCTTATCTTAGCCATATAATATTACATCAGCCTAATTTTTTATTTAATTATACAAATATCGGTTATCAATCCTATTTTGTAAATCAGGATGCTTTTTTACTGATGAAAAATTTATTTTTCGATATAAACAGACTGGGAAATGTACATGCTGAAATTGAACAAACAGAACCCATGGTTCGCAATGCAGATATATTAACCTTTGATATCTCTGCCGTCAGGGCTGCCGATGCCCCCGGTTCATTTTATGCAGGAGCAAACGGGCTTACAGGAGCAGAAGCATGTCAGATATGCCGTTATGCAGGAATGAATGATAAACTTACGAGTGCCGGATTTTATGAATATAACCCTGAATATGACCCCAGAGGGTTTACGGCTCAGCTGATAGCCCAAATGATATGGTATTTTCTTGATGGTTTTGCAAACAGAAAAAACGACCTCCCCAAAGAAGAAAACACAAAAGGTTTTATCCGTTTTAGAGTTGTTATGGAAGACAATAATGAAGAGATTGTTTTTCTTAAAAGTAAAAAAACCGACCGCTGGTGGATGGAAATTCCTGTAAAAAATGAAACAAATAAAAAGCTTTCACGTGTTCTGTTTATTCCTTGTTCCTATGAAGATTACCAAACAGCTATGAAAGATGAAATTCCTGACCGCTGGTGGCAAATTCAACAGAAAATAATGTAAAGGCTTGTTTTTCGGGTATGTTTTCTGGTAAATTTATTGAAAAATAACTATTAAAGACTGTTATATTATTTCAGAAAAAAATTACTCATCTTTTGTACTATTCTCTTGTAAAGCTTCATTAAAGCAACGACGACATAATGGTTCGTAAATATCCGTTTCCCCCAGCATCACTAATTTCTCATTTTTTATTGTCCGGTGCGAATAATGTGCCAAATTGCCGCAACGCATACAAATAGCATGTACTTTGGTAACATATTCTGCCGTAGCCAGTAATTTGGGAATAGGCCCAAAAGGTTTTCCCATAAAATCCATATCCAGCCCGGCAACAATCACCCGCTTACCTCTGTTAGCAAGATCATTGCAAACCTGAACAAGTTCATCACCAAAAAACTGAGCCTCGTCAATACCTACTACCTCAAAATCATCGAGGTAAAATAAAATCTGTGAAGCATTCTGTACAGGGATAGAAGAAACAGACTTGGAATCGTGTGAAACCACATCATTATCATCATAACGCGTATCTACTTCCGGTTTAAATATTTCCACCTTCTGCTTTGCAATACGAGCACGGTTTAAACGTCGGATAAGTTCCTCTGTTTTTCCTGAAAACATCGAACCACACACCACTTCTATCCAACCTGTCCGTTGGGAATTATTTTGATCTTTCTCAAGAAACATGAATAAACAGTTATTTTTGAAAGAACAAATTTAATCAAATCTACAGTGCACTCCTTTTTATTATTGGTAATTTTTTACAATTTTTCTGTTTTTTATAATACCATCCGTATAAATGTCTGTTTTAAAACCCGATAATTCACAACTCCATATTCCCGATGATATTATTGAATTTTATACCTTTGAAAAACTTTGTTCCTGTCTTGAAGAACTTTGTATTTTTATATAATAAACCGCTGATATTATGGTATAAAAATCCAATGAAAATATAATAAGCATCACAAACGAAATATAATAACCATTAAATAATATTGTTATTAACTTATTTTTAACGTGAACTTGCCGGTTACAGGGCAATAAAAATGATTATTCAATTGCGATAAGTTACTTGTGGCCTGTAAAATATAAAATATTAAAATATGAATAATACAGTATCTCTTCAAAAAATAAAAGGCACCCTCAATAGCCTTAATGAAATATTGCAGCGCATTGAATCTAATGATAGTTTGCATCCTATAGAACTGGATTTAATGCTGGAAAAAACACGGCAGCTGTATTTAGAACTACTGGAGTTATCTTCTACCGGAATCGCTCCTAAACCTGTTCAAACACTTTCTGAGCCCAAAATAAAAGAAGAAACGGAAGCTATTCCACAAAAACTTCATGAGGAAAAAGGAATACCCTCAGTTGAAAAACGAGGAATCATAGAAGAAACATTTGTATCTCCACCTAACACCGGAATTATAGAAAGGGAAATGCCTGCAGATGCAGACAATACTACTGTCGGGGAAGATAGCCAACAAACTGATAAGGAAGAAGAAGCGCCACAGACAGAAATGCAGGAAGAACAAAAAACTCCTGACACAGAAACCCACGAAGCAGAAGAACAGCAAGAAAAAACTGATGTAGAAAGCAATACAGAAGATAAAAATCCACCCGTGCTGCAGCCTGAACCTAAAACAAAAACGGAAGATAATGAACCTCCTAAAACCCCTCTCGACCTTTTCTCTTCTTCGGGTGATGACACTTTAAGTGATTTTTATGAGCAACAAAAAACAACAGCCGTTGGTGAAAAACTGGGAAAAGAAAAACTTAATGACCTGCGTGAAGCCATAGGGATAAATGATAAATTTCAGTTTATAAATGAGCTGTTTAAAGGAGATATGAGCACATATAATAAACTAATTGATGAGTTAAACCAGTTTTCCGGATTTGCCGGTGCACAAACTTATTTATCGGAGTTGAGTGTTCAGTATAACTGGAAAAAAGACTCTCCTGTATATCAAAAATTTATCGAAATTGTAAAGAAAAAATACCAATAACAGAAAAAGCTCCATATGTCAAAATTATATTTGGTGCCAACACCGATAGGAAACCTGGAGGATATGACTTTCAGGGCAGTTACAACATTAAAAAAAGTAGACATTATACTTGCTGAAGATACACGTACCACCGGAAAACTGCTGAAACACTTTAATATTGAAAACCGTATGCAGGCCTACCATATTCATAATGAACACCGGACTGTGGAAGGACTGGCAGACAGGATATCTTCCGGCGAATGTATGGCATTGGTAACCGATGCCGGCACCCCCGGCATCTCCGATCCCGGTTTTTTACTTGTAAGAGAGTGCGTTAAAAACAATATTACTATTGAAAGCCTTCCGGGACCTACTGCTTTTGTCCCGGCACTGGTAAACTCCGGTTTTCCTACACACCATTTCTTTTTCGAAGGTTTCCTCCCACATAAAAAAGGCCGGCAAACGCGCCTTCAGCAGTTAAAAGATATGCATTACACGCTTATTTTTTACGAATCACCGCATCGTCTGGTAAAAACACTGGAACAGTTTGCTGCAATATTTCCTCCCGAAACACAACTTTCGGTATCCAGAGAGCTTACCAAAATACATGAAGAAACTGTTCGTGGCACCATCGCCGATGTCATGGAAACTTTCAAAGCACGCCCGTCCATAAAAGGGGAAATAGTAATTGTTGTTGATAATGGACAAAAGCTTTAATGCAGGCAGGAAAAATCAGTGTCACCTGTTTTTTTGTTTTAACGTTACAAGTGTAATTTCCGGCGGACAGTTAAAACGAAGCGGAATTCCCGAAACCCCCACCCCCCTGCTGGTATAACCCGTCATTTCACCTTCCTTCCAGAGGCCTTTTACTTTTAATGCAGAACTTTTTTGATGACTGATAACAGGTTTCCCTCCCGGAAGACAAATCTGCCCGCCATGTGTATGCCCGCATAAATATAACTTGAAATTATTTCGTGCTGCAACATCGCTAAGCTCGGAGGTGTGCGAAAGGCAAATTTTAAACCCGCCGGCATCCTGTTCCAGAACATCCATAGCCTTATCGGTATAAAAATAATAAGTGTCGTCAGTGCCGGCAACCGTTATCTTCGCCTTGTTTTTAGTCAGGAAAACAGTTTCATTAATAAGACAACGGATACCCATAGCCTCAAACGGTTCAACCATAAGGTAAGTATCATGATTTCCCAGTACCGCCAACACACCAAAAGGAGCCTTAACAGCATCAACTATCTTCTTTACTGCCGGCAAAATTTTCCGGAAACTCCCTTCGGTGTCCATCCTGAAATCACCTGTAATAACGCAAAGATCATAGGAAAAGCCTTCAATTTTTTTAATTATCACATCTTCAAAACCATCAATAGCATCAATATGTAAATCACTTAAAAATAAAATCCTGAAACCTTTAAATTCTTGAGGAAGACTGTATGACTCCACCTCAATGTTTTCAATATTAATATTCATTGCATTTTGAACCCCCTTCCGGTAAACTCCTATCACTTTCAACATAAGTCCGAAAAGCAACAGCAATTTCTCAAAAAGCCTGTATTTACTTTTTGTTTTAAAACCCCCGCGCTTATATTTAAATCTGAAACGCTCAAGCGTAGCCCGCACCGAAGCCCATACTATCCTGTTGTTACGTTCACCGTCGGAAAGTTCATAATACATATTTTTATGCGTTAAAAATTTTATATTTCACTTATTTCATGCCGCCTGCCATAAACAAACAATCATTATACCATACATTTTTATGCTGTTGAAGGTACAACAATTTTTTATTCATTATGGGGGCACGGTTTCCACGCGGCAAAGCCCACGCTAACCTTACCGGGCTTTTCACTATAGTGCCGGCAACAAAAGTCATGTTCTGCAACTGCCTTCGGGGCGCTCCCCTGTCGCACCCTCCGGCAGGCAGCACATTGCCTTTCGTTACCGGCAGCTGCCGTTTCAATCCCTGCCCCGGCATCAAC
>WGGC01000143.1 GCA_015491905.1 Bacteroidales bacterium | reverse complement strand
CCCATTCCGGCACCCTTGGAAACCTTTAAAACTCTAAAACCATATTTTTCTGATGGATCTCCATCACCACGAAAAATGACATGAGAACAATTTCCGATTTTTATACCCACAAAATGATCTGTATCAATAATTACAGCTCCTCCTTTATTAATAAAAGTTATGGGTTGCTGCTGGGTACCATGGAAATTTTGAATTTGTACATAATTCCAATTACCGGCTTGTAAACAAACAGTACTGCCGGGTTTAACAGATTTATATTGTGAGGCTAATGCATCTATGTATGGGGAAGATGAGGTAATTGTAATATCGCATGTTTGAGAATAAATTTTCTCTAAAGGAAATATTGCTATCAAAACTAGCAAAACCCATAATATTTTAGAGAATAAATTTTTCATTGTTTTATCTTTGTTTTAAGGTGTTTTTTCCTTTTATCAAATACTTTTTAAACTTTCTTATTACAAATTACTTACTATTAGTCGCCTCTTTTAGCTCTTTCCCAGTTCACGGTCTGTTGTCCTTTAAAATATCTTATGGCACCAGCATATACAGCATAATTCATAACCAGAAAATAATAAGGGACAAATAGAATTTTTACTCTTAGTTTTTTATTTTCAAGATACCATCCTACAGCTGCTGATAAGTAAAAGGCAATCTGTGCATAAAAAAGCCATGTGTAAAAATTTGAAAAGTTTATAATTCCTGATTGTAAAACTATAGCAAGATTGATAAAAAATATAATTGGCAGTGAGAGGGGTGCTAATGTCCATCTGAGAACACGATGAGAAATATATTGAAAACTTAAGACACCATATTTAAATATGTTAAGTAGAGGTTTTAACCTGAATATAGATTGTAACCCCCCGGCAGCGATACGAATTTTTCTTTTAAGTTCTTCCTTAACATTTGCTGATGCACTTTCGATAGCGTAAGCTTCCGGATCATATTGAATGGTATAACCTTTCATAGCAACACGTAGGGAGATGATAAAGTCATCCAGTAGAGTATCTTTTTCCACTGGTTCATATAAATCTGTTCTGATGGCAAACAATTCGCCTGCAGCTCCTACCACAGAGTATAATTCGGCATCCCATTTTTTTAATTTAGACTCATATTTCCAGTAAATACCTTCAGTACCGGCAGCAGTATCCTTATCCTTATTAAAAATTCTCTTTTCTCCTGAAACACATCCAACCTTTGGATCAGCAAATAAATTCACAATACGCTGCACAGATTCTTTTCCTAAAAGAGTATTACCATCAGAAAAAATTACCAGAGGGGTTTTTACAAATTGCATTCCTCTGTTCATGGCACCAATTTTACCACCTCTCTCGGGTATATGGTGAACTTCCACACCATTGTTGGAGTATTTTTTTAATAAATCTGGGGTTCCGTCATCAGAGCCGTCAGTAACCCAGACCTGTTTAATTTTATTGGAAGGATATTCCATTTCCAGTGAATTATGAACTTTTTTGTCTACATAGTCTTTTTCATTATATGCAGCAACAAAAAGTGTTACTTCCGGTTCATAATTGACATTTTCATGTTTTTTATGTGTAAATATCCTTTTTATTCTAACTAAAATAAAAAGTAATATGCCATATCCCAGATAAGCATAAAAAACAATAAACAGAAAAACCCAAAATATAATTTTTAATGTCAGCATATTACGTTAATTTTTCTTTTTCCTGGCACCTATGTTTAAATTATCAACAGGGATTATTTCAAAAGGATCAATTTCATTAAGAATATGTTCAAGTTTATCTTTACCACTATGAACAGATTCCATAACAATTAAAATATTTGGAAAGCTATGTATGAAATTGGCTGCTCCTTTCAGAACTTTCTCTTCCATGCCTTCAACATCTATTTTTAAAAATAAACGATCACTCTTTTTAATATTTAACTCTTTAATTATATCATCCAATGGAATGATTTTGACAGTTTCTTTTTCTTCCGGATCATTTAAAACATCATCTAATTCTATGCCGGCTTTATGAGAAGCTCCGGTATTTAATAAATCAAAAACAAATTCAGCATTTTCGGCTTTATCACCAAGAGCAAAAGGATAGCATGTTATTTTATCCTCGACATTGTTCAGCATAGCATTAATACATAATGCATTGTAGTTGGACCGTATAGGTTCAAAAGCAATTACCTTTTTATTTTTTTTTGCCATTAATATGGAATATGTTCCGATATTAGCTCCGATATCAAAAAATACATCACATTCCTTTTCATGCTGATAGATAAATTCTTTAACATTCCATTCGTAAGCGAGGTTAGCAAATTGAAAGTCTAGAGTTCCTTTTCGGCAAAGAAATGTACCAAGGCTGCTATTATAAATACGTGTTTTACTGGTAGTTTTATTGAAAAGGATATATTTAGCAGAAGTAAGAACATAGCGATATTCTCCCCATTTAATAAAATCTTTAAAATAACTTACGAGTGTTTTTATTTTATGCATGAAATATAAATTAGTTTACAAATGTAGAATAAAGATAATTTTTTAATTATATAGGGATTATTAATGGGGAACCTTTTCCCATTTACCACTTGTACTATTATATTGCTTAAGCAACCTTCCCGGATTGCCTCCTACTATTGAATAAGGTGGAACATCCTTAACTACAACACAACCAGCAGCTACAATAGAATGTTTTCCAATAGTAACTCCGGCAGTTATAACTGCATTGGCGCCAATCCATACTTCATTTTCTACAATTATCGGTAAAGTTTTAACTTTTTGTAAACTTGGCGGAACTGTAACATCTTCATATCCATGGTTCAGACCTGATAATACTACATTTTGTGCAAACATCACATCATCACCAACAGTAACAGGCCCAATTAAAACATTTCCTATTCCAATACGGGTTCGTTTGCCAATAATCACTTCTCCCACACCGTTATTAATAGTGCAAAAGTCTTCTATAGTAGAATCTTCACCAATTTCAAAATTATTAAAAGGCATTAAATCCATTCGGGTTCTTTTTCTTATCAGCGAACCTTTTCCTTTATGGTGTTTAAAGGGGTTCAGAAATAATTTTACCCATAATCTTGGTCTTGCCTGATTTTTTGGCATCAACATCCTAAGGGCTATATTCTTCAGTCTTTCGTCAGATTTAATTTTTTCAACTAGTTTCATGTGCTTTGATTTTTTCAACCATCTCAATTTTTTCATATATAGCTTCAGCATTTGCATCCCAGGTATGACTACGAGCTAATTTCTCTCTGGATTTTTCTTTTTCAGGCGTGTTTTCTTTAAGAGCTCTATCAATAAGTTCTACATATTCCTCTTTGTTATTAGCAAGATAAACAAAATCTTTAAAAACTTCCATAGCCCTTGTTTTAGTTGCCACAGTAGGTTTACCCATTGCAAGATATTCATCAATTTTTCTGGGATAATTACCGATAGTAACTTCATTTAATTTTTGAGGATTTAAAGCTACATCAAATGAATTTAAATATGCTGGTAATTCTTCCATCTTTTTACTGCCTAAAAAATAAACGTTTTTTAAATTATGAAGCTCACTAGCTTTAAATTCATCATCTTCAGGGCCAACTAATACTATAGACCATTCCGGTTTACTTTTTGCAATATGGACCAGAACTTCAATATCTAATCTTAAAGTAAATAAAACACCAATATACCCGATTATGGGTTTTTTAATATCTTTAATATCGTCAGGAGATTTTTTAATAAGCTTTTTATCAAACAATGTAACATCACAACCTTGACCAACATAATATGAGTGAGGATTAAAATTTCTGGCAAGATCTGCAAGATAAGTAGAATTAGCTACTACCAGATCTGCTTTTTTCATTAATGCTGCTTCTATCCTAATACCTTGTGTTTTCCAATAGTCGACAGCGATCATATTATCTCTGGTATAATAAACATAGGTTTTAGCACCTATAAGTTCTTTCAGGTAAAAGCTTCTGAACATATCTGTATCATTAAAAATAATTATATCCTTAAAGTTCAGTTCTTTAATTGCCCTGTTTACTTCCGATGCAAATCGTTTGTTATTTCTTTTGTTTAATATATCAAATAGCCAGTCTATGGGAAGCTGATTAATACTTTCAAGAATTTTTTTAGGAAAAAAGCTCCACATATTATCATTCACCTTTACTAAATCGGGTTGTTTTCCTTTTATTATCTCTTTTCTTTTTTTAATGATAGGGTCGTTTCTTTCGCGTAAAAGTGTTAACCTGTCGAGTGGATAATTTACATAAAGTACCCTGTTATTTTTCGAAAAAGTATATGCAAGATTTATGGCATTACTTCCAATTCTACTGTCCAGTGCAGCTAGTCCTACCATTACAATATCTCTGTTCTTAATCATAAATATTATTTTTAATTGTGATGATTATTATAAACCTCTTCATACAATTTTAAAACATTTTTTGCCATATTTTCCCATGAGAATTTTGCTGATTGTTTATATCCTTTTTCAATAAGTTGATGTCTGAGTTTTTCATTAGTTAACAGTTCATTAATTCCATTGGTTATCTCCTCCGGTTTATATGGGTCAACAATATATGCAGCATCTCCTGATACCTCCGGCATTGAGGATGTGTTGGAAGTAATAACAGGCACACCGCAGCGCATAGCTTCAAGCATGGGAATTCCAAAACTTTCTCTTAATGATGGATACAAGAAAATTTTGCATTGGCTGTAAATAGCAGGTAAATCAGTATTTTTAACATAACCTGTTAAAACAATTTTGCTTTTTAATTCAGGATCTCCTATTTCATTTAAAATCTTTTCCAATTCATTTTTTTCATAGTCCAGCATAACAAGAAAAAGGTCATTATTATTATATTTTTTTAAATAATCGGAGAAGGCTTTTAAAGTACCGGGAGTATTTTTTTTGGGATCTGTATTTCCAAGAAAAAATAAAAAATTATCCGGTAAATGATAATTATCTTTAACTCTTTTTAATTCTTCCGGGTCGTTGATATTTTTAAAATGCTGACTTACCCCGTTATAAATAGCAACCAACCGGTCATCATTTTTATTAAAACCAAAAAATTCTTTAATACGGTTTTTTTCAAAATTAGAAACAGTAATAATTTTATCACTTATTTTAACAACTTTTGGAACTACAAGGCGACGATACATGTTTCCAAGTTTTTGATACCATGTTCCTCCTTTTTTAAAAATACTTATACTTTCAAGATAAATAATGTCATGGAGTGTTATTATAAGTGGCATTTTGGGATTTACCGGCCCTGTATTACTGGTGCAATGCAAAATATCACAGTTTTCTTTTTTGGCAGCTCTTGGAAGTGCAACTTGTTCCCATAAAGGATATGGGCCTCCATTAAGGGAAACAAACTTAAAATTATCGCTATCTTCAAAAATGTCATTATCACTATCAGGTTTGATAAAAACAACATATTCGTTTGTTTTATCAAGTTTTTGTAATTCCCTGATAAGTTCGAGTGCTACCATGTCCATACCGTGTTTTTTACTTCTGTACAGACGCTGTCCTTCAATTCCTATTTTCATTGTTTTGATTTAAATCTTGAATGCTTTATTTGAAAAGCATTATAAGTATGTTTTGTATGTAAAAACTCTTTATTACTATCTTTAAGCCGGAATAAAGATAAGAAAATAAGAAATATCCCCAATGGTAACCATGTAATTGCCCTTAAAGTTTTTAAATTATAGAAATATGTCGGGATAGAAAATAAAAATGTTAATAAACCACCTATAAATAAATATAACCAATACTCAAAATACGGATGAATATTTAATACACCCAAAATAAGAGAAATAATAAATAACAAGCTAATTAACATTATTCTGGGTATCAGAATAAATTGCATGGCTTTATTAAAGTAATCAATATTTCCATTTTTAAACAAACTTTTTAAGGCAGGTATAAAGCTTTTTCCAAAAAAATGAAATTGAGCTGACAGCCATCTTCTTCTCTGTTTTGTAAAAACTTTTGCATTTGCAACTTTTTCATCAAAAACATAGGCATCAGGTAAATATTCTATTTTCCTTTTCTGGCTTAGTAGTCTTAATTCAAGTTCTTTATCAAACCCTCCAACAACCTCAACTTCTTTCATCATTTTTTTAAAATGATGAAATTCGAATGCCATTGCAGATCCAATTAATGCAGAAGATAATCGTATTACCCGGTGGCCTTTTCTGAAAATATGATTATTCATTTCTTCGCTTACAGCATCTAAAACAGCAAAAGGGGTATTCATATTTTTTGCTACCCTGTGTCCTTGTACGGCAAGGTATCCCTGGCAAAAAGCCTGATTAATTTTTGTTAAAAAGTCAGGTTCCATAATATTATCAGCATCCAATACAACAGCAATTTCATAAGTATCGTCTAATTTATCTAATGCGGCATTTAAAGCCCTGGACTTGGTGCTGAATTTAAGTTTGACTTCAAAAAGTTTAACCTCCAGTTTTTTTAATGTTTCAATTGTTTCTTTTTTAAATCCGTCTGCAATAATAGCAACGTCATAAAACTCTTTTCCATAATCTTGTTTAAGTGCTTCTTTTGCTACCTCAATTATTACATCATCTTCACGGTAACCAGGAATTAAAACAATGGTTTTTCTTTTATATGCGGGAATAATTTTTTTTCTTTTCAAATTAAAAAGGCCTGCAACCGCAAAAGTTAATAAATATAAGGTATTAATTCCCAAATAAATAAAGGCAATAAATTCTATAACATATATTATACTTAAATAAGTCATAACATAGGATTTTCGTGAATTTCTGCTGAAAATAAATGAGTTAGGTGCCAACCTATTGCCTTATAATATGCAAGGAAATATTTAATTTTACCCTGGAAAAGAAATTTAAAGGCATTTTTTGGAATAGCAACAAATAATTGATACAGTAATGCAATATAATATTCTTTTCCCCGTATATTTCTTCTCATAAATACTATCCGGTTTCTGTTGAGGTAATAAATTTTTAATGTACTCATTCTTCCTGTAGATACGGATTCTTTATGTAAAACATAACTATTTCCCACATACCATATTTGATATCCTGCATTTTTTATTCTTGCACACCAGTCAGCTTCTTCATAATAAAGGAAAAAGATATAGGACATTAAACCTATTTCTTTTACAACTTTCATGGGCACCATCATTGCTGCCCCGTGGGCATAGGCGGTTTCTTTATCCTCATCATATTGGCCTTCATCTTTTTGCCAGTATCCGATGGCAGTATTTCGCATAGTTACTTTATCGATAGGAGTGTAACCTGCATATTGAATTGTGTCTGGTTGATAATAAAATTTGATTTTTGGACTAACAGCACCAATTCCGGGATTATTTTGGAGTTTTTCTACCAATGGTTCCATAAAATTTTCAGGAACCTCTATATCATTGTTTAATAATAAAATATACTCGCCTCTGGCACGCATTAAACCATAATTATTTCCTGCTGCGAAACCATAATTAATAGGATTTTGAATAAAAACAATATTTGGAAAGCGCTGCTTGATTATTGCAGGGTTATCTTTGGTAGAATGATTATCTACAACAATAACTTCAAAATTTGGATAAGATATTTTATTTAAGGACTCCAGCAAAGCACATGTAACCTCCGATTGATTATAGTTTACTGTAATAATCGAAACCAAAGGGAAATATTTGTGCCTTGCTGCCATATATTAATTATGTTTTATTTCATCAACGTGATCATGTTCAGTATGTAAAAATTTTTTAGTAGCACCTTTAACTTTAAATAAGCTGATTATCATTAATAAAAAACCACTCGGAAGATACAACAATGCTCTAATTGTTTTTTTGTTATAAAACTTGCCCGGAACAGAAATTATTAAGGTAAAAGTTGTTAAAATAAATAATGCTAACCATAAATAAAACCCGGGCTGAAAAAAAGGTTGCCAACTTTTCAGTGGTAGCAGGTAAATTAAACCATAAAATACAGAAATAATAAAAAGTTCACCGGTAAGTATTATTCGTGGGGGCTGAACCATCTGAATTACCTTATCAAAATAATCAAAATTACCTCTTGTTAGCAGCTCTTTTATTCCATCAAAAAAATGAGATCTAAAATAATCCAATTGAGCAGCTATCCATCTTCTCCGTTGGTTAACAAATGCATCGGAACGTTGAGTCTTTTCATCATAAATTATAGCATCATCAACATAATCAATTGTATAGCCTTGTTTTATAATTTTTAATTCTACTTCTTTATCTTCACCTACCGAGTCAACAGTAGCCATGGTTTCCTTAAACAATTTATAGTCTAATCCCATTCCTGAACCAATCAATGCTGAAGAAATACCAAGGACACGATGTCCTTTTCTAAATATATGATTATTAATTTCTTCACTAATAGCATCAAGTACAGCATAATGTGAATTTAAGTTCTTTGCGGTTCTGTGACCTTGAACAGCATGAAAACCTCTTTCAAAAGATGAATTTATTTTCATTAATACATCCGGTTCCATAACATTATCCGCATCTAAAATAAAAGCAACGTCATAATCATCGCCAATAATTTCCATACATTTGTTTAACGCTTTTGACTTTTTGCTTACCTCAAAGCTTACTTCAACCACACGTATAGGTAACTTTTTTAAAGCATCGAGTGTTTCTTTTTTAAAACTATCTGCAATAACAATAATTTCAAATAACTCTTGTGGATATTTCTGTTTTGTGGCTTCTCTGGCAACATTTACTATTACGTTATCTTCTTTATATCCAGGAATTAAAACAGCAAATTTTCTTAATTTTGATTTAGCAATAACAGGTTTTTGTTTATAAAACAAGCCAGCTATTCCATAAATTAAAATATAAAGCACTGCCAGGGCGAAGAACACAAAAACAAGCCATTCAACAATTAAAATTATCAATCTTATAATATCCATCTTAATAATTATTCAGTTTTAATTAATTTTGGTAATCCATATAATCCTTTATAATGAGTCCAGTGCCACCAAACAGCTTTCCAGCTGGCTCTAAATAGATTAAATTTTCCTTTTAATAAATATTGTGCTGCTTGTTTAGGCACTGCTACAAAATAAAGATATAACAGGCTCAAAAACTTTATAAAGCCTTTATTATTTCTACGGGCGTATAATATCCTTCCTCTTGTAAGGTAAAAAATCTGAAAAGGACTGTTTTTTACTGTTGCCATAGATTCTTTATGAAGAACGAGTGATTTACCTTGGTAATAAATTTTATATCCTGCTTTTTTCATATGTTTTGCCCAATCATGCTCTTCATAATATAAAAAGAAAATTTCGGTCATTATGCCTACTTTTACAATAGCATCATAACTTACGAGCATAGCGGCACCAAATATAGAACCTGTTTCGCAAGTATAGTCATATTGTCCTTTATCTTTTTCCCCAAATCCTATTGCAAAATTACGAATAGTTATAGGGTTGATAGGGGTAAACCCGGCAAACTGAAAAGTATTAGGTGTATGAAAATAATGTATTTTAGGGCTAACCATAGCAACATCCGTATTATTTTCCAAAACTTCTACGAGAGGTTCCAGAAAACCGGCAGGGACTTCAGTATCATTATTTATAAATAAAATATATTTTCCTTTACAATAGGGGAGGGCTATATTGTTTCCGCCAGCAAACCCTAAATTTTGTTTTGTCTGGATAAAGTTTATGAAAGGAAATTTTTCTTTAATAATTTCTGGATTATCATTGGGAGAAGCATTGTCAACAACAAAAACCTCGGTGTTTGGATATGTGATTTTTTGAAATGATTCGAGAAATTCACACGTAATTTTCGATTGGTTATAATTTATAGTTACAACGGATACAAGCGGATAATTATTTTCAGCAAACATCATTATATTAATCTCTTGGTTTTAATGACCATGGGTAGACACCTTGAGCAATTCTAGCATCATATTCACGTTGAAGTTGTTGTGCAGAGAACATAAATACCCAACTAAGATATAGCAATATCCCCGTTGGCATCTGACCAAGCACACCATTCCCATAGGCAGCTCCCATAATGCCTACATATCCACCTAACAAAGCACCTAAAATATTCCCAAGCTCTTTGGATTTAACCTTAGCCATTATAAGATAAAAACTTTTTAACATTATATACATTAGAATAAACAAATGAAATATCAATCCAACTCTTCCCTGGTCGGCCCAAATTTGAACATACCAACTATCAGTAGCAACATTAGCCAAAAAACCTTGAGGTGAAAATCTCTGTCCCCAGTTTCCTGCTGCACCTATACCACCGCCAAAAGGTTTATTGGCAAGGTAGGCTTGTAAAATTTTACGGTTATGAAGTCTTACCAAATAAGACGCATCTTTTTCCGGGTGGAAAGCTGTACGCATTCGCCTAATGGAATAGATACTGTCTCCAATATATGTATAAGCAAAGAAAACGTATATAAAAGCCAGAACTAATCCACCTGTAATAATAATTTTAGGACGCTTTGAAAGAATTACATATGTAATTCCTCCCAGTGCCGGTACAATCATGGCTCCACGTGTACCGGATAGCATCATTCCCCAAAAAGAAAGAATTGAGACAAACCAAAAAAATATTTTATCGCCTTTCTTTTTTACTGAAGCCGCAATTCCTGCAAAAACAATTCCTGCTGCACCTTGAGCAGCCCCAAATTGTCCGGCATCACTAAAAAAAGAAAAAATACGAAGTTTTCCATTAATAACGTGGGTAATATACCCGACAGTATCCAGCCAATGCTTTTCATAGGGGTCAAGTCCAATATATTCTTGTTGTAATCCTTTTAAACTTGCTAATAGTGAAAATACAGCCCAAAAAATGAGAAATCCATATAAGTGCCTAAGACGTTTAAATATTAACAAACCCAAAATAACCGTAAATAAAGGGTACATAGAAACACCCCTCATAGCATAAAACCAAGCTGTTCTGCTTAATGCCAGTGGGTTGAAGAACTCGAGAATACCATATATAAACCATGCTAGCAATAGGTAAACGATATCACGTTTTAATACTGAAAAATCAATTTTATCATAAAAATTACGAAAAAAAACAGCAATAAGTGTTAATACCATAAAAATATCAATACTTAATCCTAAAGGAACTCCCTGTATATATCTGGTTAATCCAATAGCGGTAAAGGCAAAAAACAAAATTGTGTAAATACCAATTACAGGATGGACAAAAAGCCTGTTTAGGTAATAAATAATTGGGCCGAGAGCAATAAAGGCAATAGCAACCTTTACACCTCCTTTTGCAACAACAAAACCTACTCCAATAGTTAGAATAAGCATTATTATAATCATCAAAGGATGATGTAATTTATCGGCACCTGTTCTATTTTTAAACGATCTCTGCATGAATGATTTTAAAAGATAAAAATAGTAATTTAATTTATCTTGTCTTTTTGTTTTTTGAAGAAACTGCTTTGAGTAAAAAATTCAATCCCTCCAGTGAAAATTTTTCTTAAATGAATATCCAGATTATTTCTAAGATAATGATAACCAACTAAAATTCCTACACTGGTAAAAAAGATTGTAACCCATGCAACACCTTCCAAAACTGTGTAAATTGAAAATTTTCTGGATACTATTGCAATAAAATGTAAATTAGTATAGCCGAAAGATAATAATGAAAAAATACTAAAAGTTAAAGAGACATATAAAAAACCAAATACAATAAGTGCATCCCCAATAATATTTGAGGCTGTCATGAAAATAACTTTATAGAAATTAAATTTAGGTAAATTAATACTGTCTAAAGTAACTCCAATAAACCTGTCAAGAGGTAATAATATTCCATATAAACAAAATATCCGGAATATAGAGGCTGTAGATTCATAATCTTTCCCCCCTAAAATATAAACCAAATCTTTTGCGAAGATAAATGAAAGAATCATTATTGGAATAAGAATTAGAGTGATACCACCGGTATTAGTATAAAAAATTTGTTTCACTTTAGCAGTATTATTTTCCACACTTGCTTTTGACATTCCCGGAAGTGCAGTCATTGCAAAGCTTCTCAGGGGTATTTCAATGATTTCTGTAAGTTTAAGAGGAATGCTATATAATGCAACACCAGCGGTTCCTAAAAAAGGACTTAAGCCTATGATAAAGGTGTCTGCACTTTTGAGCAGGTTACTTCCAATTAATGTTCCGGTAGTATATTTTCCAAAATTCAATATTTGTTTATTAGCCTGTTTTGTTGCTTTAAAAATAAATTTAATTCCATCCCAATTGTATAAACTTGCAATTATAGAAGTTAAGAAATTTATAATTAAATAAACATAAACTATAATTTCTAAATGAAAACGAAAAAAGAAATAGTTTATTAATAAGAATAGCATAAACCCACCTACATTAATACTTCTGAGTAATAATATCCTGTCGAATTTCATCTGCGCTTGCAGAACAGATTGTGCATTGTTAAATGGTAAAGTTATAAACCCCAATATGGGAAACCATTGAAAAAACAATGAAAAGCCGGATTGTTTTATTTGATTCGGGAATAATAGGGAAGAAGCAACGACTATAGCTACCAGGATAAATGTAGAAACAATATTGATAAGATAATTTGATCCTGTTAAATGTTTAACTTCTTTTTCATTAGCACCGGCTAAAAACCTCACAATTGCAGTTCGCGTAATTCCAAACCGCAACATATCCAGAAAATTGGCAGTGGTAATCAATAAAACCCATTTACCAAAATCATTAGTATTTAAACTCCTTACAAGCAGTAAAAAACCAAAAAAACCAAAAACAGCAATTAATCCATTATTGGCAAGGGATAAAAAATTATTATTTTTAAGTATTTTTGAAATAACATTTTTTTTCACTGTTTAAGCTTCTTTCTTGATAGATATTTTATAATGGGTTGGCGATTTTATAATTTTCTTTAGCTTATTCCACCATGTTCGTTTATACTTTGGAATCTCTGTTAAGAGATCACTAAGATTATGAATTTCAACCTCATTTAAAATAATTACCGGGTCTTTGCCTGCTGCAACTTCTTTAAAATTATTTATAGCCGTTTCATCAGCAACGGTAAAACTTCGGTTACTTTTCATAACAAAAATAGCAAGGTCAATTTCTGATAAAAGTCTTATAGGATAAGTATGGTAAATAATTGATGGAATTTCAAGGAAAATATAATCGTAGGGTGAATTATTAGTTCGTAAATAACGAGTATCTATCAACTCCTGCAAATTTTCAATGTCAATAAAATTATTTTTTATGGAATAATAATATGTCTGATTAAAATCTTCATCTTCTACAGTTTCATTTTCATTTTTATAGTTAAAGAAAATAACCTTGTCACCCATAGATCTCATGCGGTTGATTAATTTATGTGCTATTAATGTTTTCCCGGCATCATTTTCCGTGCTGAATAGTAAAATCACATAAGGTTTAGCAGGCGGGGGCATACTTTTAGATATCCTGAATTTTATATTTTGGATTGTCATATCCACCAGCCTGTTAGAAATTTTTGATAACTCTCTGGCTATATGTTTTGAAGAAAGATAAGGATATGCTCCAATTAACTTCATTTTTGTTCTTTCTTCAACTTTTGATGGCGTGCTTAATGAAGTATCAAAGTATTCCATCATAAAAATAATAAATAATAGTAAAATAAACCCACCAAAACCAGCTGCCACAACAAGATATTTAGCCTTTGATGGTTTTGGGGAAATAGGAAAATAAGGAGGATCTACTATTTTAATATTGGTAGACATTTCAAGGTTTTGTTGCTTCATTTTTGCGAGATTCAAACTTCTGAGTAATTCCAGATATGTTTGCTCAGCTACTTTTATTTCTCTTTCAATTCTTGTCAACATAGCCCCCAAAGGTGCCATTTTTTGATAAGTTCGTATAAAGTCTAACTTTCTTTGTGTTAAAACCCTTAATGATGCTTTAGCTTCAGTATATGTTATGGTGTTGCTTAGCCATGCATTTAATAAGTTTTTTATCGAAACTCCTTGCGTGGAGTGTCCATAAAGGTATAATTGGTCGACATAGAATTTAATTTTACTTCTTAAATTCTTTTGTTTTTGTTCCAGGATTTTTAATCGGGAAGCAACTCTACTATTATAATTTTGAGCCAATTTGTTGACAATAATTTTTTCAGAAATATCGGCAAGTTGTTTTTTAAATTGTCCTATCTCATCACTTTTGAGATATATGGAGTCTTTTGCCGTCATTTTAGTCTCCAGTTGTTGTAATGTAGCAGAGGCTCCCGACATTTTAATTTGTTGATCTTGATAATATTTATCTAAAGCTTCTTTTTGCAAGGCAATAGCTTTACTTTGTTCATAATAATTAATAATATTATTTCTCTTATTAAACCTTAATAATCTGTCTTCTGCCTCTGAAAGCTTTCTATCTGCCGAATCTACTTCTCTTTTAAAATATTCTACAACATTATCAGTTTCGGTAATCCGTAAGGATTTATAATCCTGCATAAAAACTTTTGAAATAATTTTTACTGTTTGTTGGCATATACCCGGATCGTCAGAAGTAAATGTTAGTTTTACAAGGTCACTTTGGCTAATCCTGAAAATTTGAATCTTACTGATTGCATTAATGCTATAATGATTATTTGATCCGTAATGCAAAAGTCCGTAGATAAAATTTGTATCACTGGATGCATAATACCTTTTTAAGTTAGCTACAGTTTTATCGAAGTCTGATTTTTTTACTCCGGGAGGAACGATAGGATCTTTAACAAAAACATCATTTGGGCCTGTTCCATTACCATATGAAGATGATGTAACAACTTTAACAGGATTAGGTGATGAATAAGTTTTATTATAATTTTCCGGCGAATTATAATTACTTACCCCGGAACTAATAATGATTTTCTGGCCAGGAACTAAATTACGGTTATTTAAGTTGTTTAATTCTCTTAGTTTATTAATGTTTACACCGTAGTTCTTTGCAATTGAAAAGAGAGTTTCTCCCGGTTTTACAACATGATACTTTGCTGTAGTTACTTTAGAGGGAGATTTTTTAATTATCAAACGTTGTCCGGGACTAACATTACCATAAGAAAGGTTATTCATCTGAATCAGCTCTCCTCTGGAAATCCCGTATCTGCTGGCAATGGATGATAGTGATTCTCCGGGTTTAACAGTATAAGTAACAAAAGAAGAAGTGTTGGCACTTTTTTTATTATGATTGTTATTTGCCTGGTATGCAGGGGGAATATAATCGGGTGAAGTTTTTTGTGCTAATTCAAGTTCCGCTTGTTTTCTTTTCCTTATAATTTCACTTTCCAAAGAATGTATTTCTTTTTGAAGATTTTGAATTTGTTCTTCTTTTTCTCTTTGAATGCCTGATTTATTATTTTTAACTACCAGATCTTTTACTCTTTTAGGTATAAAAGATTGTAATTTTTGATAATTTTCGTAGGAAATATACTGAGGATTATCATGTTCTAAAGATAAATCCTGTGCTAAAAGTATTAATGCAGTTTCAACAACAGTTTGTCTTGATTTTAAAAGATTAATCATGTTGTCAAACTGGGCTGTGGTTTGGAAAAAGTCAGTAGACCTCTGGTTTGTGGATTCTATTGAATATCCAGTTGTGATACCTGTATATATTACAGCTTCTGATTCGTAACTTTTTTCTTTGGTCCTTGTAAAATAATATGTTACCAATGCTAACAGGAATGGAATTCCTATTAGTATGATAATATTTCTTTTTATTAACCTTATAAAATGTAAAAAATCCATTGAACCAGTTTCTGTTAACGTAATATGTTTATCAGATTAAATTTCATGCCGGTAGTTACCTCAAGTAACTTGTATTCTTTATTGAATTCAGCAATAGCTTGTTGAAAATTAATGGCACCACGTGTTTGAATCTCCTTAAGCCTTGTGTATTCAGCTGTAGATATTTCTCCATTTAAGAATTCATTTTGTGCCATTTGCATTTGCATCATAGTGAAATTCTGATATTCATTATATATTTTTATATATTGTTGATATTGAACTAAATTATTGTAATGGTCTATTACTTCTTTTGCTAAAAAACGTTTGTTTATTTCTTTTTGAGTTAAAGAAATTTCTATCCATTTTTTTTGTTTGTTAATACGGTTTCTCCTGTCAAAGATAGAGGCTAATGGAAATCTGATATAAAACCCGGTAGCATAATTTGTTCGCCATGACCATGAGTGGAAATATTTGCCAATTTTTTGATAATTATCCTGATCCCAAAAGTCCCATCTTCCAATATTCATGTCCCAATTTAAACTAAAATGTTCAAGCCAGGCTCTTTGGGCAGTTAGTTGTTCATAATAGTAATAATCAGCTTTTAAATCCTGATAGCGCATGCTTGGAGAGTTATATGCGGCAGAATCTATTAAAACATTCAATGGAGGTAATCTTTTAGTGATATCATCAGTAATTGGATTGAAAAATCTTGAACTATCAACAGGTTGCCGGGAAACCTGGCCAGTGATAGAGTGCACCCCTATTAAAAGGTTAATTATAATAAATATTAAATATGTTTTTTTTCTAATGGTCTTCATTATTTGATTGCTTTATCTTGCAAGATTTTAAAATGGAAAGTTAAAATAATTTTGCTTTTATAAATTTATATATGTTTTTTTTATTAAAAAAGTTATAAACAATATTTTTATACATTTTCTTTTTGAAAAAGGGCTGGTATAGTCCTTAAAATCAAAATTATATCTTTCCAAAATGAATAATGATCAGCATAGCTGTTATCCAATTTTTTTCTTTCCTCTTCAGACATCTTTCCACCTTTCCCACGTAATTCAACCTGCCAAAGACCAGTTATACCGGCAGGAGCAAGAAATCTTTTACTCCAATCATCTGAGGTTAGTTGCTCTGCTTCATAAAGAGGAAGAGGACGATTTCCTACAATTGACATATCACCTTTTAAAACATTAAACAACTGGGGTAATTCATCAATGCTGGTGTTTCTAATTATTTTACCAACTTTTGTAACTCTAGGGTCATCTTTAATTTTTACAAATGTTGACCCAACTTCTTTTTTCTTTTTTTTATGATACCAATATTCACAAATTTCTTTGCCATCTACGTATAGTATTGGCGAACAATGTTCACCTTCAGGTAATTTCGCACATCTTGGACACTCTTCCTCATTTTCTTTTGTAGTTTCTAATATCTCATTTTCTTTTTGCTCATATTGATTTAGATTCTTCAGCTCTTTTAATTTTAAATCAGCACCCGAATACATAGATCTGAATTTGTAAAAATCAAAAATTTTATATCCGGTACCTACTCTTTTAGATTTATAAATTACCGGTCCCTTTGATTCAATTTTAATAGCAATGGCAACAATAATAAATAAAGGAGATAATATTAAAATTGCAACTGACGAAACAACTATATCAAACAATCTTTTTATAATGGGGATTTTATAATTTCTTTGTTCAGAATCATTGTTAGGATGAGTGTTTTTCATTTCTTTCAAAAAATGAATTAAGAAATGAATCCGGGATAATAAATCTTCTGTAGAAACAGGATAAAAATATAAATCATCAATATATTGTTTGTTGGAAAAAATATCTTTTTTATAATCAGGATTTTTTTCAAAACATATAATGATGAAAGGAATTGACCAATATCCTAATCTTTTTTTAATATGTAACCCTAATTCTTTACCGTTTATTCCCGGTAAATGAGCTTCTGAAATAATAGCATTTATTTCTTGATGCTTTTTTAAAAAATCAATAGCCTGCAATCCATTTTCTTGATGATAAAAATTTACTTTATCAGATTCTTCCGAAAACTGATTAATCAATTTAGGATTATCACCTACATATAAAAGATTTATTTTAGAGAATTGGCTATGCATATTTTTGATATGAAATTACCTGGAAACCCTGTTAATAAGGTTTTCTATTCTGAGTGCAAGTTCTTCTGGGTTAAAAGGTTTAACAATAAAATCCTCGGCTCCCATTTTTAAACATTTTACTCTTTCCTGACTGCTCTCAATACCCGATAACATAATTACCGGAATGTTTTTAAAAAAACCACTGACTTTCAATTGTTTTAAAAACTCAAATCCATCCATATTAGGCATTTGAATATCAGCAACAATTAAATCTGGCATATTTCCTGCTTCAAGATATTTCATTCCTTCAATGCCATCGGTTTTTGTAATAACTTCATATTTTTTTCCAAGATAATTCTCCAACAACATCCGTATGGACAACTCGTCATCTATAATAAGTATTTTCTTTTTCATAAATATTTTTTAATAATTCCTTTTTATGCCTTTTAGATAACAAATATAATAATACTATTTGTTATCACACTCTGTTCTACTAAAGTTATTTACAATAAATCGTTAATAATAAATAATTTTAATAATTATTTTTTTGCTTGTAATTCAAATGTTTACATATAATATACGGATCAAATAATTATTTTTTTTATATTTTGATAATTTATTTACTATGTAATAAGGCTTTTATTTGATCAGGATTTATAGGTTTACTAATAAATTCATCCATACCTGCAAGTTTGCATGCCTGTTTATCGCTCTTTTGGCTATTTGCTGTAAGAGCAATAATTTTAACAGGAGAAAAAGTACGTCTTTTCTCAGATTCAATTTTTCTGATAATTTTGGTAGCTTCAATTCCATTCATTTCGGGCATTTGAATATCCATGAATATTATATCATAAGGATATAATTTAAATTTGTCAATGGCTTCTAACCCATTAAATGCAACGTCAGTATAATATCCTAATTTATTTATGACAGATTGTAACAGCTTTTGATTTATTTGATTGTCTTCAACAATAAGGATTTTTTCTTTTGTCTTATCTGAAAAAGGTTCCCGGATATTATCAGGTTGAAGTTTAAATTTACCTAAAATGGTTGTACCTTTTTTTGAGTTATTCATAACTTCAAGGCTTCCATCCATTTCATTACATATAGCCTTACTTAATGAGTACCCTATCCCCAAACCATGACTATCAATACTATTTATAAGTTTTTTAACATTTAATGGTTCTGATATATTCTGTAATTCTTTTTTAGATAAACCTTTACCATTGTCAGTTATTTTAAATTTTACATAACCTTTGCCTTTTTGTTTTTCAATATAAGAAAGATATATTTCAATATTTCCTTTTTCAGAATTTATAATTGCATTTTCAATTAGATTATAAAAAATTTGCTGAATACGATTCCCGTCTCCATTCCAAAAGCCTTTTATGTTTGCATCAATATGTGTAATCAAATTAATTCCTTTAAGGTTGCATTCTTTTTCAAATAAATGAAGTAGGTTATAAAACATTTTAATGAAATCAAAACGAAAAATATCAAGGCTGAATTCATTAGCTTGAAAGTTATAAAAGTCTAATAAGTTATTTACAATGATATTTAATCTTTGCGATGAATTTTGTATTGAATTAAATAAATCTAGGTTATTTTCAGATAATTCATCAATTTTAACCAGGGAAGTCGCGTTAATAAGTCCATTTAATGGTGTTTTTAACTCATGACTAAGTCGTGATAAAAAAGTGAAGTTTTCATGACTTGATGATGACGGTATATTTAAAAATGAATTTTTAATGCTTTCCAGTTCCTGTTGCCTGAGTTCAACTAAGCGTTCATTCTTTTTAGTTTTTTCCTTTGATTTCTTTTTCATTGGTAAATATTATAATTGAACTATATCGCCTTGAAGCAAAAATTAAACCGAAATTCATAAACAATAGTAAATCAATTATATATTATTTAAATGTAAATGAATTTACGATTTATTATTTCCAAAAATAGGAAATTTTCCCGAAACAAGAAATAAATTAATTATAATGGCCTGAGTCAAGTTTCATTAGATTCCACCAATTATGAAGTCCTAATTCGTGCGACTTGTATTTTTTGCCATTTTCAGAAACAATAATAAAACGAAATTTTTTAAGTGGAAAATTAATCTTTTGAATTTCATCTTTAAATTGCTCAAAGTCTAAGATTACTTTATGGCTAGAAGAATCGGGAGGATTATGAGGGAAATTTTTTAACATTGGATTTAGGTCAATTTCTGTTTTATTACCTTCTTTATCTGCCAATTCTGCAAAAGAACCTGAAATACTGACCTTAGGATTTCTTACATCCACTTGAATCCATATTTTAGAAACTTTATTTTTTTCTTTAATTACTCCAATTGATAATTTCAAATCGCTATATAACTGTTCAGAAACAGGAAGAATTTTTTGTTTATCTTTTCTGAAAAAATAAAGGCCGATAACACCAAAGCCTAATCCGAAAATTATTATATATCCTATTATATCTTCCATAGAAACATACTTACTATTTTTTACTAGATTTAAAAAGAAACTCTTTCTCTTCTTTAGTTAAACTACTATATCCTGATTTTGATATTTTATCAAGAATAGCATCAACCTCATGTTGTTTAGCGGCTTTTCTTTTGTTGTATTCTTCATCTGTAAAAGGCCTTCCTGAAGCGGGGCGTTCAGTGGTAAATTTAGTAAACTTATTCCTTTTTAGAGATAATGATGGTAATCGCCATTTACCAAAAACTCTATATATATCAGTACCTTTTCGAAGAGAATAACCATATAAAAATCCCCATAATGCACCTCCTAAATGCGCAATATGTCCACCGGGGTTCCCAGACTGGATACTGAAAAGATCTAATAAGACAAAGGCAATAGCCAGATACTTTAACTTAACTTTTCCTAAAAGAAACAGATATACGGCATAATCTGGTACGTATGTTGATATTGCTATAATAATAGCCAGAATAGAGGCTGAAGCTCCTAATGCAATAGATATTTCTTTTACAGAAGAAAAGGCCGGAAAAATATTAAAAGCCAATACAAAAAATACTGCTCCTGACAATCCACCAATAATATATGTAAAAAGCAATTTCCGCTGACTTAAATATTCAAGAAATAATAAACCCCCATAATAAAGCATTATCATATTAAACAGCCAATGTAGAAACCCTTCCTGTAGAAACATATATGTGAAAATAGTCCATGGTTTTCTCATTAGCTGACTAAAATCTGCCGGCAATGCCATTATTTGTCCCAAGAGGCTCAATTCTGGCGTATGTCCGGAAATGAGCCAAGTAACAAGTAAAATTATTTTAGCAATAATAAATACTATTGTATTGATAAGAATTAACCTGGATAAAACATTGCTGCCAAAGAAAATCTCTTTGAACCATCCGCCTGTATTTCTTCTTTGTTGAAAATAATATCCGTTCATTTTGTCTTTTTTTTAATCAGAATTTACATTTGCTGATTATAAAATTTACCTCTTTTTTTCCAGTATAATACAATTATTAATCCCACTAACATTCCTCCTACATGGGCAAAATGAGCTACATTATCACCCGGGCGATTGCTTATTCCTGAAAATAATTCGAGTAATCCATAACCAATAACAAACCATTTGGTTTTTACCGGAATAGCAAAATATACATAAATAAGAGAGTTGGGAAACATCATTCCAAATGCTAATAGAATACCGAAAATAGCTCCGGATGCTCCTATTACAACCATTTGGTTTATCATTTCTTCTTTATATGTAGAAAGAAAAGTAACTATCTGTTGTATAATATGGGGAGTGGCAGTTCCGGAACCTAACATCATTACATTTTGATTAAATTGATTTATATCTGCCTGTGAAATCAAACTGTTTATTTCTCCTATTCTAAAACCATATTTTGAAAAATATTCTTCAATACCTTGAACAGTAGGATGAGCTGTTATTGAATGTAACATATCGAGATTGGGAGCAAGTTCAAAGTGAATCCAAATTATGTACACTACCCCTGATCCTAATCCTGTTAAAATATAGTAAATCAGAAATTTCTTTCCACCCCATACATTTTCCATTACATTACCAAACATCCATAAAGCAAACATATTAAAAAGAATATGTTCCCATCCTCCATGCAAAAACATATATGTAAAAAACTGATATATTTTGAAGTTAGGAGCCCCAGGATAATGTAACCCCAATAAATTTATTAAGTCTATATGATATTTTTCCAAAGCCATAGTGGCAAGGAAAAATAAAGTATTAATAATAATAAGGTTTTTTACCACAGGTGGCAATATCCTAAACCCTGCAGGTCTGTATTCATTCATTTAAATAATTATTTTAAAATAATGTTATTGCAAAAAGCTTTCCAAATTATTCATTGCAATAATACCAATAATTTTACTGCCGTCTGGTGCAGTATCAGGTATACTACAAGCAAAAAGCCTGTCAAATAAATCTGACATTTCTTCATTTGTCAAAACTTTTCCTGTTTTCAGAGACAGTTGTGAAGCTAAAGTCCTGGCTATACGTACTGGTTTTTCAATTCCCATTTCAGAATGTTGGTTTTTAAAACTTTCAATAATATGTTCCAGACTTGTTTTTATATCATTGTCGTTTAAATCTGCAGGAATACCATCCACAGTTATTGAGGAATCGTTATTAAAATGGAAGTTAAAACCGAGCTTATTCAATTCTTCACTTAAATCAGTTAAAATTGATATTTCTTCTTTTGAAAAAGATATAGTATAAGGAAAAAGCTGTTGCTGGGAGCCGGGATTGCTTCCCTTTAATTGTTTTAAAAACTTTTCATACAATATACGTTGGTGAGCTCTCTGCTGATGAATAAGCATCAGTCCTGAACGAACATTACATAATATAAATTTTTTATGAACCTGAAAAAAAGCTAATGGAGCTTGTGATGATAAAATGTCCTCATTTTCTCTTTCGTCAATGCCCGTATTTTTTATTCCCTGAAGAATAAAAGAAGGATCTTGACCTGATAGTTTAGTGTGAAAAGATGAGGGAAGGTCAGGTTTATTTACATTATCTTTATTAAAAGGGTTAAAATCCGGATTAATATTAATTTGAGGAGGGGAGGTAATGCCGGTTCCAGGATTTTGAAAAGCAGATTCGACAACGGGATCTACATCAAAATCCAGCATTGGTGTGAGGTTGTACTTGCCAATAGATTGTTTAACAGCAGCATGAAGAACTGCATATACATATTTCGAATCTTTAAAATTCACTTCTGTTTTTGTAGGATGAATGTTAACATCTATATCTGAGGGTTCAACTTCAATGTTAATAAAATAACCTGGAAATGAATCACCCGGAATAAGTTCATTAAAAGCATTTGAAACAGCATGGTTTAGATATGGATGTTTTATAAATCTGCCGTTTACAAAAAAATACTGTTCTCCTCTGGTTTTTTTTGAAAACTCAGGCTTAATAATAAATCCGGATATGGAAATTAAATCAGTTTTTTGCTCAACGGGTAAAAGTCTTTGATCATAATTTTTCCCAAAAATACTAACAATACGTGATTTAAAACTACCTTTATCTAGCTTAAAAACTATTTTATCATGATTATAAAATGTAAATGCCAGTTGAGGGTTTACCAATGAAACCCGTATAAATTCTTCTACTATATGCCTTGTTTCTGCATTGTTCGATTTTAAAAAATTACGACGTGCAGGCACATTAAAAAATAAATTTTTTACTAAAATTGAGGTTCCGGCCTTACTTTGGCAAGGCTCCTGGCTAATAACCTTTGACCCTTCAATTTTCAAACATGTTCCTAATTCATCATCTTTTTGTCGGGTTCGAGCTTCAACCTGGGCAATAGCTGCTATGGATGCCATAGCCTCACCACGAAATCCCAAAGTTTTTATGGAAAATAAATCTTCTGCTTTCTTTATTTTTGATGTCGCATGTCGCTCAAAGCACATTCGTACATCCATTGCCGACATTCCAGATCCATTATCAGTAACGTGAATTAAATTCTTACCTGCTTCTTTTATTATTAATAAAATTTCTGTAGCATCAGCATCTACAGCATTTTCCAATAATTCTTTTACAGCAGAAGCTGGTCTCTGGATTACCTCCCCGGCAGCAATTTGATTTGCAACTGAATCAGGTAATAGTTTAATGATTGAAGGCATAAATTAACTAAATTATTTTGTTACTACTCCAAATAAAGCAAGGAAATTTTCCACAAGAGGAGTAAACATAACAACATAAATAGTTCCTAAGATGAACACAGCATAGACAAAGTAGATGAGCAGAGTTGCAGCACGCTTATTTCCGGGATCATCCTCAATTTTCCATCTTCTGGACATTTTTAAACGAAGTATTTCATCCCGGCTTAATTTTGAACTGTAACCAAGTTCAGCTTTTCTTTTTTCTAGTTCTTCTTTTTTTTCATCATAAAACCGCGCATGGTAGTTAAACCTTTTAGGTTTGGGAGTTTTAAATATTACAAATCGCATGATACTTATTTTTATTGCAAAGATAAGGTATTTTTATACTATTTTTTGTTTTAGGCTTTTGTAAAATATGAAATTTAAATTAGCTGATCAGATTTTATTTTATACAACTTAAAGTATTTCAATAAATTAATTTTATTACTTTTAAAATATACAATTCATATATTTTATTAATGATAAAATGTTTTTAGAAAATTTAACTTTATTAAACAATGATTTTTTTATTAAGTGAATGAATTTTATAAATACTTATTTAAAAGGAAAAGATATTTCTTATTTTTGCTTAAAAGAAAAAATAAAATGACAGGTAATTGGCTAGATAGAATTATAGTAGTAGGGGATAGGGTTTTAATAAAACCTAAGTCTGAAGATTCAAAAACACCGGGTGGGTTATTTTTGCCTCCGGGTTATGAAGAAAAAGAAGTAGTGCAAAGCGGTTATGTAGTAAAAACCGGACCTGGTTACCCAATCCCTATGCCCGGAGAAGAACCTGATGAACCATGGAAACCTAAAAAAGAACCTGTTAATTATATTCCTTTACAGGCACAACCCGGAGATTTAGCGGTTTTTCTTAAAAAAGGAGCTATTGAAATTCATTTCCATGATATAAAATACTATATTGTATCACAGTATTCTATTTTATTGTTGGAACGTGATGAAGAAGAAATAAATTAAAGTTTTCACATCCTTTCGGGTAAACTTATTCCCAATAAACCCATTGCTGTTTTTAATGTATTTGCTGTAAACGCTGCCAATGCTAAACGGAATACTTTTTTGTTTTGATCAGGTTCTTTTAACATTGATAATTCATGATAAAATTGATTGAACTCTTTAGCCAAATCAAAACTAAAATTTGCAATTTGTGCCGGACTCATATCTTTACCGGCATTTTTCACTACCTGGGGAAAATCATGCAATAGCATTAATAACGATTTTTCTTTCTTTTCAAAACTAAAATTTGCAAATTTTACGTTTAAGTAAGATATGTTTTGTTCAGCAGCTTTACGTAATACTGAATAAATACGTGCATGTGTATATTGTATAAACGGACCGGTATTACCATTAAAGTCAATAGATTCTTGGGGATTAAACATCATGGTTTTTTTAGGGTCTACTTTTAAAATAAAGTATTTTAACGCACCCAAACCAACCATATTATATAATGCTGAAGATTCTTCCTGAGTAAAATCATTAAATTTCCCTAGCTCCTCTGATGTTTTTCGTGCTGTTTGGGTCATTTCTTCCATCAAATCATCTGCGTCAACAACAGTTCCTTCCCTGGATTTCATTTTTCCCTGAGGTAGTTCAACCATTCCGTATGATAAATGATATATTTTTTCGGACCATGAAAAGCTTAATTTTTTTAATATTCGCTTTAAAACATCAAAATGATAATTTTGTTCATTACCAACCACATAAATGAGCTCTCCGGGATGATATTCATCGGCACGTAACTTTGCTGTACCCAGGTCTTGTGTCATATAAACCGAAGTACCATCGGCTCTTAATAAAAGTTTTTCATCCAGCCCTTCATCAGAAAGGTCGCACCATACAGAACCATCTTCTTTCTTGAAAAAAACTCCTTTTTCAAGCCCGCTTTTAACAATTTCTTTTCCTAATAAATATGTTTCCGACTCATAATATATTTTATCAAAACTTACACCCATCCTATGATAGGTTATGTCAAAACCGGAATAAACCCAGCTGTTCATTTTTTCCCATAAGGCTCTGACTTCCGGATCTCCTTCTTCCCATTTTTTTAGCATCTGCCTGGCTTCATCAATAAGAGGAGCCTCCTGTTCTGCAGTTTTCTTGTCTAAACCATCTGCTATAAGTTCGGCAATTTGCTCTTTATAGGCCTTATCAAAAGCAACATAAAAATCGCCTACTAATTTATCTCCTTTAACTCCTGCTTTTTCAGGGGTGATTCCTTTTCCCCATTTCTGCCATGCTAACATTGATTTACATATATGTATGCCTCTATCGTTTACAAGATTAACTTTAATGACTTTTTTGCCATTAGCCTTCAGTATGTTAGCAACCGACCAACCTAATAGGTTATTACGGATATGTCCGAGATGTAAGGGCTTATTGGTATTTGGAGATGAATATTCAATAACAACGGGGGCAGACTTTTCATCAAGGGGTGTTTTTCCAAAATTTGTGTCATTGTATGTTTTTTGAAAAAACAATTCCCAGTAACTATCAGAAATAGTTAAATTAAGAAAACCTTTTACAGTATTATAACCTGAAATTTCTTTCATGTTATTAATAAGATATTCTCCTATTTCTTTTCCGGTGTTTTCCGGCGATTTTTTTGAAATTCTTAATAA
The DNA here is from genome assembly GCA_015491905.1 of Bacteroidales bacterium. Lineage (GTDB taxonomy): Bacteria > Bacteroidota > Bacteroidia > Bacteroidales > F082 > Sulfidibacterium. The sequence goes on along the minus strand of WGGC01000143.1, from coordinate 25,367 downwards.
TGGGAAAATTACAACTGTAAAATCTCCTTCAAATTCAGGGCGGGTTTTTTGAATCTGGAAGCTATTACTAGCAATATCATTATTATAAAGAGTCTTTACAGCTCTGCTTAACTGTTTCGACAATGTAAATTCTATCATTGAATATATTTATTTTTTAGGTTGCAAAATTAGAAAAAAAGCTTTTCTAATTTTTAAAATTTAAAGGAATGAATATTTAATCATTTTGGCTATCTTAAATTTTTTCTTTTAAATAATTTTTTTAATGAAAAGTATAATTAATTTTCCAGCATATTATTAATTGTAATTTCTATTTTTGCTTTTTAATATTTTCCAAACTTTAAAAAAATCTTATGGATCGGCTTTATATAAAACAACAAAAAGCAGAAATTACTGAACATTTTGTTTATAGATACCTTGCATCAATTTCATCTACAAAAGAAAATAAAAAAGTATTAAATCAAATTGCTGATGATGAATTGAGACACTATCATATATGGAAAAATATTACACATCAAGATGTAAAACCTGACAAGTTTAAAATATTTTATTTTAAATGGCTCTCAAGATTATTCGGACTTAGCTTTTCACTTAAATTAATGGAAAGCGGAGAGGTACATGCACAAGAATTTTATGAAAAAGTAGGTAAAAAATACCCTGATGTAGGCAAAATAATGGAGGAAGAAGAAGCCCATGAACATGATTTAATAAATATATTAAATGATAAACGACTTTCTTATGTTGGCGCTATTGTTCTGGGTTTAAATGATGCATTGGTTGAACTTACAGGAACTCTTGTAGGTTTGAGTTTTGCTTTTACAGATAATTTGGCAATAGCCGTAACAGGTTTTATTATGGGCATTGCAGCAGCCCTTTCAATGGCATCCTCGGGATATCTGGCATCTCAGGAAGAAGAGGAAAAAGAAGATGTTAACCCTGTTGTGGCGGCAATATACACAGGTGTTGCCTATTTAATTACTGTAATATTATTGGTTTTTCCTTATTTTATTTTTTCTTCGTCGAAACTAGCAATGGGGGTAATGTTAGGAATTACTTTACTTATTATAGCCGCTTATAACTATTATATTTCTGTTGCTAAAGAAGTATCTTTTAAATCACGTTTCGCATCTATGGCTTTTATTTCGTTAGGTGTAGCTGCTATTTCATTTGGAATAGGACTATTGGCAAAACACTGGTTAGGAGTTTCTATATAGCAGGGAATGGGTTAGTGGGTTACATGAGAAATTTTTAATTTGTATATCATTATTTATTAGATATTTGTGCGTTTAATATATGCTTTAATTATTTTTAAATCGTTATAATCCGGTAACCATTCTCTAAATTTTGTTTTTGTATTTTTTTTAAATAAAAAATACTGATAGATTAGAGAAACAATATAACTTCCGGATGCTGTTAAACCGGCACCAACTATTCCCCATATTGGGATAAGAATAAATGCAAAAATAATTGCCGCTATAAAACCAATTAAATTTGTTTTTAAATTAACTTGTGGTTTTCCTGTTCCTGAAAAATAATGACTAAATATAGTATTTTGAGAAAGAGCTAAAACACCGGGACTTAATGCCCAAATTACAAATTTGATTCCAATAAACCCTTCGCCAAATATTGTTGTATAAACTGTTTGTGGAACAGCCAATAAAATAATTAACCCTGACAAAGTTAATAAAAATGATATTTTCATAAATTGAATAGTTAAAACTCTGGCCTTTTCATTATTTCTGGAACTTGAAATATTGGAATATTGTACAAGTGAAATACTTTGACCGAATATTTTTAATCCTTCGGTAGCTTGTACCCCGGCACTTAAAATTCCCAGAACAGAAAGTCCGCTGAAATACCGTATAAAATAATAACTTATTCGTTTACTGCCTAGATGTAATAAATTGGCTGTTTGTGTGAAAAAACCGAAATTTATTAATTCGCTGGCCGTTTTTAATATTGGTTCATTTCTTTCGGTTTTTAAGTGTTTCGATAGAATGTTTATTCCAATTATCCCACTTATCGTCCATGAAATCCCCAGGGCAAGAAAATATGATGAAGGAATATATTTATGGAGAAAAAGCAAAAACAATAAAAATAAGCCCATTTGCAGGATAATTTGAATAAAATAAATAACATTATATATTTTTACTTTATTTAACCCCATTAATAAATTGTAATGAATTTGCATAAAGCCATTTGCAACTGAAATAAGAATAATCCATAAAAAATATCCATCCGGAACAATTAATTTTATAAATTCAGGAAAAAATAATTGAAAGACAAAGTAAATGCCGGCTGTTAAAAGGGAAATAAAAATTATCCATATATAACTTATTGTTAAAAGATTTGTAATAGATTTCCTGGATGCAAAATATACCAAAGTACTACCTGCAATAAGGTCGTTAAATAATTGAATTACGGCAATATCTACTATTACAAGACTGATAATTCCCAAACCTTCATTACCAATAAAATTAGTAATCAGGATTAAAATAAAAATGCTGAATACTGCATTGAGCAATCTTGTTCCGCCGGTGCTAATAATATTTGTCAGGTTCATATTCTATTGACAAAAATAACAATATTAAAATGAAAAGCATAGATAACCGGGTTTGATTCGCAATTATATGTTATTTTTGACAGCAATAAGAATATCCATTAAAAAATATATCTTTTTTATAAATTTTGCATCATTGAAATCCATAAAATTATCAGTAATAATTGTAAATTATAATGTTTCTCATTTTTTGAATCAATGCCTGTTTTCTGTAAACAATGCATTACAAAATATTCAAGGAGAAATATTTGTTATTGATAATAATTCTGTTGACGATTCTGTTAAAATGGTCAGGGAAAATTTTCCGGATATAAACCTGATTGTAAATAAAGAAAATGTTGGATTCGCAAAAGCAAACAATCAGGCAATTAGAAAGGCAAAAGGAGAATACATTTTATTATTAAATCCTGATACTGTTGTTGAGGACAATACTTTTGAAAAAGTAATTCATTTTATGGATTCTCACCCTGAAGCAGGAGGACTAGGAGTGAAAATGGTTGATGGCTCCGGAAAATTCTTACCTGAGTCTAAACGTGGATTGCCAACACCTTCGGCGGCATTTTTTAAAATTTTTGGATTTTCAAAATTGTTTCCCCGCTCTAAAAAATTTTCACGTTACCATTTGGGTTTTCTTGATGAAGATAAAATTCATGAAGTAGATGTTTTAGCAGGAGCCTTTATGCTTTTACGCAAGTCTGTTATTGATAAAATAGGTGCTCTTGATGAAGATTTTTTCATGTATGGAGAAGATATTGACTTATCATATAGAATTACTCAGGCCGGTTACAAAAATTACTACTTTCCGGAAACGCAAATTATTCATTATAAAGGAGAAAGTACTAAAAAGGGAAGTATAAATTATGTTTTAGTATTTTACAAGGCCATGATTATTTTCTCCAGAAAACATTTCACTGCCAAAAAAACCAGATCATTAACATTACTCATAAATTTGGCTGTTTATTTTCGAGCTTTATTGGCATTATTTTCAAGAATTTCTGAAAAAGTTTTTCTTCCATTTAGTGACGCAATAATATTGATAACCGGTTTATGGATTATAAAAAATTATTGGGCTTCCCATTATATTTATATTAATGGAGGTGATTATCCTGCAACATTTGTTTACTTGATTTTACCGGTTTATTTTGTTATCTGGATGGCAACTCTGTTTTTTAGCGGAGCTTATGATAAGCCTTACAAAATAAGTAAATCAATTCAAGGAATTTTGTTGGGGAGCATTATTATTTTAATATTATATGCTTTATTACCAGAATCCCTCAGATTTTCGAGGGCACAAATTTTACTGGATTCGTTATGGGGGTTAGTTTTGTTGCCAGCTGTAAGGTATTTTTTCATTTTTTTAAAAGTGCCGGGATTTTTCCTGACAGAAAAAAAGAATAAAAGATTTCTGATAATCGGTGATGAAAAAGAAACTGAAAGAGTTGCCGGTTTGCTTAAAAATGTCTTAATAGATATAGATTATATAGGGTTAATAAATCCAATCACTAAAAATAATAATTCTGCTAAATTTATTGGGGATATTGATCAAGTAAAAGATATACTTACTATTTTTAATATTAATGAGGTAGTTTTTTGTTCTAAGAATCTTTCTTATCAACTGATTATTAACAAAATGATGGAGTGGAAAGATAAAGAAATAAAATATAAAATTGCCCCTGCTGAAGGTTTTTCTATCATAGGTAGTGATTCGATTCATTCCCAAGGAGAACTATATACTTTTGAGTTAAACCCTGTTCATAAAAAGTCCAATCGACGTAATAAACGCCTCTTAGACGTTATGATATCTGTGTTCTTTATCATTATTTTACCTTTTATGATTTTCGTTGTAAGAAATCCCCGCTATTTTATCAGAAATATTATAAGGGTACTTAGTGGAAAATATTCCTGGGTGGGATATATGCCTCAAAAAGATGGTGAAAACTATGAGATTTTATTAAAACCCGGAATACTTAACCCTATGGATGCTATATCAGGAGATGTTAAAGATACAGATACCATTAATAAGATAAATTACTTATATATTAGAGATTACTCCCTTTTAAAAGATATAAATATTATACTTTTTTCCCATTCCAGATTAGGAAGAAACCCTGGAAAATTTTAGTTTCTTTCAGCTTATATCTTTTATTTAAACATATTTTACAAAATATTTCATATGTAACCAATTAAAATATTAATTTTGCAAAAAATTTATGGGAAGAATTTTGGCTATAGACTATGGGAAAAAGCGCGTCGGCATTGCTGTAACGGATGAATTACGGATAATTGCTACCGGGCTTCAAACAGTTGAAACTAAAAATATCTGGGAATTTCTTAAAAAGTATCTCAATACCGAGAATGTTGATGTCATTGTAATTGGAGAACCTAAGGACATGAATAACAAGCCTTCAGATGCTACAAAGTATATTCAGCCGTTTGTAAACCGGTTGCGGAAAGTGTATCCTGATTTGAGAATCGAAAGGTTTGATGAGAGGTTTACTTCCAAGATGGCGCATCAGACAATGATTGATAGTGGATTAAAGAAAAAGCAAAGGCAGAATAAAGCACTTGTAGATACCATTAGCGCTACCATTATTCTTCAATCATTTATGCAAACAATATAAAAGAAATAAACTATGATGTTACCAATAACCGCATATGGTCATCCAACTCTTAGAAAAAAAGGTTCCGAAATTGAAAAAAATAATCAGGAATTACAACAATTGATTTCAGATATGTTCGAAACTATGTATGAATCGCATGGTGTTGGGCTGGCAGCACAGCAAATTAATAAAACACTATTGCTTTTTGTAATTGACGCATCACCATTTGCTGAAGAATTTCCTGAAACTAAAGACTTTAAAAAGGTTTTTATAAATGCAGAAATTATTCGTCAGGAGGGAAAGGAATGGGAGTTTGAAGAAGGTTGTTTAAGTATTCCGGGAATTAATGAGTTTGTTAACAGAAAGTCTATCATATATATAAATTATTATGATGAAGACTGGGTTTTTCATGAAGAAGAAAAATTTGAAGGAATATTAGCCAGAATTATTCAGCATGAATATGACCATACTCAAGGAATTTTGTTTACAGATAGAATTCCGGCCTTTAAAAAAGTGCTAATCAAAAGAAAACTAAATGATATTTCATCAGGCAAAACAAAGCCTGCATATAAAATGATTTATCCCAGAAAAAAAGTAAAAAAATAATTTCCAACCTGAGTTCGACATAAGATTTTGCTTCAGTCATAGATAATTTTTTCCTGGTCGACGCAAAATTTCGCAGGACTATCGGGATAATTCAAGGAATTTCGCGGAAGTATAGTTGGAAAATTATCATGACCCTTTAGGGAAAGCCAACAAAAAGCCATCTTTGAAGAAAAAAACCTTGAAATAGCCTGCTATCCCTTCTGTTTTCTTTCTCCAAATCTCACTCCCTGTTGGCTTTATGTAGCTAAAGTCTTATGTCGAACTCAGGTTTCTAGTTTAATTATTAGAAGGGTTTACAGGAAACTTGTTCCATAAACGATAATCTGCCCCTAACTGTCTGGTTAATTTTTTCCATAATAAATCAGGTTTTATATGAAAAATCTGGTAAGCTGTTATAGGTGTTATCGCCCATGAGTTTTTCTTCAATTCTGAATCCAGTTGCTGTCCTGACCATCCGGAATAACCAAGAAAAAACCGAATATTTTCATTATTTAGTAAACCCAAATTTGCAAGTTCTATAATATCATCCAATTTTCCGCCCCAATATAAATTTTTTGCTACTTCAATAGAATCGCTAATTTTATCACTAATTGTATGAATATAAAACAACCTGTTATTTTCTACCGGTCCTCCTAAATACAATGGAAGGTTAATTTCAGGAAAATCTTGAACTACATCATTTAATTGTGTGGAAATTGGTTTATTTAAAATTATTCCCATCGAGCCTTCTTTATTATGCTCAGCAAGTAATACTACAGATCGTCCAAAATAATAATCACCCATAAAAGGCTCCGACAAAAGTACTCTGCCTTTTGCTGGTTTTAAATCATTTGATTTTATCTGTATTAGCCTGTCGATGTTCATTATTTATTGTTTTATTTTACCTTTACACACACTATTTAATTAACAAAAAACATACCAAAATATTGTGAAAAGATTAGATAATCAATATAAGTTTCAGGAATTTCGGGATAATTATCCTTTTTTTATTTATGAAGATTTTTTTCTTACAGAAGATGATAAAAAAATTGAAGCGCGATTTCATTTTAATATTTCTGATAAATTTTCTTTCTACCCAACTATATCTATTCCTAAAAATAGTTTAAAAAACCTACCGGATATGAAGAAGGAAGTTTTAAATCAGCTCTTTTTTCATATGGGAATGGTAGAGTTAATAAGTTATTGGAAATTAACATGTAGTCCTAAAGTAATAGTTAAACGATATAAGCTAAATGAAGATCAGATAACGTGGTGGAAGAAATTGTACTATAATGGTTTGGGAGAATTTTTTTACTTAAATAGCATAGAAACAGATATAAAAGGTTTTATGCATATTGAAACTAAAGGGAAGCCTGTCAAAACTTCCGATTCCCTTTTAAATAACAATTCTGTTTTGGTTCCTGTTGGAGGAGGAAAAGATTCTGTTGTTACCCTCGAGATATTAAAGAAATCTGATTTTAATATCATTCCGTTTGTCATGAACCCAAGGGATGCTTCCTTACGAACGATTCAAATTGCAGGTTTTTCCGATGAGGATTCAATTTTTGTTAATCGTACTTTGGACCCCCTAATGCTTGAAATGAATAAAAAAGGATTTTTAAACGGCCATACTCCCTTTTCTGCGCTTTTGGCTTTTACAGCTTCTGTAGTAGCTGTAACATCAGGCATCAGGAATATAGCACTTTCAAATGAAAATAGTGCTAATGAAAGTACTTTACCGGGAACTAATATAAATCATCAGTATTCAAAAAGTATGGAGTTTGAAAATGATTTTCGTTATTATTCCCGCTCTTTTTTACATGCCGGTTTAAATTATTTTAGTTTTTTAAGGCCTCTAAATGAATTACAAATTGCTAAACTGTTTTCTCAATATCCCCAACATTTTTATAGTTTTAGAAGTTGTAATGTTGGAAGTAAAACTGATTCATGGTGTGGTAAATGTCCTAAATGCTTGTTTACATTTCTTATCCTTTCTCCATTTATAAGCAATAAGGAATTGAATAAAATATTTAATAATAATTTATTAGAAGATACAACTTTAGAAACTATATTTGAGGAACTCACAGGACTTTCTCCTGTAAAACCCTTTGAATGTGTTGGAACACCGGTAGAAGTTATAAGCGCAGTAAATGAAGCCTCAAAAAAAAATCCTGAAATTCAAAAAATGAAATTACTAAAACCCCATTTTTCTTTGATTATAAACCCACATAAAAATCATTTTGAGAAACTACTTAATAATTATGAAAAAGATCATAACCTTAATAAAGAATTTCTTCAAATTTTAATAAATATCTATAATGAACTGGAAAACTAAGGCAGACAGATATTTTGATTCAATAAATAGTATATTGATTTGGGGTTTTGGCAAGGAAGGAAAATCAACTTATACTTTTCTGAAAAAATATTACCCAACAATTAAAATTGGTATCGCCGACACTAAAAATATTTCTGGTGAAAATCTTAATGAAGTTTCTTTTCATTGTGGAGATAACTATTTAAAAGATATTAAGGATTATGATTTGATAATCAAATCACCTGGAATTAATTTAAGTCAAATTTCTTATTATTTATTAAATCGTGTAACCTCTCAAACCGAATTATTTTTGAATATTTTTAGAGATCAGGTAATTGGTATTAGTGGTACAAAAGGAAAAAGTACCACTGCTACCCTTATTCATTATTTTATTAATCAATCAGGGAATGACGCTTTATTAATGGGGAATTTAGGATATCCGGCATTTGATTTTGTTGATAAAATTACAGATAATACTTTTATTGTTTATGAACTTTCTGCTCATCAACTAAAAGGTATAAATGTCTCTCCTCACTGGTCGTTATTACTTAATATCTTTCCTGAACATCTCGATTTTTTTGAAAATTTTGATAGTTACAAAGCTGCAAAACTGAATATTTTTCGTTTTCAAAAAAAAGATGATATTGCTTTTTGCGCTTTTGAAGGAGAAATCCCTGATTTTAACGTCGAAATTAAAAATTTGTATCAACTTAACTGGGATATAAAATATTTAACCGGTTTGGAAATTTCATTGGATGAATTAATGGCAGAAAGTCCTTTAAAAGGGTTACATAACATTAAAAATGTAATAGCAGCATTGAGTGTTTTATCTAAAACAGGAATTGATTTATCTAAAGCTTATAAGTCCTTGCCTAAATTTAAACCCCTGCCTCACCGTTTAGAGTATATTGGAAATTATGGTGGGATAAATTTTTATAATGATAGTATTTCTACCATTCCTCAATCTACTATAGAAGCTTTAAAATCAATTAAAAATGTTAATATGATTATTTTAGGGGGCTTCGATCGAGGATTGAATTACAATGAATTAACTGGTTTTTTAATTAAAAATCCAGTAAAATATACTTTTCTCATGGGAAATGCAGGAAAAAGGATTCATGAATCATTAAATGAAAATCATTATTCAGGAAAAATGTTTTTTATTAAAGATTTAGAAGAGGCTTTTATTATACTTTCTACTTTAAATGATGTAAAAACATGCCTGCTATCGCCTGCTGCTGCCAGCTACGATCAATTTAAAAATTTTGAACATCGTGGTGATCTTTTTAAATCTAAGGCGATGCATTTCAATAAAAAAAGCGGAAAAAATCCGCTTAAAAATAGATAAACTTCCAAGGCTTATAAGTCTTTTGCTTTTTCAACTTCTTTTTTGGTATTTTTCTTTGTGGTAGCAGCTTTAGCTTTAGAACTTGTTTTAGATTCTGTTTTAGCTTTTGGTGAAGTCTTTTTAGCTGAAGGTTTTGTTGTTTTTTTAGCTGCAGGTTTCTTGACGGCTACCGGTTCTTCAGTTTTATCTGCAACTACCGGTTTTGAATATTTCCTTATTTTTCTCGGTCGTCTAACGCCGTAAGATCCTGCAATAATTTTACCTCTTTTGGTTTTTTTGTCTCCTTTACCCATAATTTTTATTTTATTTGTGAATCACTTTTGCCCCAAATTTAATAAAAAATTAGTTATCAGCCTGATTTGCCATTTAACAAGTTTTCCAGAAACTGTTTTTCCAGTATGTCAGACCGTTTTATAGTTCTTTTTGTCCATTCTAATAATATATCTATTTTTTCATTTTCCTTTAATCTCCAATTTACTTCTGACTTTCGTAATCTTTCAGATAAAGTAAACATTGTAAGAGCAGCTGAAACAGAAATGTTATAACTTTCTGTAAAACCATACATGGGTATTTTAAGATATTCATCAGCATTAGAAATAACAGTATCGGAAAGTCCTGTTAATTCTGTTCCAAAAAAAACAGCCATCTTTTCTTTTAAAGGAATTTCATTCAATAACTGATCCCCTTTATGAGGAGTAGTAGCAACAATTCTATATCCCTTGTTACGTAAATGCCGTATTGCCTCTTCAGAATTATTCTTTTTATCATTATATTTTTGCATAGTAAGCCATTTTGACGACCCCATGGCAACTTCAGGATTCAATGTGTATGTATTTCTGTTTTCTATAATATGTACATCCTGAATTCCTGTTAAATCGGCACTTCTTAATACAGCACTGGCATTGTGAGGTTGATAAATATCTTCCAAAACAATAGCAATATGACGGGTTCTGTTATTTAAAACCTTTTGGAAAAGTTCTTTTCTCTTATCTGTAATATATTGAGAAAGAAAATCTAATAATAATAACTTCGTTTCTTTATCCATTTTAAATTAAAGTTTTTGCTGTGGATACATTGTCTTCCACCAAAGAGGCTCATTTTTAAGATATTTAGCAAACCAGGCAAAAATAGTCTCCTGCCATAAAATTCTTTTTTTATAATCAATTATATGGTGATTCTGACCTTTAATTTCAACAAGTTCAACTTTTTTCCCAAGTAACTTTAATGCTGTATATAGCTGAATGCTTTCTCCTGTTGGCACATTTGTATCAGCGGTACCATGTAATAGTAATAAAGGAGTATTAATTTTTTCAGCATTGAATAGCGGACTATGGTTAACATATAATTTTTTATTGTTCCAAGGAAAGCTGTTGGCTGAAGCTACTGAACTATATAAATATCCCCAATATCCTTGCCCCCAGTAAGATGTAATGTCACTTATACCGGCATGAGCAATAGCTGTTTTAAAAATGTTAGTTTGGGTTTGAAGATACATAGTCATATACCCGCCATATGACGCCCCTATACATCCTACGGCATCAGCATTAACAGAAGGGTGGGTAGTAATGAATTTTTTTGTTCCTTCAATAATGTCCCTGGCATTTTGTTTTCCCCAGCCATTTACATGCAAAGCAGAAAAATCCTGATTAAAACCTATCGCGCCACTCGGTTGCAAAACGTAAACAATATATCCCATTGCTGCATATAAATTTTTTGGATATCGTCCGCCAAAAGTTCTGTCTGTAGGTACTGTACCTCCATAATAATACACAATTAAAGGGTATTTTTTACCGGGATTGTAATTGGGCGGGAAATATACTCTCCCATATATAGTGTCTCCATTATTATTTTTAAAATTCCAATTTTTAGTTTTACCAAACTCTATGTCCTTGAAAAAGTTTTTTTCGGGATTTGAAATTTCATTAGAAACACCAGTCTTTAGGTTATATGTCCAACCTGTAGCAGGGTAGGAGATACTGGATCCATAATAAGTTATTAATGGCGAATTTTTGGAAAAGTCCATTTGATTTATAACATCTACTTTAGAGGGCAGTTTATCATATTTTTTAAATTTCGGACTATATTTCCATATATTCTTATATGTTTTATCCTGAACCAGAAAATATATATTATTATCAGCGTAATTCCAATATCCATCAATGATAGAAGGGTTGAAATTTTTTGAAACAGGAACAACATTATTATTTTTTATAGTATATATATATGCCTGAATGTCGTAATCATTAGGGATTTTTTGCTTTTTCAGATTAATTCCTTTCCCGTTGAACATTTCAGCACTTCCCATTACAAGCAACTTTTTACCATCGGGAGAATAAGTAGCCTGACCTCCAAAGCTTGCCTCCCATAATGTATCTACAGCAAGGGTTTGCACATTTAGTTGCATCATAACTTGTTTTGTATATGGCCTTTTTGAATAAAATGGGAAACTTTGTGATATTAAAATAAAATTATTGTCAGGTGAAATATCTTGTAATTGATTTGTTAAGTATCCATAGGTAAGCTGCTTAACTGACAAATCATCAATATTTAATAAAAATAATTGTGTTCTATTTCTATACCATGGCCACCTGTCAGGCATTCCTTCAAGTAAAAAGACCCCTGATTTATTTTCTTTTTTCTTTTCAAGTTTAGAAAAAATTAGATAACTCCCGTCATGATTCCATTGATAATTGGCAAAACGCTTTAAATTATTTAGTATTAATTTTTCTTTGTTATTGATTATATCATATATAAACAAAGCTTTTTTTATGCCATTATCAGAAACATAACTAATTTTATCTTGGTTTGGAACCCATTTTACCTGGGATATCTTACTGTGTTGGGTACTAAAAATAATTTGATTAGTTCTAAGGTCTTTAATTTCTACCCATTGATTAGTTTTGCCATTAGGTGGATAGGTTTCTGAGAAATTCAACATTGCATATTTTCCATCTGAAGATAGTCTTACTCCCTTTAATTTTTTCCCCAATAAAAGGTGAGGAATATCCATATATTTTTTATCAGATGTGGATAAAGATACAGCAGAAGCAGGAACATTAGATGAAAAATTAATTTTTGCTCTAATTTCCCATTTGTTTTTACTTTTTGAATTATATAATGTTTTAATAAGAAAAAGATATTTTCCGGGTTGTAGCTTTAAAGAAACAATGTTACTTTTTTTATCATTATTAATTTTATAATCTGATAATTTTTTTTCTCCATTTACAAAAAGCTCAAAAGGTTGATGAGTTTGAATTGATACCTTTAAAGGTAAAAACCTGTTAACTTGCAGAAAAAATGCCTGCCATAAAACATGATACCCCTTTTTTTTAATTACAGGTTTTATAATATTGGTATTTACCTTTTTCCATTTTAGGGCTTTTTTATTATCAGTAATAAACACTTTCCCGGAAATGGGAGTGCCAATATATTTTTGAGGAAATTTTAGTAAGTTTTCTGCAGAAAATTTTTCTCCCAAAAGGTTAGGCTGATTATGAAATGCCGGAAACTGAGTAGATACCGGACCGGCTACTAACCAATTGCTTACAGGTATTTCTTGTTCTTTAACCTGAGCATATGTTGAGAGTGATACTAGTAAAAATATAACCGATAAAATAACAGGTAAAAAAATAATCTTTTTCATATTAAAATACTTTTATTGAAATTTATTTCTAAAGGGGTCTTTATTTTTTTTAGGAAACGGGGGAGGCAAAGCAATTCGTGTTCCGGAATTTGAAATATTACTTTTTGAATTTAATATATCCCGGTTTATATCCAGTTGCATAACCTCACGTAAAGTAATAGGAATATAATCGTACGGGATATCAAATATACCTTCCTTAATATTTACATTTATAACTTTTACAATAGTAGTAACTTTATCTATTTTGGTTGGCTGATTAATTATTCTTTTTAAAACAAGTCCGTTTTTTAATAATTTGATATAAACAGACGATGATGTTATTAAGAATGCTGGAGCTGCAGGGTTAATGGCTTTAGATAATTCGATTAATTTTTTAACATCTACATTCTCATAAGGCTTTATTTGTGTGGTATACCAGATTTTTTCTATTGGAATTGAATCTAAGAAAATCTGAAATGCAGTAGCATTATATCCAGCTATTGTTTTATTTTGATGTAGATTTTTTATTTTAATGATAGGTAAAGATTTTGAATCAACTGGTAAAGTATCTTTTCCTGAGCTCATTCTTATAAATACTTTTCTTAAAGTATCTTTTTCAGATTCGGGAGCGTGTTGAATTAGCATTTGAAGCTGTTTAAGCATAACTGAACGAAATTGACTGCTTAATTGATGAGCGGAACCTTGCCAATATGCTTTATGCTGTGAGAATAGTAAAGTTATTTTTTGGTTTTCAAGGTTCATAATACTTACCATAGTAGGCCCATCATATCTAATCATCTTATCTTGAATAAATATTGTTTGATATGTATTATACCCGGGACTATTGGATATTTTTTCAGTAATAACCCAGCCGGCTTTAAGATGAGAAGGTAATATACTTGATAAAAATATTACTAGAAAAACAATTTTTCGAATCATTTAGTGGAGATTAACATCATTTTAATAAAAAAGAGAAACAATTTTTAACATTATGTTCATACAAAATTAAAAAAATAGGAAAAGGCTTTTTATTATATGCAATAAAAATTTACTTTTGCAGTCTTAAAAAACTGATTCATGACGAAAAAAGGAAAAAAAGTAGAAAAAACACAACAACAGTTTGAAAATATTGAGGAAACCTTAACGAAAACTGAAGAGTTTATCGCAAATAATCAAAAGGTTTTATCAACAGTAGTTGTTGTTTTAATAGTATTAATATTAGGTTTTTTTGCCGTCAGGAAATATTACCTTGAACCTAAAAGTAAAGAAGCACAAGAACAAATTTACCCGGCACAGCATTATTTTGAGGTCGACTCGCTGAATAAAGCATTATATGGTGATGGTAACCACTTAGGTTTTGTTGATATATCTAAAACATATAAATATACAAAAGCTGGCAATCTTGCTAATTATTATGCAGGAGTTGCATTTTTAAGAAAAGGCGATTTTGATCAGGCAATTCATTACCTTGATAAATTTAAATCTGACGATGAATTAGTAGGTCCAATGGCTAAAGGAGCTATGGCAGATGCCTACTTATCAAAAGGAGCTGAAGATGAAGCCGCTAACTTATATATGGTTGCTGCTGATATGAAAAAGAATGATTTTACAAGTCCTCTGTTTTTGCTTAAAGCCGGACAACTTTTTGAAAAAATGGGAAAATACGACCGTGCTATTCAAGCCTATACTCGCATTAAAAAAGATTACTATAAAAGTCTTGAAGCAAGAAATATTAATAAATATATTGCCAGAGCAGAAGAAAAAAAAGCGAATCTTAAGAAATAATATAACCTTTTTATAATGAAAAACCTGGCTGAAAATCAGCCGGGTTTTTTTTATTAATTTCGTTGAAAAATTTATTACAATGTCAATAAAAAAAGAAGATTTACGAATTGTTTTTATGGGCACTCCTGATTTTGCCGTACCCTCGCTTAAAGCTATTATAGAAGCAGGATATAACGTAGTAGGAGTTATTACCTCTCCTGATAAACCTGCCGGCAGAGGAAAGAAAATTAAGTTCTCAGCAATAAAAACATTTGCTCTTCAACATCAATTACCGGTTTTACAACCTGATCGTTTAAAAAATCCGGGCTTTTTATCCCAGTTACAAAATCTTTCAGCAGACTTACAAGTGGTTGTAGCTTTCAGAATGCTTCCTGAACAAGTGTGGAATATGCCACCTCTGGGAACCATAAATTTACATGCATCTCTTTTGCCGCAATACAGAGGTGCAGCTCCCATAAACCATGCAATTATTAATGGGGAGAAAGAAACAGGGCTAACAACATTTATTTTAGATAAAGAAATTGATACCGGAAAAATATTGTTACAAACTAAAATTAAGATTGGTGATAATGAAAATGCAGGTTCATTACATGACCGTATGATGTTAGTAGGAGCTGAATTGTTAACAGAAACGATAGAAAAAATCAGAACCGGCAAGGCAAAACCCATAGAACAGGATAAATTACAAGTTAAGCTTCCTTTAAAAAAAGCCCCTAAAATTTTTAAAGAAGATTGTAAAATTAACTGGAATCAGGAAAGTGAAACCTTACATAACTTTATTAGAGGACTAAGTCCTTTTCCAGGGGCATATTCGTACCTGATTTCTCCGGAAGGAGATAAATTGATGATGAAAATATACCAGGCAAAACCGGAAAATAATAAAAATATGGATAATTTAACTCCCGGATCAATTCAAACAGATGGGAAAAATTATTTTTTTGTAAAAACTAAAACCAACCTTTTAGAACTTAATTCTATACAAATTGCCGGAAGAAAAAGAATGAATACTCCTGATTTATTAAGAGGTTTTACAATAAATAATAATTGGAAATTTGCCTAAAAAAATTTCTGAAATACTGATATAATAAGGATTTCAGCAATTTTTCATCATTAATTATCAACAAAAGTGCCATTTTATTAACATTTCTACTGTTTTTTAGGGTAAATCTTTGCATTTAACTGATTTACTTGTATATTTGTTAGGCAAATTGTTTAAATGTTAATTAAAATTTACAACTATGAACAAAGCTGAATTAATTGATGCTATGGCTGCCAGCGCCGGATTAAGCAAAGCTGATGCAAAAAAAGCACTAGATGCCTTCGTTGAGTCAACAACAAATGCTCTTCAAAATGGTGAACGTGTTGCTTTAGTTGGTTTTGGATCTTTTTCTGTTTCGGAGCGTTCTGCCAGAAAAGGTCGTAATCCACAAACCGGTAAAGAAATTAGCATCCCTGCTAAAAAAGTAGTTAAATTTAAAGCAGGAGCAGATTTATCACATGGTATAAAATAATTTTTACCATGCTGAAATAAAAAGAGGTTGTCATTTTTTGATAACCTCTTTTTTATTTTCGTAATTTGACAGGAACATAATTAGGGTTATCAAGAATAAACCGGTATGGAAGCATAGAATCTTCCCCGGCATATTCAACTCCAACCCGTGAGGTTGTAATTATTTTATTCTTAGAAATTTTAAAATACCTATCTTCAACCCAAATTGTATCTCCTAATAGCGAGATTCCATTTTGTAATTTTGTTATTCCAAGTGCCTGGCATAATTTGGCAGGGCCATTAGTTAGCTGTGTTTTTTCTTTTTTTGTAAAATTTCTTCGTTTTATTTGTTCTTCAATTCCAAATTCCGGAATGATACCTCTTATTAGAACAGCTTTGGGATCTTCTTTTACAGAAGTTACCACGTTGAACAGATAATGCATCCCATAACTAAAATATACATAACTGATACCTCCTGAAGAATACATTGTTTCTGTTCGTTTCGTCCTTCTTCCGTTATATGCATGAGAAGCTTTATCGAAAACCCCATTATAAGCCTCAGTTTCTGCAATTATTCCACCAGTAATCTTACCACTAATATTTGTAATAAGGTATTTTCCCAGTAAGTCTTTGGCTATTTCAAGGGTATCAGTTCTTGTATAATATGATATAGGTAATTTTCTCAAGAAATTTTTTATAAATATACTATGTAACCAAAATTTATACTAAAATAACCAATATTCATTTTGTTTATAAAACTATATGATGTATTACTTTCGTTTATCCCGGAAGCTGTATATTTTATATTACTGTAGAAAAGATCAGCCGAAACAAACCAATCCATCTTTTTAAATGAAAAAACCATACGGCTTCCTGCTCCATAAGCAAATGAATTACCTTTCCCCTGGTTACGATAATAATTGCTGAGAGTAGAATTTCCATTAGGAATAAAACTTTGTGTAATTAATTGGTATTTAGGGGTGTAAAAGGCAAGGAAACCAGCTGTTCCATTTATCTCAAGATGAAATTTATCGCCTACAGGCAGAAATATAAATGGCTTTAGCAATAAGCCTGTCATTGACCATCCCTGTGTGCTTTCAACACTATGAGTGGCATCATCTAATCTGCCGCGGTAAAAATTGTCAAATTTGTGTCTGCTATAACGACTTCCATAATAGTAGGTGGCAAGTTTAACTCCAAACAACTCTGTAAACAAATGACTATATCCTACTTCAATGTGAAAACCTGTAGATGCCATTCCTGAATTATTTTCAGAAACAACTCCTTTTCCTAAGTCTTTTAAAGGAAATGCTATTCCGCCATCTGCATAAAAACCTTTTGAAGTAACCTGGCTTATACCAAATTGGGTAATAGCAATCATTAATATGAATGTAACTAATATTTTTTTCATTTACTCTTTTTAAAATTTAATTTTTGATTTATAAAAATACAAAAAAACTACTAAAGATCTAAATTCATTTGTTGTTTCCAGTGAATTTTTTCATCAGGAGTCCTATAAAGTATATCCTGATCGAGAAGCCATTGAATAACTTTGATAATTTTTTCTTCTGTTGTGTTTTTAACAGAAGGAACTAATTCATATAAATTTCTAGGTTTTTCCAGTAATAAGTCCATAATTTGATTTTGAATAACTTCAAGTTCTATTGATGAAAGTTCCATTTTATTCATACTGGTACAAACATCACAAATACCACATCGATGTTGGTGTTTTTCTCCAAAGTAGCTTAATAGTTGAATACTTCTGCATGTAATATGGTTATTTATGAAACTCAATAATGCATCCAAACGGCTTTGTGCTGCTTTTTTGAGATTTTCATAATTCTCTGGTGACAAACCAATATGGCTTTTAGGTAATCGTTCTGTATTATAAAAAATTTGAGGAGTACTATTTAAAGGAACATAGCTTATAATTTTTATTTTTGAGAGATATGCAAGTGCTGAATAAACACTTTCAGGCTTAATTCCTGTTCTTTTTGAAAGAATTTTTTCATCAATGTTTACATAATCTGAGAACACCCCTCCATATGATCGCATTATTTGTTTTAGTAAAACCTCAAATCTGGCATTTTCAACAATATAACGATACATTTGATTATAATCAACTTTAAATTTAAGTTTTGAGAACCTTCCTGCAGACTCTTTAAAAAAAATAAATCCTTCTTTTTCCAGTAATTTTATTGTGCTGTAAACAGTTATTAATCCGAAATTATACTGTGATGCAAATTCAGTAATTTTAAAACTATATCCCATATCCTTTCCGCTTCCCACCGGAATTTGAAAGTAGTTTCCAAGGGAATTATATATATTTCTGATAGTTTCTATGTCGGGATATGATTCCGTAAGTTGTTTTTTGGAATGACCAATATCATGATTATTGTATAAAAGAATAGCTGTTGCCGGTTTCCCATCCCTTCCGGCTCTTCCTGCCTCCTGAAAATAAGATTCAATACAGTCTGGCAAATTGTAATGGATAACCTTTCTTACATCAGACTTGTCTATTCCCATACCAAAAGCATTTGTTGCCACAATAACTTGTACTTTTCCGGTAAACCACATGTTTTGCCTTTGATTTCTTATATTTTGTTCTAATCCTGCATGATAATATGTAGCCTTAACATTATTTTTAATTAAAATTTCTGCTAATTCTCTGGTTTTTCTTCTGTTACGAACATATACAATTGATGAACCGGCTTCCTGTTTTAAAATTTGTAGCATTCTTCCGGTTTTATCACTTTCTTTTTCAACTCTGTAGGCAATATTTTTACGCTCAAATGAAGCCTTGAAAATAATCTTTTTCTTGAAATTTAATTTTTTAATAATATCATCTACAACTTTAGGAGTTGCTGTGGCAGTAACAGCAAGAACAGGTATTTTTGGGAAAAATTGTCTTATTTCTGCAATTCGTAAATATGGAGGACGAAACTGATAACCCCATTGTGATATACAATGGGCTTCATCAACAGCAATTAAGTTAATATTTACTTTTGCCAGTGCCTGTTGAAAATTTTCATTCATTAATCGTTCAGGCGAAACATATAGAAATTTTAACTTTCCATAAATGGCCTCTGAAAAGGCAGCATCTATTTCTTCCCAGTACATTCCCGTATAAATAGCTTTTGCTTTTATTCCCATTTTTTTCAATCTGTCCACTTGATCTTTCATAAGTGAAATTAATGGTGTAATAACAAGGCAACACCCAGGACGTACAAGAGCGGGAATTTGAAAGGTTAATGATTTGCCCCCGCCGGTAGGCATTAAGGCAAAGGTGTCATTATTCTGAAGAACAGAGTCAATTATTTCTTCCTGCATTGGACGGAAGCGTTGGTATCCCCAGTATTCTGTCAATATCTTTCTTGCTTCCAGGCTCATTGGCAAAAATTTACGATACTAAATGTCGGGCAAGTTTACTAAATAGTTCTTCAAAAGAAATAGGCTTTTCTATCCAGTCATCGAAACCGTTTTTCATAATTTTATCTTTTGACAAAGAAGCTCCAAAAGCAGTTTGAGCTATAACTGGCAGGTTAGGATTCATTTTTTTTATCATTCGTGTAGCTGTCATTCCATCAAGGTCAGGCATAAGTAAATCCATAAGCACTAAATTAATTTCGGGATTTTCCGCGCAAATTTTAACAGCTTCTATACCTCCTTTTGCCCATAAAAAGAGTCCATTTGTAGCTTGTAGCGCCCCTCTTATAAAATGAAAGTTTTCTTCAATATTATCTACAACTAAAATAGTTTTGCCACTTAGCGATTCATTAAAAATATTTTTAAGTTCATTATGTAGTGAAAGTTTTTTTCCTGTTGGTATGGTGAAAAAGAAGGTACTTCCTTTTCCGGGTTCTGAGTCTGCCCATATGTTTCCTCCCAGCAATTTAACTAATGAATTTGTAATGGCAAGGCCTAGTCCTTTACCTTCTTTATTTTCGATATATTCTTGTTTAGCCTGGCCAAAACGCTCGAATATTATTGCTATCTCATCATGATTAATTCCAATACCTGTATCTTTTACATAAAATTGAATCATTTGTGGTGAAAAGGATGTATATCCGAATTCAATTGTACCCGTTTCTGTAAACTTAATAGCATTGGTAATTAAATTTACAAATATTTGCCTGAACCTGTATAAATCAGAATTTATAACCAAAGAACTTTCTTTAATTCCTTTTTTCAGAATCAATTTTATATGTGACTTTCCTCTATTTATTTTTTCATGCTCAAATGTTTCCAGGATATCATCTAAACTTTTATGGACATCAAATTCTGTTTTTCGGATTTTTAAATGCCCCGCTTCAATCTTTGATATATCAATAATATCTTCAATAAGGCTTAATAAAGATCTGCCTGATGTGCTTATCATTTCAGAGTACATTTTTCTTTCATCTGCATCTGCATCTTCATCCAATAATAAATCTGAAAAACCAATAATTGAATTTAACGGAGTCCTGATTTCATGAGACATATTTGCCAAAAAAACAGATTTCATCCTGTTTGCCTTTTCAGCTTTTTCCCTTGCATTAACTAATTCACGTTCAAACTTTTTTTGATTTGAAATATCATATACAAACACTATTGTGTCAACATCAGATAATCCAATGGAATTTGCCAACTTAATCTCAGTATATAATATTTGTCCGTTACTGGTTTTAAAACTCCACTCTAAAACCTGTTTTTTTCTTTTTGAAGCGCGTAAAAACAGATTAAACTTTTTATCGGAATGATTTCCGTCAGGTTGAAATTTTGGTGAAATACTTATTAGTTTTTGTCCTTCTATTTGAGATGGGTTAAATCCCGTCATTTCATAGAATCTTTCATTACATTCAATAATAGTCTCATCTTTTAACAAAATTATCCCAACATCTAAATTATCATAAATAATTTTATACTTTGTCTGCACTTCATTTAATTTGTTAAATGTTTGAAGCCTAATATCTTCTAGAAGGATAAATTTACCAAAATTATTTAATAACTTCTGAGAAACTGGAGCGAATTTGACAGGTTTGAAATCCGCTATGGCAATAATTCCATTTAAAGATCCTTTAAAAGTAATAGGAATACCCATAAAAGATTCAATTTTTCCAATTGGAAATTCAGGACTTGAATCATTAATTTCGTGTAAAATAACAGGTTTATCTTTACTTTGTAAAGTTAAATAATGGAAAAGGGGATAAGCATTTTTAAAAGGTTTTTTAGATTTGTTATCTTTTGAATATGAGTAAATAACAGGTTCTTTTTCTGATTTATTAAAATAGTAAAATGCTGTTAAACTAACTTTTAATATTTGAGAAATTTCTTTTAGAGCATATTGTAAATTAAACTTGGACCTGGACATTGCCTTTTCCATCACTTCAGATATCCTTTGCAACATCTTTTCCAATTCTTTTTGTTCACGGGAGCTATCTTCCATATTCTTTTGGTTTATCAAAGATAAAAATAGTAATTTTTTTGTTACATAATCTTATAATTAATAGATGTTTATAAAAAATTAGTTTCATAATACAATATCCTTAGGATAACACAAAAAATATTTAACCGTTGGTTTAGATAAAGTATTGATACTCAACTGGTCGGATGCTTCGGAAATATCCATTATACTGCCATTTTTAAATAATAAATTTATTTTATCAACACCGGGTTTATAAGTATAATTGGAGGTGCTTTCTTCAAAAACAAAATAATTAAGTTCATTTTGTGAAATTTTAAAATGTTTTAAAACAGCATTTTTAACTTTTTGTACTCTTTCAGGATTAAAAGGTTCATTTTGTAATTCAATTTTGAACAGATGTCTGTTTACCAAGCCTTTACTTAAAGTGGACAGTACAATATCTGTATGGCTTTGCCATACTTTCATTGAAGAATAAATATCATAATCATCCAAACAAGCAAAATCATCCAGTATTTTTTTGTCATTAATAAAATCATTTTCATTTATAGAGTGTTCGAGAAATAATTTTAAAGCAGGAGTAGAGAAAATAGAAACTCCTTTTAAAGACAGTTCTTTTGCCCTTTTTAATAAATAAAAAGCCATATACTCGGCAGAAAGAACTGTTTTATGTAAATAAACTTGCCAGTACATAAGTCTTCTGGCAGTAATAAATTTTTCAACAGAGTAAATTCCTTTATATTCAATTACCGGACGGTCGTTGGCAATCTCCAGCATATTCAATAATCTTTCATAATTTATTATTCCTTCAGAAACCCCGGTAAAAAAGCTATCTCTTTTAAGGTAATCTAATCTATCCATATCAAACTGACTGGTTACCAGGTGGTGAAAAAATTTTCTTGAATAATTATTCTCAAAAATATCAATAGCAAGGTTTAATTTCCCTTTGAATTCTGTGTTTAAACGGTGCATAAACAAAATGGAAATTTTTTCATGATTGACACCGTCAACAATACTATGTTCAAGAGCATGGGAATAAGGACCATGCCCGATATCATGCAGCAACATAGCAATTTGAGCAGAAACAAATTCTTTTTTAGAAATTTTGTAGCCTTTCATTTTTAATTCATTTAATGCTTTTCCCATTAAATGCATTGCCCCCAAAGAATGATGAAACCGGGTATGTAAAGCCCCAGGATATACCAAATGTGTAAGTCCTAGTTGCTTAATTCTTCTAAGTCGTTGAAAATATGGATGTTCAATGATGTCAAAAATTAAATCATCTGTAATAGATATAAAACCATAAACGGGGTCATTAAATATTTTACGTTTGTTAATTTTTCCGGCACTCATAAATTTTCTTAAATTTGTTTTCATTACTTTACAGAACCAAAGAAATACCTCATTTTTGTGTAATAAATTGAGGAAAGATTAAAAAAATTATATTTATAACAAAGATAACCATTAACCTCAATAACAAACATAATAAAATAAGGATTATGAGCGGAACAAAAATACTTTGGGCAGATGATGAGATTTCAATGCTGAAACCCCATATAATATATCTTGAAGAAAAGGGATTCAAAGTTGTTGCAGTAAATAGTGGTGACGAAGTTCTTGAACAACTTGACAATGGGCAGTTTGATATTGTTTTTCTGGATGAACAGATGCCGGGAATGAGTGGTATAGAAGTGCTGGAAAAACTTCAACAAACCCATCCTAATTTGCCGGTGGTGATGATTACTAAAAGTGAAGAAGAGTCAATTATGGAAGATGCAATTGGCTCAAATATTGCTGACTATCTTATAAAACCCGTTAAGCCTACGCAGATATTGCTTTCCCTAAAGAGAAATTTAGAAAATAAAAAACTTATAGGAGAAAAGACAACCCTAAATTATCAGCAAGAATTCAGGGAAATCAGTATGGAATTACAAGACAGGCTAGATTCTAAAGGGTGGATTGATATTTATAAAAAATTGATAAGATGGGAAATTGATTTGGAAAAATCTGAAGATACCGGAATAAATGAAATCCTCGCTATGCAGAAGAATGAAGCTAATTACGGCTTTTCTAAATTTTATACAAAAAATTATAAAAACTGGTTGTATGGAAAAACTGATGATAAACCCACTCTTTCACATACTCTTATTAAAGATAAAGTTCTTCCGCAAATAAATGCTAATCAAAAAGTATTCTTTTTACTTATCGATAATCTTAGATACGATCAGTGGAAAATAATAGAACCTTTAATATCAAATTATTTCAGAGTACATAAAGATGAAATATATTATAGTATTTTACCCACAGCTACTCAATATGCCCGGAATTCGATTTTTTCAGGGCTTATGCCTTTAGAAATAAGAAAACATTTTCCCCAATTTTGGGTTGATGAAAATGAGGAAGGAACAAAAAATCAGTTTGAAGCTGAGTTACTTATAGAACAATTTAAAAGATATGGCCGGCACGATAAAATTTCATACAATAAAATTTTAAACCTTGATGCAGGCAAGAAATTACAGGAAAACATTTCAAACTTAATGCAATATGACTTTAATGTAATTGTATATAATTTCGTTGATATGCTTTCTCATGCAAGAACAGATATGGAAATTATAAAAGAACTTGCCTCTGATGAATCGGCTTATCGTTCACTTATGGCCTCATGGTTTGAGCACTCCTCATTATTTGAAATTATTAAATATTTATCAGAAAAGGATGTTACATTATTTATCACTACTGACCATGGTTCTGTTAGAGTACATGACCCTGTTAAAGTTTTGGGTGATAAAAATGTAAATACAAACTTAAGATATAAATATGGAAAGAGTCTGGCTTATAATCCAAAAGAAGTTTTTGAGATGACAAAACCTGAAGAGTATTTTCTTCCTAAAATGAATGTAAGTACCCGTTGGATTTTTACAAGCGGAAGCCAGTTTTTTGCTTATCCAAACAATTTTAATTATTATGTAAAATATTATACAAATACATTTCAGCATGGTGGAATTTCACTGGAGGAAGCACTGATACCTATTATAACTTTAAAGTCGAAATAATTTAATGAATAAAAAAACAGAATTTAAAGCAAAAACAGTAGATAATTTATCCGAAATTGCAAAAGAAATTATTAGAAATGCCGGTAATGAAAGGATATTTTCATTTTATGGTATGATGGGCGCCGGCAAAACAACTCTGATAAAATCTATTGTACGGCAATTAAACTCGGATGATGAAGTAAATAGTCCGACTTTTTCCCTGGTAAATGAATATGAAACCAAAGAAAATGAATATATTTATCATTTTGATTTTTATAGGGTTGAAAAGTTGGAGGAATTATATGATATCGGTTTTGAAGAATATCTTTATAGCGGAAATTATTGTTTAATGGAATGGCCGGAAAAAATAACTGAGTTATTACCTGACTCATATATAAAAATTAACATTAAAGAAGTTGAAAACAACGAACGACTAATAACCTATGAACTAATACAATAATATTTTTATGAATTTCTAAACACACCAAATAATGACAGATCAGGGAAAATCTTTTTTACACTTAAAAGAAAAAAACAATTTACTTCCTTTAGAAGAGAAGCTTGCTACCAAACCTTCAGGAAAACAATTGATTATTGGCATTCCCAAAGAGAAAAATACCAATGAAAGAAGAAT